>NZ_JBEGDC010000010.1:0-3763 GCF_040196215.1 Microbacterium sp. KR10-403 | reverse complement strand
ATCGCCCGCATGGCCGTGTCGAACTCTTCCGTATACGCGTCCGAGTCGCGCACCAGCATCGCCGCCTGCAAGAACATGGGCCACTTGTTCGACCAGTTCAGCCGCGACTCTCCGTCGTCGGTGATCGTCTGGATCGTGGTCCACGGGGTGAGGATGCGCACCACTGCGGCCGCGTCGTCCGGGTCGCCGGCCACCTTCCACCGGATCGCGAGGTCGACGGCCTTCTCCACATCCGCACGGACGAACGCGACGACCTCGTCGTTTGCGGCGTCGTCGACGTAGTGGCCGGGGAAGTACCAGGGGTCCAGCGGGCCCTGCGGGGTGTACGTGTTGTCGACGGTGAGGATCCCCGCCCACTTGTCGGCCATGCTCGCCGGCAGGCCCGCGCTGATCATGCTCTGCAGCGTCGAGACCCGCCCGCCGGTGAAGACGATGTCGCGGGTGCCGAACTTCGTCGGCTGGGTGACAGTGCGCGCCTGCTCCGCAGTCAGGAAGCTCACGGCACGTACTCCATGAGCATGCCCACGAACCCGGCCGGGGACGTGCACGTATCCGTCCCGCCGATACGCGACAGCCGCACAAGCAGCGGCCCGCCGGTGGCCGAGACCGCGACAGCGGTCGTATGGGTGGAGATCGTCGCCTGGTTCGCGGCGGTGGGGGCGGTCGCGGTCACATCGGACTGCACTTCCCCGGTGCGGAACGCTGCACCGTCCGTCACCTGCGACGCCTGCACCCGCCACAGCACCGTCCCGGTCGCGACATCATCGGTCGCCCACACGGTACGGAACCTGACACTGGTGACCCCGGGGCGGGTGACCGCCACGGCGCCCATGGTCCGGTTCACACCGGCAGGGAAGGTGAGCACCGGCACCGCGGACGTGGCCAGGTATCCGGATGCCGCCGGTGACGCGTTGACCGCGACGAACGCTTCGGCGGGGATGAAGTCGACCACCGCCCCCGCGGTGCGCACCGCCCGGTTCAGGGCCGACCCGGTGTTCAGCATCTGCGCGATGACCGTGTCGAGGTTCGTCGCGTTCGACAACGCCCAGAAGTCCGTCGCCGGATCCATCTGCAGCCCCGGGTCCACCGGGCCGAAGAACAGGTTCGCCGCCCCCGCAACCCGGTCAGGGTACGCGGACCCGTCCCACAGCCGGTACACCGGGAACAGGCCCTTCCCGGCCTCGTCGACCGCCGCACGGGTCGCGGAGTCCACCGCGGCCACATACGCGGCGACCGCGTCGTCGTTCTCGATCGCGTTCACACCGGGCAGGCCGCGCGGGATCTTGAAGTGCGCATGCTTGACCTCGGTCGTGCCCGACATGATGACCTCGGCCGCGTCCTCCGCCGGCACCGACTCCGCCGACGCCGACGAGAGCGTGCCCGGCAGACCCTGGATGCCCTGCGCGCCCTGCGGGATCTCGAAGTGGACGTGCTTGTCCACGCTCCCCGTCATCGCGACCGTCGCCGGCGTGCCCGCGGGAAGTGTCGCAACCGACACCGACCCGATCGTGCCGGTGTCGCCCTTGTCGCCCTTCGGGCCACGGATATTGTCGATGAGCTCCCAGGCCATCAGTCCACCCACTCTCTGACGTCACCCGTGGTCGGGTGCACCCAATAGATCCCCGACCGGTTGACCGGGGGCGCTGTCGTCGCGTACCAGACGCGCGTGATCGGAAGATTCGGCATCGTCGAGATCGGGCCGCCGCCGATCGCCGCGGTGAACACCCACTCCGCCCACCCGGCCAGGACCTCCTGCCCGGACGCGTCCGCGGTCAGCCACTCGCACCGCAGCGCGTACCGGGTCGGTGGCAGCAGATCTGCCGACGCGACCAGCGCCACCGAGAACGACCCGTCAGAGGCGACCGTCACCGGGATGCGTCTGGCCGCCGCCGGCCCGCCCGGCGCGAACGCGTCCCCCTCCGGCGCGACCCACAGCCGCGGGATCGCGGAAGCGAACGGCGCCTCACCGAAGTCGGTGAGCTTGCCGGTATACGAGTACGTGGTCATCAGACCCCCTTGTATCTGTGGCCCTATCGGGTCTACGCTGTGGCCATGACAGAAACGCCTATCCGGAAAGTCCGCATCGACAACGAGACCTGGGCTGCGTTCGAGCGCATCGCGCAAGAGAACGGCGAGACCGCATCCGGTCGGCTGCGCCGCCTCGTCTTCGACGACGTCAAAGAGCACTCATGAGAGCCGTGGCTCTCGCGCTACTCGCAGGCATGCTCCTGCTGGCCGGGTGCGCGGCGACCACCCCGCCGACCGGTGACGACGAGTTCGTCGCCGCCGTGCACGATGCCTGGCACGGCACCCCGCCGGACCGGTACGACACGCTCAAGCTCGGCGCGATCGGCTGCTCCGCACTCCGTATCTACCTGGCCCCCGACCAGGTGCGCACCATGCCCATCGACAACGCCGACGACGCCTGGAACAACCAGCAGGTGATCGAGCACCTGCACCTCGTGTGCCCGACCGTCGCGTCGAAGTGACTCAGACGGTCCGGTACATCTGCCCGGTCGGGTTCATCCACACGTTCGCCGGGTGCGTGGCAGCGTCGGTCGTGTCCAGCGGGAACAGGCGCGCCCCCTGCGCGCCACCGAGCGACAGGCCCGGACCAGTCGCAGGGATGATCTGCACCACACCGGACGCGACGTAGATCGACGCACCGCCCATCGTGATCTTCCCGACACCGCCGTCGATCTCGAACGTCATGTCGCCGACGGTGATCTTCCCGCCGGACGCAACATCAAGATCAGACTTCAACGACACGTCGCCGGTGATCTCCGTGTCGCCGCCGAGGGTCGTATCCCCGGTGACGTTCAACTTCCCGGTGACATCCGTGTCCCCGGAGATCGTCACATCGCCGCCGATGTCCGTATCCCCCGTGGTCGACAGGGTGCCGGTGATCTTCAACTGGCCGTCGATCAGCTCAATACCCGTCACCTGCAGCAGGCCCTCGACGACCAGACCCGGGTCCGAAGAGATCACCCGCAGGCCACCCTCGCTGATCGCCGCGTTCTGCAGCATCAGCGTGGACTCGAGCCGGCGGATACGCCGCTGCATGTCCTTCAGCGACTTGAAGACGTTCGACAGGTCGTCAACCATTCGCCTGCACCTCCAACGTCACGTTCTGTGTCAGATCACCCGACAAGCCGATGACCCTCTGATCGACCAGCCCGTCAGGGATCCACTCGTCACCGTTCACGTGCATGTGCAGCACCCGGCCCGGCTTGACCATCGCGGCCGTGACCGTGTCATCCAGCCGCACACCGAAGCTCCACTGCACCACCGGGGAGTAGTGCGCGGCGAGGTCCGCGTCCGCGATCCGCTGCAGCTGCGCGGTCGACTTGATGTCCTTCGCCGCCCGGTACGCGTCACGAATCGGGATCGTGTACGGACCATGCCCCGCATACGCGGTCAGCTGGTCGACATCCGTCCCGTTGCCGGCATAGATCACACCGGTCAGCTGGCTGCTGCCGTCTTCCTTCACATGCAGCCCCGTCACCGCAGACTCCGGGACCGTCACCGGCAGCTCGAACCCGCCGTACTTGACCGGGTTCCCCACCCGGGTCTGGAACCGCAGAGAACCAGACGAGATGTACGGGTCGAAGAAGACCTCCACGCCCTCGTCCTCTACCTCTGCGAGGCAGTCCTCCATCGTCGGAAACCCGTAGTACGGCCACGTGCGGGTGAATGCACCGGTCCCGTCATCGGGCAGATCGATCGGCAGCGCCCACGTCGGCTCCTCGCCGTCACGCATCGC
>NZ_JBEGDC010000009.1:0-5145 GCF_040196215.1 Microbacterium sp. KR10-403 | reverse complement strand
AGCTTGCTGGGTGGATTAGTGGCGAACGGGTGAGTAACACGTGAGCAACCTGCCCCGGACTCTGGGATAAGCGCTGGAAACGGCGTCTAATACTGGATATGAGCAATGGCCGCATGGTCTGTTGTTGGAAAGATTTTTCGGTTTGGGATGGGCTCACGGCCTATCAGCTTGTTGGTGAGGTAATGGCTCACCAAGGCGTCGACGGGTAGCCGGCCTGAGAGGGTGACCGGCCACACTGGGACTGAGACACGGCCCAGACTCCTACGGGAGGCAGCAGTGGGGAATATTGCACAATGGGCGCAAGCCTGATGCAGCAACGCCGCGTGGGGGATGACGGCCTTCGGGTTGTAAACCTCTTTTGGCAGGGAAGAAGCCTTCGGGTGACGGTACCTGCAGAAAAAGCACCGGCTAACTACGTGCCAGCAGCCGCGGTAATACGTAGGGTGCAAGCGTTATCCGGAATTATTGGGCGTAAAGAGCTCGTAGGCGGTTTGTCGCGTCTGCTGTGAAATCCCGAGGCTCAACTTCGGGTCTGCAGTGGGTACGGGCAGACTAGAGTGCGGTAGGGGAGATTGGAATTCCTGGTGTAGCGGTGGAATGCGCAGATATCAGGAGGAACACCGATGGCGAAGGCAGATCTCTGGGCCGTAACTGACGCTGAGGAGCGAAAGGGTGGGGAGCAAACAGGCTTAGATACCCTGGTAGTCCACCCCGTAAACGGTGGGAACTAGTTGTGGGGTCCTTTCCACGGATTCCGTGACGCAGCTAACGCATTAAGTTCCCCGCCTGGGGAGTACGGCCGCAAGGCTAAAACTCAAAGGAATTGACGGGGACCCGCACAAGCGGCGGAGCATGCGGATTAATTCGATGCAACGCGAAGAACCTTACCAAGGCTTGACATACACCGGAAACGGCCAGAGATGGTCGCCCCCTTGTGGTCGGTGTACAGGTGGTGCATGGTTGTCGTCAGCTCGTGTCGTGAGATGTTGGGTTAAGTCCCGCAACGAGCGCAACCCTCGTTCTCTGTTGCCAGCACGTAATGGTGGGAACTCAGGGGATACTGCCGGGGTCAACTCGGAGGAAGGTGGGGATGACGTCAAATCATCATGCCCCTTATGTCTTGGGCTTCACGCATGCTACAATGGCCGGTACAAAGGGCTGCGATACCGTGAGGTGGAGCGAATCCCAAAAAGCCGGTCCCAGTTCGGATCGTAGTCTGCAACTCGACTACGTGAAGTCGGAGTCGCTAGTAATCGCAGATCAGCAACGCTGCGGTGAATACGTTCCCGGGTCTTGTACACACCGCCCGTCAAGTCATGAAAGTCGGTAACACCTGAAGCCGGTGGCCCAACCCTTGTGGAGGGAGCCGTCGAAGGTGGGATCGGTAATTAGGACTAAGTCGTAACAAGGTAGCCGTACCGGAAGGTGCGGCTGGATCACCTCCTTTCTAAGGAGCAACTGAGTGCCTCGCCTTTGGTGGGGTGCTCCAGTACCCGGTTCCACACCGAATGTGTGTGGTCGGGGCTCATGGGTGGAACATTTGACATGATGCCGGAACCAAGGGTTCTGCTTAGTACGCTGCTTCGGCAGTTGGAGGGGTGGGGCCGGCGGTGCCGGTGTCTGCACGCTGTTGGGTCCTGAGGGACCGGGCCTGTCGCCTTCGGGTGGCGTGTTCTTCCCTTTGGACCTGTTCTGGTTTCCCTTTTGGGGGTGGCCGGGCAGGTACCGCCCGTACGTTGAGAACTACACAGTGGACGCGAGCATCTTAAAGAATAGATGATTTTTTCGGCTCACAGCTTTTTGTTGTGGGTCGTGCTCATGTGATTTCAAGTCTTTAAGAGCAAACGGTGGATGCCTTGGCATCTGGAGCCGAAGAAGGACGTGGCAATCTGCGATAAGCCTCGGGGAATTGGTAAGCGAGTTTTGATCCGAGGATTTCCGAATGGGGAAACCCCGCCAGGCGGCGTGCCGACCTGGTGACTCCCGCCTGAATGTATAGGGCGGGTAGAGGGAACGTGGGGAAGTGAAACATCTCAGTACCCACAGGAAGAGAAAACAACAGTGATTCCGTGAGTAGTGGCGAGCGAAACCGGAAGAGGCTAAACCCAGCGTGTGTGATAGCCGGCGGGCGTTGCATGTTGGGGGTTGTGGGACTTTCTTGACTGTTCTGCCGGACAGTCGGCGTGACAAGAGCGTATAGGCGAATCGTCTGGAAAGGCGGGCCGTAGCAGGTGATAGCCCTGTAGCCGAAATGCGTGTTCTTGGCGTGGAGAGTATCCCGAGTAGCACGGGGCCCGAGAAATCCCGTGTGAATCTGTCAGGACCACCTGATAAGCCTGAATACTCCCAGATGACCGATAGCGGACAAGTACCGTGAGGGAAAGGTGAAAAGTACCCCGGGAGGGGAGTGAAATAGTACCTGAAACCGTTTGCTTACAAACCGTTGGAGCCTCCTTAGCAGGGGTGACAGCGTGCCTTTTGAAGAATGAGCCTGCGAGTTAGCGATACGTGGCGAGGTTAACCCGTGTGGGGTAGCCGTAGCGAAAGCGAGTCTGAATAGGGCGTTCAGTCGCGTGTCCTAGACCCGAAGCGAAGTGATCTATCCATGGCCAGGCTGAAGCGACGGTAAGACGTCGTGGAGGGCCGAACCCACTTAGGTTGAAAACTGAGGGGATGAGCTGTGGATAGGGGTGAAAGGCCAATCAAACTTCGTGATAGCTGGTTCTCTCCGAAATGCATTTAGGTGCAGCGTTGCGTGTTTCTTGCCGGAGGTAGAGCTACTGGATGGCCGATGGGCCCGACCAGGTTACTGACGTCAGCCAAACTCCGAATGCCGGTAAGTGAGAGCGCAGCAGTGAGACGGTGGGGGATAAGCTTCATCGTCGAGAGGGAAACAACCCAGACCACCATCTAAGGTCCCTAAGCGCGTGCTAAGTGGGAAAGGATGTGGAGTTGCCTTGACAACCAGGAGGTTGGCTTAGAAGCAGCCACCCTTGAAAGAGTGCGTAATAGCTCACTGGTCAAGTGATTCCGCGCCGACAATGTAACGGGGCTCAAGCACGCCACCGAAGATGTGGCATTCACACTTTGCGATAGGCCTTCGTGGTCCAGTCGTGTGGATGGGTAGGAGAGCGTCGTGTGCCGGGTGAAGCGGCGGGGTGACCCAGCCGTGGACGGCACACGAGTGAGAATGCAGGCATGAGTAGCGAAAGACGTGTGAGAAACACGTCCTCCGGAAGACCAAGGGTTCCAGGGTCAAGCTCATCTTCCCTGGGTAAGTCGGGACCTAAGGCGAGGCCGACAGGCGTAGTCGATGGACAACGGGTTGATATTCCCGTACCGGCGAAGAACCGCCCCAGTCAATCCAGTGGTGCTAAGAGTCCTAGCCAGGATGTGCCTGATCCCTTCGGGGTGATGGTGTTCTGGTGAACGCTCGACCCCATGCTGGTGCGGCTAGCGTATTAACAGGTGTGACGCAGGAAGGTAGCCCAAGCCAGGCGATGGTTGTCCTGGTGCAAGTGCGTAGCCCGACTCCTAGGCAAATCCGGGAGTCATATAAGGGTGAGACACGATGCGGATGAAAAGTGGGTGATCCTCTGCTGCCAAGAAAAGCATCGACGCGAGGTTCTAGCCGCCCGTACCCCAAACCGACTCAGGTGGTCAGGTAGAGAATACCAAGGAGATCGAGAGAATCGTGGTTAAGGAACTCGGCAAAATGCCCCCGTAACTTCGGGAGAAGGGGGGCCATCCACTTATTAGGTTTTACACCGAAAGGGTGTGGTGGCCGCAGAGACCAGTGGGTAGCGACTGTTTACTAAAAACACAGGTCCGTGCCAAGTCGCAAGACGATGTATACGGACTGACGCCTGCCCGGTGCTGGAAGGTTAAGAGGAGCGGTCAGCCTTACGGCGAAGCTGCGAATTTAAGCCCCAGTAAACGGCGGTGGTAACTATAACCATCCTAAGGTAGCGAAATTCCTTGTCGGGTAAGTTCCGACCTGCACGAATGGCGTAACGACTTCCCAACTGTCTCAACCACGAACTCGGCGAAATTGCATTACGAGTAAAGATGCTCGTTACGCGCAGCAGGACGGAAAGACCCCGTGACCTTTACTACAGCTTGGTATTGGTATTCGGTGTGGCTTGTGTAGGATAGGTGGGAGACTGTGAAGCCCGGACGCCAGTTCGGGTGGAGTCATTGTTGAAATACCACTCTGGTCACTCTGGATGTCTAACTTCGGACCGTGATCCGGTTCAGGGACAGTGCCTGGTGGGTAGTTTAACTGGGGCGGTTGCCTCCTAAAGAGTAACGGAGGCGCCCAAAGGTTCCCTCAACCTGGTTGGCAATCAGGTGGCGAGTGTAAGTGCACAAGGGAGCTTGACTGTGAGACTGACAGGTCGAGCAGGGACGAAAGTCGGGACTAGTGATCCGGCAGTGGCTTGTGGAAGCGCTGTCGCTCAACGGATAAAAGGTACCTCGGGGATAACAGGCTGATCTTGCCCAAGAGTCCATATCGACGGCATGGTTTGGCACCTCGATGTCGGCTCGTCGCATCCTGGGGCTGGAGTAGGTCCCAAGGGTTGGGCTGTTCGCCCATTAAAGCGGTACGCGAGCTGGGTTTAGAACGTCGTGAGACAGTTCGGTCCCTATCCGCTGCGCGCGTAGGAAGTTTGAGAGGATCTGACCCTAGTACGAGAGGACCGGGTTGGACGAACCTCTGGTGTGTCAGTTGTTCCGCCAGGAGCACCGCTGATTAGCTACGTTCGGGATGGATAACCGCTGAAAGCATCTAAGCGGGAAGCCGGCCTCGAGATGAGACTTCCATGGGCCTTGTGCCCGAGAGGCTCCCAGCTAGACTACTGGGTTGATAGGCCGGATGTGGAAGCACGGTAACGTGTGGAGCTGACCGGTACTAATAAGCCGATGACTTGATAACACTTTCCATCGCTTCTGCGATGATGTTCGCGTCCACTTTGTGGTTCTCGATGTGCGGTCGAGAACAGATTGACATATCCATAGAGTTTCGGCGGCCATAGCGAGAAGGAAACGCCCGGTCACATTCCGAACCCGGAAGCTAAGCTTCTCAGCGCCGATGGTACTGCAGGGGGGACCCTGTGGGAGAGTAGGACACCGCCGAACATTTTT
>NZ_JBEGDC010000008.1:0-228336 GCF_040196215.1 Microbacterium sp. KR10-403 | reverse complement strand
TTGATCGCACCGACCAGGTCGGCGCCGTCTTCCAGGAGCAGGGTGCCCGCGAACGGGGAGGTGTGGTCCTGCGCGGTGGCCACCAGCGGGTTGGCCATCAGCCCAGGGCCCCCTCGATCTGCCGGATGGAGGCAGCCAGTTCCTCTTCGAACGCGGCCATGTCGTCGCCGACCCCGCGGATCTCTGTGGCGGACCGGTCGACCAGGCCCTGCGCGGAGCCGATCGCCGCGGAGGCGGCGGTAGCGACCAGGGTGGCAGGGCCTACCAGGAACGCGCACAGGATCCCGAACGCGCCCCCGGACATGCTGGTGGCCGAGGCGGCGTCCCGTGCGGTCTGCACGTCGGCGGAGACCTGTCGCACGCGTGCGGCGTGGGCGATGATCAGGTCCTGATCGATCGTGATCTGACCGGCCACCGGTTACCGTTCCTCGTCCGGGACGCCGGTGCGGGCGGTCACCTCGTCACGCAGCCGTGCGACCACCGGGGAGTCCTCCCCGAACGCGGCCGCGGCCAGACCCACCGCCTGCTGCCCGGCATCGCGGGACGCGGCCTGCGCGGTGGTGATGATCAGGCGTGACAGATCCCGTGCCCGCAGGTCCAGCGCGGCATCCGACAACTCCACATCCACCAGCCGCCCCGACGCGTCGACGGTGACCGACAGTTCCCGGCGTTGCGAGTACGCGGTGCCACGGACCGCCTCGACCTGCGCCCGCATCTGCTGCGCGGCCTGCGCACGCTGCTGCGCCGCCGCAACCTGATCCTGCACCCGGGCGATCAGAACATCCGGATCCTCAGCTGTGAAACCATCCATCCCGAACGACGATACGACAACATGCGGCGCGGGCGGAAACGGATCGACACGAACGGACGATGTTCACACCGGCACGGGTGCCGGTGGGGGAGTGGATGCCGCGACCCGCGGCATCCACCATTCATCATCGGTCCAGCGATCCGAGGCCGTCGCCCGCGCGAGCGACGGCAGGTACGACGGCGTCGCCGCCCGACGCTCGCGCACCGAGGCGTGCAGCACGGCGTGATCGGGGATCTGCCGGTGCAGCGGCAGCAGCAGGTTCCAGGCCCAGCCGTTCGCGTGCACGGGGCCCGAATCCGCCCAGGCGCGCTCGACGCCGCAGTACCGGTGGTAGATCGCGGCGGTCTGCTCGTCGCGTAGTAGGAGCGATCCGCAGATGCCGTCGAACACCCACTTGAGTGCGATCGTGGCGAGCTCGTGATTCTCGAAGGTGCCGCCCACATCGCAGTGCACGCCGGGGAACCACACCTCTTCGCAGTCGGCGCGGCACTCGATCGGCAGGTAGCGGAACGGCCGGCGCGCCTCGTCGATCGACACCGCATGGCGGATGCGACGCACGTTCCACAGCGACGCGGTGTCGGGCCAGTCGAGGCTGCCGAGCCCCGCGAACCAGGCCTCGACGGTGTCCCACAGGCCGAGGTATTCGACGGGGATCGCGTGGATGTCGCGGGCCAGATCGTCGGGAGTGGATGACGCGAACCCGCCGGTCGCGCCCGAGATGGGTTCGCCCGCGGTGCCCCAGCACAGTGCGTCGGCGAACGCCTTCGCCTCTTCGGCGCGCTTCGCGACCGCCTTGCGGGTGCCGGCGGGCTTCACGTACTGCGCGACGGCGTAGTCGACGAGGTGCTCGGATCCGCTGCGCAGCAGCCCCGGCCGGGCCAGGAGCGCGGCCAGGGCGCGGGCCGTGTAGGCGCCGCGGCTGAATCCGAAGATGTAGATGCGGTCGCCGGGCCGGTAGCGCTCGACGAGCCAGCCGTAGGCGCGGCTCACCTTGGTGCGCATGCCGAAGCCGAACGCCAGGCCGCACAGCTCGGAGAGACGGCGCTCGATCCAGCCGTGTGCGGTGGCCGACGGCAGCGTGCCGACGCCCGGGTCGTAGTAGGCGATCTGCTTCGCGGGGTCGTCGAGGTCGAGCATCATGAACACCTTCGCGGCGTTCGTCGGATGGTGATCGAGCTCGTTGCTCGTGCCGTCGAGGCAGATGACGATGTTCTTCGGCGTGATCGGGGCGCTCATGGTGACCTCCCTCTGAGGAGAGAGGCGTTGCGCGCGGTCGCTGATACCGCGTGGATGCCGCGGGTCCAGAGCGCGCGGCGGCGAGCCCGCGCGGCGTGGTCAGCGCGCGGCGGCCCGCGCGGCGAGCACCGCGTCCCACACGACGTCGGCGACCGCGCGCTTGGTGCCGGCGGCCTCGGCCACGACATGCCCGCCGCGGCCCAGCACGACCACCTCGTTCGCGCTCGCCTCGAACCCCTTCTCCCAGCCCACCTCGTTGACCACGAGCAGGTCGGCGCCCTTGCGCTCGAGCTTGCGGCGCCCGCGTGCGAGCAGCTCGTCGCCGCGCGAGGTCTCGGCGGCGAAGCCGACGAGCGTCTGCCCGTCGCTCCGGCGAGCGGCGAGGGTCGCGAGCACATCCTCGGTCTCGACGAGCTCGAGCGACCGGCCCTTGCGCCGCGAGCCCTCCTTCGTCAGCTTCCCGTCGGAGGTCGACGCGGGCCGATAGTCGGCGACCGCCGCGGCCATGATCACGACGTCGGCGTCGGCCGCGGCATCCACCATCTCGGTCAGCAGGTCGGCGGCCGTCGTCGCCCGCACGACCGGCAGGCCTGCGGCATCGGCCAGCACGCCGTCGTCGGTGTGCGCGGCCACGAGCGTCACGTCCGCGCCGCGGTCGGCGGCCGCGCGAGCCAGCGCCACGCCCTGCCGCCCGCTCGACCGGTTGCCGATGAAGCGCACCGGGTCGATGGGTTCGCGCGTGCCGCCGGTGGAGACGACGACGCGCAGCCCGTCGAGGTCGGCCGGGTGCACCACGGCCAGCGCCTTCGCCACGATCTCTTCGGGCTCGAGCATGCGGCCGGGGCCCGAGTCGCCGCCGGTCAGCTCGCCGTCGGCGGGCCCTGCGATCTGCACCCCGCGCTCGGCGAGGGTCGCGATGTTGGCCTGCGTGGCCGGATGCCGCCACATCTCCGTGTGCATGGCGGGCGCGACGACGACCGGTGCGGTCGTCGCAAGTAGGGTGGTTCCCAGCAGGTCGCCGGCGAGTCCGGCGGCCATCTTCGCGAGGGAGTCAGCCGTGGCGGGAGCGACGATGACCAGGTCGGCCTGGCGTCCGAGTGCGACGTGGCGCACCTGCGGAACATCGTCGTGCACGCTCGTGGTCACCGGGTGGCGGCTGATGGCCTCCCACGTCGGCAGCCCGACGAACCGCAGCGCGTCCGCGGTGGGGATGACGTGCACCTCATGACCCGCCTTCACGAGCAGGCGCACCAGGTGCACGGACTTGTACGCGGCGATGCCGCCGGTCACTCCCACGACCACGAACATGGCTCGATCCTCCCATGCGCGGGTGCTCCGTGTGCACGGTGATCGTCCGGGTGCCGGCGGCCGCCGGCGAACCCGTGCGCATGCTCGCCGTACGCGATGAAGACCCGGCGCGACCGTGGCAGCCGCTGGGAGAGTGGTGGCCCGACCGCCCCGGCGTGATCGGCGTGCGCGATGTGCGAGCGGGCGGTGCGTGGTTGGCGGCGGATGCTGCGGCCGGCCGCCTCGCGGTGCTGCTGAACCGCGAGAGCCCGCCGGTGCCCGCGGGGGTCGTGCCTGTGTCCCGGGGAGGGATCGTTCTCGATGCGGTCGCGGGGCGGCCGCCGCATCCCACCCCCGCGGTGCTGGGATTCAACCTCGTCACCGTCGACCGTTCGGGCGTGCACGTGGTCACCTGGGACGGTGTCGTGCGCACCGAGCTGACCGTGCCGCCGGGAACGCACATGATCGCGCACCATGACCTCGACGACGCGCGCTCGCCCCGCATCGTGGCGTGGCACGACGCGTTCGCGGCCGCGGACCCCGACGAGTGGATGCGGGTGCTCGCCCGCACCGCGCAGCTCGACCCGTCGGATGATCGGGCGATCATCCGCGACAACAACGCGCACGGATACCCGACCCAGTCGCTGCTGTTGTGCACGGCGTCGGTGGGGCCGTCGGGGGTCGACGTGGAGTACGCGGAGTTCGACCGCCCCGGCGTGTGGAACCCGGTGACCCTCGTCGGCCCGGTGCGCCCGGGCTGAGCCGGGCGCGTCGTGCTCCGCGCTCGCGGGCCATGCGATCTCGCGTGGTCCTGTGCGACCTCGCGAGGTCGTACCTTCTTTCGCGAGGTCGTATGTCTTCTCGCGAGATCTGGTGCGACCTCGCGAGCTCGAGCGCGACGGCGTCAGACGAGGCGGTGGTCGACGCCGAGCGCGTCGTACGTTCGATGTGCCCGCCGATCGAGGGAGAGCAGCGTCAAACCGTGACGGCGGGCTGTCGCGGCGATGAGTGCGTCGTACGACGCGCCGCCCGAGACATCGGCGGCTGCGAGCTCGGTGATGAGCTGTGACTGGTCGGTGGCGCTCAGCGACAGCGGCCGCCACGGCAGCGACGCGAGCGCAGCTGCCGCGACGACAGGTGCGACTCGTCGTGCTGCCGGAAGGCGGGTCAAGACGCTGTACGTCTCGAGCAGCACATGCGCCGGCACGACACGCACGTCGGCGACCGCCTCGCGCGCGGCATCGTGCGATTCATGCCACGACACGAGCGCGGCGACGAGCACGCTGGTGTCGCAGGAGGGCGTCATCGTCGAGTGGTCTCCAGGGTCGCACGCACTTCTTCGCTCGTGAGCGGGGGGACGTCGTCGCTCGTCGTGATCACCGGGAGCCCGTTCGACGCGTCGACGGTGGCGTCGATCGGTGCGAACTCGATCTGAATGCGCCCATCGATGTACACGATGTCGATGGGCACGCCGGGCTTCAGCCCCATCGCGTCGCGCACGGCCTTCGGCACCACGAGGCGTCCGGCCGGATCGATGGTAGTGGACATGGTAAAAGTCTACCATTTTGGAGGGACGGCGGCATCCATTCGACTCCTCGAACGCGCCACCCCTGATACGCGAGATCATCCTTGTGCACGCCCGGAGGCGTCAAAGGCGTGCACAAGGATGATCTCGCGAGGTCGTTCGCCCCGCGCGGACCGGCCGCGGCATCCGCTCGTCGTCCGCTGTCGGAGCGCACGGATACGATCGAGCGGATGTCGAAGAAGCCCGCACTCGCCGCCCCGTCCATCGATCCGCTCGAGCTGCACGATCTCGAAGACGGCGACGTCGCGCGCCTCGAGGCGCACGGCATGGTCGACGCGACCCGGTTCACCGGCGGCGACATCTCGGGCGACGACCTCTCGGGCCTCTCGTTCAACGAGTGCGAGCTGATCGGGGTGACCGCGCACGAGACGCAGCTGCGCGCGGCGCGGTTCGTCTCCACGCGCATCGAGCGGATGAACGCACCGGTGTTCACCGCGGCGCGGGCGACGGTGCGGGATGCCGAGATCCGCAGCTCGCGCATGGGATCGATGGAGCTCTACGACACCGACTGGCAGAACGTCGTCGTCTCGGGCAGCAAGCTCGGCTTCGTCAACCTGCGCGCCGCGCGCATGCGCGATGTGCGCTTCACCGGGTGCACGATCGACGAGCTCGATCTGTCGGGTGCGCAGCTGTCACGCGTCGCATTCGGCGAGTGCACGGTCGAGACGCTGCGGCTCGACGGCGCCCGGCTGGTGAACGTCGACCTGCGCGGCCTCGACATGCACGTGGTCGCGGGTATCGAGGGCATGCGCGGCGCGACGCTCAGCCACGAGCAGACCGTGCTCATGGCGCCCCTGTTCGCCGAGCACCTCGGCGTGCGCGTCGACGGGTGAGTCCGGCCCTTCGTCTCGCTGCGCTCGTTCAGGTACCTGGGGTGCCGGGTCAGAGGCTGCCGTCGCGGACGCGGGCCGCGGCATCCCCCCGCCCCTCCGCCTCGAAGCCGGAGACGACTCCCGACCGATCGGCGTCGGAGCGGTTCTGGCTCCACTTCGCCTTCGCATCGACGTGTTCCACGGCCATCTCGACTCCGACGATCGCCCGCAGCTGGCCGTTCACGTACTTCTCGGGCGCATCGGTCACGGCCCACGGCTCGTCGCGCGGGGTCTCGTGCGTGTCGGTGAGGGCGGTCACGGCATCCCGCAGCCACTCGACGTCGTCGTGCACGGTCACCGGGCCGCGCAGCTGCACGGCGGAGTAGTTCCACGTCGGAACGACCTTGCCGTGCTCGGCCTTGGCGGCGTACCACGACGGGGTCACGTACGCGTCGGGCCCGTAGACGATGAACAGGCCGGGCGCGCCGGTGACGATGCGCTTCCAGTGCTCATTGGCCCGGGCGAAGTGGGCGATGACGCGATCGCCGTGCCACATGATCGGCAGCAGCGTGGCGTCGGGTGCGCCGTCGGGTCCGGTCGTGACGAGGGTGGCGACGGATGCCGCGGCCACGAACCCGCGCGCCGCGTCGAGGTCTTCGATCCGGTTGAAGTGGGGGACGTACATAGAAGGAGCGTACGCGGCTATCGTGGGCGCAAAGGTCGGAGGCGGCATGCGCAGGCTCGTCGGACTCGTGGTGGGCACGGTGGCGCTCGCCGGCGCCCTTGCCGGCTGCTCGGCGGCGGGCGTGAGCTACGAGCGGGTCACGGCGTTTCCGACGGATGCGCCGATCGCGAGCATCGCGCCCGAAGACATGGGCACGCCGCTCGCCCTCGCACACGGTGCGGATGCGCTCATCGTCGTGGTGTGGGGCAGCTCGTCCTGCCGGCCGACGCCGACCGGTATCGATGCCGGCGCTGCCGTGCCGGTGATCACGTTCGCCGCCGACAGCAAGGGCGGGGCCGCGTGCACGGCCGACCTCACGTCGACGATGTACTCCTTCCCGGTCTCCGAGCTCGGTGGAGCCATGCCGGCGAAGGTCGTCATCGTGACCGACGGGGTGCGCAGCACCGTGACCGTCGTCGACTGAGACGGGATGCCGCAGGCGGGTCGCGGCCCTGGGCTCTGCCCGTGGCGCGCACCGTGTCGCGCCGGCGTCACTTCGTCGGCACCAGGGCCGCGTCGGTGGTGATCTCCGATACCGCGACGTCGACGAGACGCGGGTCACCGGGCGTCACGCGGTGCACGTCGCCGGTGATCTCGATCACGGCGCTCGTCTCGTGCTCCTCGCACGACGGTCCGACCCAGAGCTCGACGTGGCCGGGCTCGACGATGCGCACGCCGTCGCGCCCGGTGAACGCCAGACGCTGCGTGGGCACGGTGAACGTGACGTCGGCCGACGCCCCCGGCTCGAGCTCGACGCGCCGGTATCCGAGCAGCTGAGCGACCGGACGCGTGACGCTCGCATACACGTCTCGCGCGTACAGCTGCACGACGTCGGCGCCGCTTCGGTCGCCGGTGTTCGTCACCCGCACGGTCGCGGTGAACGCGTCGCCTGCATGCACCGCGTCGGAGACCTGCAGCGCTTCGTGGGCGAACGACGCGTACGACAGGCCGAAGCCGAAGGGCGCCGCCGGCGTCGAGTCGGCGCTGGTCACCTCGGTCGGCCCGCCCAGGATCGGATGCAGGTAGGTGTACGGCTGCGCGCCCGCCGAGCGCGGCAGCGACACGGGCAGCCGCCCCGAGGGGTTGACCCGGCCCGACAGCACGCCGGCGATCGCCGGCCCGCCCTCTTCGCCGGGGAAGAACGCCTGCACGACAGCAGCCGGCGCAGGCGCGTCGCGCTGCAGCGCCCAGTCGAGCGCGTACGGGCGCCCCGACAGCACCACGAGCACGACGGGCGTCCCGGTCGCGATCGTGGCCTCGACGAGCTCGCGCTGCACACCGGGCAGGTCGAGGCTCTCAACGTCATTGCCCTCGCCGACGGTTCCGCGCCCGAACAAGCCCGCGCGATCACCCACGACGACCACTGCGACGTCTGCCTCGGCTGCGGCAGCGGCCGCGGCATCCACCCTCGTCCGGTCGTCGCCCTCGACCTCGCAGCCAGCGACGTGCACGAGCCGCGCATCGGGGAGCTCTGCGCGCAACGCGTCGAGCACGGAGGGGATCTCGAAGCCCAGCGGCGTCTCGGGATGGTGTGCGAGCACGTGGTTCGCGAACGAGTAGCAGCCCATGAGCGCCTCGGGGGCGGCGGCGTTCGGCCCGAGCACGGCGATGCGCCGCGCGGTCGTCGATAGCGGCAGGGCCCCGTCGTTGCGCAGCAGCACGATCGATCGCTCGGCGAGCACGCGGGCGGCGGCGCGATGCGCGGGAGAGTCGAGGTCGACCGATGTCGGCGGCTGGGCGAAGTCGTCGTCGAGCAGGCCGAGCTCTTCCTTCTGCGCCAGTACGCGCAGGACGGCCCGGTCGACGAGCGTCTCATCGGTGCGCCCGTCGGCGATGCGGTCGGCGAGCTCGAGGAACGCGTCACCCGTGGGCAGCTCGACGTCGACGCCGGCCTCGAGGGCGAGTGCCGCGGCCTCGCCGCGGTCGACGGCCACTGCATGCATCGTGTGCAGGAACGCGACCGCGAAGTAGTCGGAGACCACGGCTCCCTCGAAGCCCCACTCGTCGCGCAGGATCCCGGTGAGGTAGGCGGGGGTGGATGCCACGGGCAGGCCGTCGATCTCGGCATACGAGTTCATCACCGAGCGCACTCCGCCGTCGCGCACGGCCATTTCGAAGGGGGGCAGCAGCACATCGGCGAGCTCTCGCGTGCCCACGTGCACGGGTGCGTGGTTGCGGCCGGCCTGCGACGCCGAGTAGCCGACGAAGTGCTTCAGAGTGGCGTGGACTCCGGCATCCTGCAGTCCGCGTACGTAAGCGGTGCCGATCGTGCCGACCACGTATGGGTCTTCGGCGATGCACTCGTCGACGCGGCCCCAGCGAGGGTCGCGGATCACGTCGAGCACGGGTGCGAGCCCCTGGTGGATGCCGAGCTCCCGCATCGAGGCGCCGATCGTTCCGGCCATCTGCGCGACCGCATCGGGGTCGAACGACGCCCCCCAGGCCAGCGGCGTCGGGAATGTGGCCGCCTGCCAGGCGGCGAGGCCCGTCAGGCACTCCTCGTGGACGATCGCGGGGATCCCGAGCCGGGTCTGCGTGCGCAGGCGGCGCTGCTGCTCCCACAGCCACGCCGCACGCTCGACCGGGTCCACGGGGCGTGTGCCGTAGACGCGCGTCAGGTGCCCGATGCCGTGCACGATGGCCTCGTCGTAACGCGTCGAGGTCGCCATCTCACCGGCCATGGGCGCGACCAGGTCATCGCCCTGATCGACCCAGAATCCGACGAGCTGCGCGATCTTCTCGTCGAGCGTCATCGCGGCGAGGATGCCGCGCACGCGCTCGGATGCCGTCGGGCTCATCCCTTGACCGCCCCCGTCAGGCCGCCGACGATGCGGCGCTCGAAGATGCTGAAGAAGATCAGCGCGGGCAGCATCGACAGCGAGACGAAGGCGAGGACCTTCGCGGTGTCCATCGAGTACTGCGATGAGAACGCCTGCACGCCCAGCGGCAGCGTGAACGACGTGTCGTCGTTGAGGATGAACAGCGGCAGCATGTAGCTGTTCCAACTCGCGATGAAGGCGAGGATGCCGACGGTCACCACTCCGGGACGCGACAGAGGCAGCACCATCCGCCAGAAGAAGCCCAGGCGTCCGCATCCGTCGATCGAGGCGGCCTCCTGCAGCTCAGCGGGGATCGCCTGCAGGAACGGCACGAGGATCACGATCGTCATCGGCAGGGCGAAGGCGACCTGCGGGATGATGACGCCGGCGAGCGAGTTCATCAGACCGAGCGAGCGAACGAGGATGTAGAGCGGCGTGATCGCGACGGTGATCGGGAACATCAGCCCCGCGGTGAACAGCGTGTAGATGAGCCCGCGACCGCGGAACGAGTACCGCGCGAGCGCGAAGCTGGCCATGAGACCCAGCACGACGACGAGAAGGGTGGTGGCCACGGCCGCGATGACGGAGTTGCCCGCCTCGCGCCAGAACACCTCGCTGCTCAGCACGTCGAGGTAGTTCGACACATGCCAGACGGTGGGCAGTCCCGCCGGATCCTGCGAGATCTCCGAGTTCGTGCGGAACCCGCCGATCACGATGTAGGCGACCGGCGCGAGCATCGCGGCCACCAGGATCAGCGCGATGAAGTAGATCACCGGCTTGCTCCACGTGATGCGGCGTCGGGGGCGCTGGGGTGCCGTGGGGCGGACGGCGGTTGAGGTCACGGCGGTCATCGGCTCTTCTTCCCTCCGGTGAGTGCTCCCTCGGTGTCGCGGCGCAGCACGAAGCGCTGGTAGAGCAGCGCGATGACCAGGGAGATGACGAACATGACGACGGCCACGGCGTTGCCGTACCCGTAGCTGCCGGCGTTGCGGCCGTTGACGACCATGTAGGTCGCCATCGTCGACGTGCCGGCGGTCGAGGCGACGTACTGGCCCCAGATGATGTAGACGAGGTCGAACAGCTGCAGTGAGCCGATGATCGACAGGAACGCCCAGATGCGGATCGTCGGCCCCAGCAGTGGCAGCACGATGTGGCGCTGCACCTGCCAGAACGAGGCGCCGTCGATCGCGGCGGCTTCGGAGAGCTCCTCGGGGATGCCCTGGAGGCCGGCGAGGAAGAGGATGACGGCGAAGCCGACGTACTTCCAGGTGAGGATGCCCACGAGCGACCAGATCGCGAGCTTGGGATCGGCGAGCCAGTCCGAGGCCAGTGAGCCCAGCCCGACCTTCTCGAGCAGGCCGTTCAGGCCGCCCTCGGTCTGCAGCATCAGGCTCCAGCCGATGCCCACGACGACCTCGGCGATCACGTAGGGGATGAAGATGAGGACCCGGATGAGCGACTGCCCGCGCATCTTGCGGTTCAGCAGCAGGGCGAGCCCGAGGGCGACGGGCCCCTGGATGACCAGCGACAGCACGACGATGACGCCGTTGTGCCACAGCGCGTCGTGGAAGGTCGGGTCGGTGAAGATCGTGACGTAGTTGCGCAGGCCGACGAAGTCGGTGGCGGGGCCGTAGCCGTTCCAGCTGAAGAAGCCGTAGTACGCGGCCATCGCGACCGGAAAGATCACGAACGCGAGGAAGACGACCAGCGCGGGCGCGATGAGGACGATGAGTTCGATCCGGGCGGCCCAGCCGATGCCGCGGCGGCGCCGCCGGGCGGACGGAGATGTGTTCTCTCCGTCCGCCCGGTCGGCGGGCGCGGCATCCACGCGGGTCGCCTTCATGGTGACGGATGCCATCGGTCGGGGCCTTACGACTTGGCCGCGGCGGAGTTGACGGCGTCGACGATGGCCTGCGCGTCTCCCTTGCCGGCGAGCATGTTGACGACGGCGACGTTCAGCGCGTTGCCGACGTTCGAGCCGTACATGGTGTCGAGCCACAGCATCACGTACGACGCGTCGTCGTAGGCCTTCAGCACCGACTTGAGCGACGGGTCGGTGACGACGTCGGTCGCGTCTTTGCTGGCGGGCAGGGTTCCGTAGGCGGTTGCGTAGCCCTCCTGGTACTTCTTCTGCACGATGAAGTTGAGGAAGTCGGCGCACTGCTTCGGGGCGTTGATCGAGCACGAGAACCCGTCGACGCCGCCCATCATGGCACTCGGGTCGCCCTGGCCGCCGTCGATCGACGGGAAGGGGAACCACGACAGGTCGGCGAGTGCCTTCTCATCGGGGGTCAGCGACTGCACGACGCCCGGCTCCCAGGCGCCCATGAGCTCCATGGCGGCCTTGTGGTTGGCGAGCATGCCCGCCGACGAGCCGGCGCCCTGCTGCGCCGAGGTGGTGAGGAAGCCCTCGTTGAACGGCTTCGTCGCGGCGAAGTCGGCGAGGTCCTGCCCGGCCTTCAGCCAGCAGCTGTCGGAGAAGGTGCGGGATGACGCGGCCTGGTTCATGACGTCCTCCGAGCACTCGCGGAGCGCGAAGAAGTAGTACCAGTGCGCGGCGGGCCAGGCGTCCTTCGCACCGACGGCGACGGCGGTGGAGCCGTTGGCCTTGAGCTTGGCGATGTCGGCGTTCAGCTCATCCATCGTCGTCGGAGTGTCGGTGATGCCGGCGGCCTTGAACATGTCCGCGCTGTAGAAGAGACCACCGGGCAGAACCGAGACCGGCATGCCGTAGATCTTGTCATCGACCGTGAACGCCTTGAAGACGGCGTCGCCGAGTGCGGCCTTCGTCTCATCGGTGATCTTGTCGGTGAGGTCCTGCACCTGGCCGGCCTTCACGACGTCGCCGAGCTTGCCGCCGCCGCGGGCCATGAAGATGTCGGGCGCGGCGCCCGAGTTCAGGGCGGTCTGCAGCTTTCCGTCCATGTCTTCGTTCTGGATGAACTGGACCTTGATCGTCACGCCCGGGTTGGCGTCTTCGAAGTCCTTGATCGTGTCGTTCCAGTACGTCTTGCCGGGGCCGGTGCTCGCGTTGTTCCAGAACGTCATCTCGACGTTGCCGCCGCTGTCGCCCGAGTCGCCGCTCGAGCCCGAGCACGCGCTGAGCGCGAGGGCGCCCGCCACGAGGACAGCCGATCCGGCGAGGATCTTCTTGGCCTTCATGTCATTCCTGCTCTCGTCGTTGAGTGGTGCCTCGTGCATCGAGGCACGCATGGGTGTGCTGTGTTGCCGCAGGGGCCGGGCGCAGGTCGCGTCGGTCCTTGCCGCTCCTGCCCGGGGAGGGATCCGGACTCGGAAAGTTTCACAGCACAACAAATACGTGTCAAACGTTTTCGAAAACGTTTTTCATCTATGCTGACGACGATGCAGCGACGCGCGACGATCCATGATGTGGCGGCGGCGGCGGGGGTCTCCGTCTCCACCGTCTCAAAGGCCGTCAACGGCCGGTATGGGGTCTCGCCGGTGACGGTCGAGCGCGTGCTCGCCGCCGTGCGTGAGCTGGGGTACGAATCGAGCCTGATCGCCAGCAGCATGCGCTCTCGGCGCACCGGCGTCATCGGCGTGCTCGTCGCGGACTTCGAGCCCTTCAGTGCCGAGATCCTCAAGGGCGTCGCGACCGGTCTGCGCGAGACGGGCTACGACCTGCTCGCCTACAGCGGCGCGCGCGAGGCGCCCGGCGACGGGTGGGAGCGGCGCTCGCTCAGCCGCCTGTCGGGCACGCTCATCGACGGTGCGATCATGGTCACGCCGTCGGTGGTGAACGTGACGGCCGACGTGCCCGTCGTCGCCATCGACCCGCATACCGGGCCCGCAGACCTGCCCGTCGTCGAATCCGACAGTTTCGGCGGTGCGCTGCAGGCCGTGCGCTACCTCACGCAGCTCGGTCACACGCGCATCGGCTTCGTCGCAGGGCGCCCGGACCTGCGCTCGTCGATCGCTCGTGAGGCCGGGTACCGCAAGGCGCTGGGGGAGGCGGGCATCCTGGTCGACCCGGCACTCATCGGTGTGGGGCGCTATCGCGACGACACGGTGCGCGAAGCGGCGCGGGCGGTGCTGTCGCGCAGCGACCGGCCGACCGCGGTGTTCGCCGCCAATGACATCTCGGCGATCGCGGTGATCCGCGTCGCCGCCGAACTCGGCCTCGACGTGCCGGAGGATCTGTCGGTCGTCGGCTTCGACGATGTGCCGGACGCCTCGCAGTTCACGCCGGCGCTGACGACCGTACGACAGCGGATGCAGAAGCTCGGCGAGACCGCCGTCGGCATGCTGCTCGGGTTCATCGAGGGTCGGGAGCCCGAGCGCACCCGCGTGCAGCTGCCGACCGAACTCGTGGTGCGCGCGACGACCGCGCGCCTGCGCTGACCCCGTCGCCCCTCGCAGAGGACCGTCGGCCTTGAGCCGGGCTGCCCATCATCGCGGAGTGGTGCTCGACCGGGTGCGGCGCGACCTCGCGAGATCCCGTGCGACCTCGCGAGATCCCGTGCGACCTCGCGGGAGAAAAGTTACCAAGTGGTAGAAAATGTGGCATACTGATCGCGCGCTTCGACCCGGGGCGCCTGCAATCCACACACACAACGGAGTCTGTACATGAACAAGAGAGTTCTCGGCGCCCTCGGCGCCGCAGTGGCAGCGGTGCTGCTGCTCTCGGGCTGCGCGGGCGGCGGCGCCGATGCGAGCGCGTCGACCCACGACAAGACCCTGCGCCTGGCGACGATGACCGTGCCGCAGAGCCTGGACCCGAAAGACGCCACCGGCAGCGCGCTGCCGTTCTTCCAGGCGGTGTACGACACGCTCGTGCTGCGCACGCCCGACGGCGACTACAAGCCGATGCTGGCGACCGAGTGGTCGTACAACGACGACCAGACGGTGCTGAGCATGACGCTGCGCACCGGTGTGACCTTCGACGACGGCACCCCGTTCGACGCGAAGGCGGCGAAGGCGAACCTCGAGCGGTTCCGTGACAGCGGGGGACCGGATGCCGCGAACCTGGCCGGCATCACGGTGGACGCCGTCGACGACACCCATCTCACTCTCACCCTCCAACAGCCCAACCCCGGCCTGCTGTTCTACCTCTCCGACTCGGCGGGCCTCATGGCCAACCCGTCGGACTTCGACCAGAAGGACGCGCTGGTCACCACCCCCGACGGCACCGGCCCGTACGTGCTCGACAAGGACAAGACCGCGATCGGCACCACCTGGGTGTACGACGCGCGCAAGGGCTACTGGGGCGACGCCCCCGACTTCTCGACGGTCACGATGCAGGTGTTCGACAACGAGAACGCCGTCGTCAACGGCCTGAAGACCGGCCAGATCGACTCGGCGCTGCTGCAGACGGCCGACCAGCAGCTGGCCGCCGAGCAGGACAAGGACCTCGCCTTCCAGGACGTGCCCTTCGACTTCCAGGGCATCCTGCTGTTCGACCGCGGCGGCGCGCTGACGCCGGCGCTGGCCAAGCCGGAGGTGCGCCAGGCGCTCAACTACGCGCTCGACCGCGAGACCCTGCTCAAGGTCGTGCGCGACGGCCGCGGACAGGTCACCAGCCAGGTGTGGGGCGTCGACAGCCAGGGCTACGAGAAGTCGCTCGACGACTACTACACGTACGACCCCGAGAAGGCGAAGCAGCTGCTCGCCGACGC
Source organism: Microbacterium sp. KR10-403 (assembly GCF_040196215.1). Taxonomy (NCBI): domain Bacteria; kingdom Bacillati; phylum Actinomycetota; class Actinomycetes; order Micrococcales; family Microbacteriaceae; genus Microbacterium; species Microbacterium sp. KR10-403. The sequence goes on along the minus strand of NZ_JBEGDC010000008.1, from coordinate 213,426 downwards.
CGGCTACCCGAACGGCTTCGAGCTCACGCTGCCGCGGCTGACCTCGATCGTCACCGACAACATCGCGAGCGCCCTGCAGACCGACTTCGCGAAGGTCGGCGTGAAGCTGACGTGGGCCGATGTGGACTCGGCGTCCGCCCTCAAGCAGATCTTCGTCGAGAAGAAGTTCTCGGGCATGGTCATGAACATGGGCCAGTCGTCGAACGACTGGATCGTCTACTCGACGCTGATCGCACCCGGCACGTTCAACTTCTTCGGCACCATGGACGACGAGGTCACCCAGCTCGCCACCCAGGCGCGGTCGCTGCCCGAGGACCAGACCGCCGAGCTGTACCAGAAGATGAACGAGCGCATCGTCGAGCAGGCGTGGTTCGTGCCCTTCTACCGGATGACGTACAAGCTCGTCACGGTGCCCGGCGTCACCGCCGTGCCGCAGGCCGGCATGGCCGTCCCGTCCATCTACAACTACTCGCTCAGCAAGTGAGCCGTCGCGGCGGGGCCGATCCGGGCCCCGCCGCGATCCCTACCCGGAGAGAACACCCATGCTCGGCTTCCTCATCCGCCGGCTGTTGAGCAGCATCGCCCTGCTGCTGGTGACCGCGCTGCTGACGTTCGTGCTGCTGTCGATCCCGAATCAAGACGTCGGCCGCCAGCTGCTCGGCATGCAGGCCACCCCGCAGGCCATCGACGCCAAGAACGCCGAGCTGGGCCTCGACCGGCCCATCCTCGTGCAGTTCTTCGACTGGCTCGTCCACGCGGTGCAGGGCGACTTCGGCCGCTCGTGGTTCTCCAGCGAGAACGTCGCCGTCGCCATCGGCAACCGCCTGCCGGTCACCCTCAGCCTCATGATCGGCGTGACCCTGGTCACCGCCGTCTTCGGTTACCTGCTGGGCGTCTGGGCGGGCACCCGCCGCGGCCGCATCGACACGTTCGTGCAGGTGTTCTCGGTCGCCGGGTACGCGCTGCCCGGCTTCCTCGTCACGATCGTGATCGTGATCGTCTTCGCGGTGAAGCTCGGCTGGTTCCCCGCCGTCGGCTACACGCCGATCAGCACCTCGTTCACCGGATGGCTGTCGACCATCACCCTGCCGGTGATCTCGCTGTCGCTCGCGGCCGTGGCCGGCGTCGCGCAGCAGGTGCGCTCGTCGGTCATCGAGGTGTCGCGCTCCGATTACATCCGCACCCTGACCACTCGCGGGCTGCCGCGCCGCCGCATCCTCTTCCGGCATGTGCTGCGCAACGCCTCGGCCCCTGCGCTCACCGTGCTCGGACTGCAGTTCGTCGGCCTGCTGGGCGGCGCCGTCATCGTCGAGCAGATCTTCGGACTGCCCGGCATCGGGTCGATGACCATCAAGTACACGTCGCAGGGCGACATCCCGATCATCATGGGCCTGGTCATGCTCACCGCGATCGGCGTCGTCATCATCAACCTGCTCGTCGATCTCGCGATCGGCGCGCTGCTCCCGAAGGCGAGGGTGTCATGACACAGGATGCCGCAGTCCTCACCGACGGTCTGGCACAGGCCGAGGCATCCCGCCCCGTCGGCGTCTGGCGGGCGCTGCTCTCACGTCCGCTCGCGGTCGTCTCGGCCGTGGTGCTGCTGGTCGTCATCCTCGTGGCGATCCTCGCCCCCTGGATCGCGCCGTTCGGCGCCAATCAGGCCGACCTCATCCACGCGTTCGAGGGGCCGCAGGCCGGCCACCCGCTCGGCTTCGACTCGGCCGGCCGCGACGTGCTCTCGCGCCTGATCTACGGCGCGCAGAACACCATCGGCGGTGCCGGCATCGCCCTGATCGTCGCACTCGTGATCGGCGTGCCCACCGGCCTTGTCGCCGGGTACTACGGGCGCTGGTTCGACGCGGTGTCGAACTGGATGACCAACCTCGTCATGTCGCTGCCGGCCATGATCATCCTGCTCGCGTCGCGGGCCGTGCTCGGTCCCACCGTCTGGGTGCTGATGATCGTGCTCGGATTCCTCGTCTCTCCGTCGTTCTTCCGCCTCGTGCGCGGGGCCGTCGCGGGCGTGCGCGGCGAGCTGTATGTCGACGCGGCCCGGGTCTCGGGCCTGTCGGACGCGCGCATCATCGCCCGGCACGTGCTCACCGTGGTGCGGGCGCCCGTCATCATCCAGGTCGCTCTCGTGGGCGGCATCGCCATCGGTCTGCAGGCGGGCCTGGAGTTCATCGGCATCGGCAGCGGCAACATCCCCACCTGGGGCGCCATGCTCAACGAGGCGTTCACGAACTTCTACCGCGCGCCGCTGCTGCTGCTCTGGCCCGGCCTGGCGCTGGGCCTCACCAGCGCCGCGCTCGTGCTGCTGGCCGCCGGCATCCGCGACGCGCTCGACGACCGCGGCCGCGAGCCACGCTCCCCCGGGCGCGCGCGCCGTCGTGCCATGGCGGCGCAGCGCGCCGCCGAGCGCGCCGAGCTGCCCGCCGAAGGCCGCGGCGATCTGCTGTCGATCCGCGGGCTGCGGGTCGCCTACCGGCAGGGCGAGGGCGACGACATCGAGGTCGTGCACGGCGTCGACCTCGACGTGGCCCGCGGCCAGATCGTGGGCCTGGTCGGCGAGTCGGGATCGGGCAAGAGCCAGACCGCGTTCTCGGCCCTGGGCATCATCCCCACAGACGGCTACGTGGGGTCGGGGTCGATCCTGGTCGCGGATCGGGAGGTGGTGGATGCCGCAGCCGACGACGCCCGCCGCGCCCGTCGTGCGCTCGGCTATGTGCCGCAGGAGCCGATGAGCAACCTCGACCCCTCGTTCACGATCGGCTCGCAGCTGACCGAGCCGCTGCGCGTCGGCGGCGGGATGAGCCGCGCCGACGCCCGGCGCACGGTGCTCGACCTGCTGCGCGCCGTCGAGATCGCCGACCCCGAGCGGGTGTTCCGCTCGTACCCGCACGAGATCTCGGGCGGCATGGCGCAGCGCGTGCTCATCGCCGGCGCGCTGTCGACCGACCCGGCGCTGATCATCGCCGACGAGCCCACCACGGCGCTCGACGTCACGGTGCAGGCCGAGGTGCTCGGCATCCTGCGCCGGCTGCGCGACGAGCGCGGCGTGGGCGTGCTCATCGTCACGCACAACCTCGGCGTGATCGCCGACCTCTGCGACCGCGTCTGCGTGATGAGCGAGGGGCGCATCGTCGAGACCGGCGAGACGACCCAGGTGCTCACCGCGCCGCGGCATCCCTACACCCGGCGCCTGGTCGCATCGGTGCCCGACGAGTCGGTGACCCGTGCCCCGTGGCGCGACCCGGCCCTCATCGAGGAGGCCTCATGACCCCGCTGCTGGACGTGCGCGATCTGCACGTGTCGTTCCCCGGGCGCGGGCTGCGCGCTCCCCGGGTCGAGGTGCTGAAGGGCGTCTCCCTCGACATCCGTCCCGGTGAGACACTCGGACTGGTGGGTGAATCGGGGTCGGGCAAGACGACGATCGGTCGCGCCGTGCTGGGCCTGGTGCCCGTGGCATCCGGCACCATCTCGTTCGACGGCCGGCGCATCGAGCACGCGACCCGGCGTCGGCGCCGCGCGCTCTCGCGCGAGCTGCAGGTCGTCTTCCAGGACCCGTACACCTCGCTGAACCCCGCGCTGCCGGTCGGCGAGACGCTGGCAGAACCCCTGATCGCGCAGGGAGTGGGGAGAGATGCCGCGCGCCGCCGCATCGCCGAGCTGCTCGACCGGGTACGCCTGCCGCGAGCCGCGGCCGGCCGCCTGCCCCGCGAGTTCTCGGGCGGGCAGCGCCAGCGCATCGCGATCGCGCGGGCGCTGGCGCTGCAGCCGAAGCTCATCGTGTGCGACGAGCCGGTGTCGGCGCTCGACCTGACCACGCAGGGCGCGGTGCTCGAGCTGCTCACCGAGATCCAGGAGTCCACCGGTGTCGCGTACCTGTTCATCTCGCACGACCTGACCGTCGTGCGGCACCTGAGCCACCGGGTCGCGGTCATCCACCACGGCGAGATCGTCGAGCACGGCGAGACCGCCGAGGTCACCGAGCATCCCCGCGACCCGTACACGCGCAAGCTGCTGCTGGCCGCGCCCGTCGTCGACCCGGCGCGGCAGCGCGAGCGGCGCGAGGCGTTCGACCGCGAGTTCCGAGAGCAGGCCGTCGCATGACCGGCCTGCCCCTGCCCGTGCGGGCCGTCGCGCACGGCACGCTGCGGCGCCTGCCCGGCCGGGTGCTGCGGGTGGATGCCGCGGCCCGCCCCGAGATCGTCGACGCGGTCACCGCGCTCGCCGCGAGGGCGTTCGAGGTGACCGTCACGGCCGGCGGATGCGCGCCCGACGTGGTGCTGGTCGATGCGCCGGTGCCGGCGCCCGCCGCGCTCGGTGCGGATCCCCGCGCCGGCGAGCGGCGCGGGCGCAGCGAGGCGTACCGCATCCGTCCCACCAGCGACCGGCTCGAGATTGCCGCGGGCAGCGCCGAGGGGCACTTCCGCGGTCTCGTCACGCTGCTGGCCGCGTGCGGCGAGGCGCTGCCGGGGCTCGAGGTCGACGATCATCCGCGATATGCGTGGCGGGGGCTGTCGCTCGACGTGGTGCGGCGGCGGTTCCCCGTCGACGAGGTGTGCCGGGTGATCGACCTGCTCGCCGTGCACGGCATGAACGTGCTGCACCTGCACCTGACCGACACCCAGGGCTGGACCTTCGCGGTGCCCGGGTACGAGGCGCTCGCCGACGACGACGCGTACACGGCGGCCGACCTCGACGCGCTCGAGGCCTATGCACGCGCACGCTTCGTGACGATCGTGCCCGAGGTCGACGTGCCCGGGCATGTGCCCGCCCGCATGGCGCGCGTGGTGCCGGTGCGCGAGGGCGTGCACCCCTTCCTCGCCGCGATCGACACCGACGATCCCGGTGTCGAAGCGCTGCTGGCGGCCGCGTTCGGCGAGCTGGCGGCGCACTTCGCCTCGCCGCACCTGCACCTGGGCGGCGATGAGGCGTTCGGCGCGAGCGCCGAGGGCTTCGCGCGCACGGTGGCCGCGGCATCCCGCATCATCCGCGCGCGGGGGCGCACGCCCATCGGGTGGCAGGAGGCGGGCCGCGCGGGCGCTCTCGGCCCCGGCGATCTCGGCCAGCTGTGGATCGCCGAGCGCGACCGGCTCGACCCCGAGAAGCTCGCCGACACCGTGCCGGCGGAGTTCCGCGCGCTCGTCGCGCAGGCCGGCCCGCTGCTGGCGGAGTCGGCGCATGACCCCGCGCGACTGGGCGCGGCCGGCGTCGGGGTGATCGTCTCGTCGAGCGATCCGCTCTACCTCGACCGGCGGCCGAGCGAGCCGAGCATCGATGCCGCGCAGCGCGCGGCGGCGGAGCGGCTGGGCAATCCCGGATACGAGCCGACGCCGAGCCTGTCGGTCCTCGACTGGCAGCCCGAGACCCAGCCTGACATCGCCGCGAACGGCCTCACCGTCGCCGGCGTCGAGGCCGCGCTGTGGTGCGAGACCGTGCGCGATCTGGACGACGCCGCCACCCTGCTGCTGCCGCGCCTCGCGTTCGTCGCGCAGAAGGCGTGGGGCGACGCCGACCGCGACGGGGTGCGGGCGGCCGCGGCATCCACCACCGCCGTCTGGGAGCGCCTGGGCTTCGGCGCCTTCCACCGCTCCCGCGAGATCTTCCGACCATGACCGAAAGCGAGACCATGCGACTTCCCGATTCCTTCCTGGTGGGGGCATCCACCGCCGCCCACCAGATCGAGGGCGACAACACGACCAGCGACTGGTGGATGTTCGAGCAGACCCGGCCCGAGCGGCTGCAGCCCAGCGGGCGCGCCTGCGACAGCCTGCACCGCTGGGAGGAGGACATGGACCTCGTCGCGGCCGCCGGGCTGAACGCCTACCGGTTCAGTGTCGAGTGGGCGCGCATCGAGCCCGAGCCGGGCGCGTTCTCGCCCGCGGCGATCGACCACTACCGGCGCATGGTCGCCGGCGCGCACGAGCGCGGCATCGAGCCGATCGTGACCCTGCATCACTTCACCAACCCGCTGTGGTTCCAGGTCGGCGGCGGGTGGCTGCGCGACGACGCGACCGACCTCTTCGGCCGCTACCTCGAGAAGGTCGCCCCCGTGCTCGACGAGGGCGTGCGCACGGCGGTCTCGATCAACGAGCCGAACATGATCGCGGTCATGCACCGGGTCATCTCGGGCGAGGTCGACCTCACGAAGGGGCTGGGGGGCGGGATGCCGCTCCCCGACCCCGCGGTGACCGACGCGCTGATCCGCGTCCACGATGCGGCGCACGAGCAGCTGCGCGCGCAGCATCCCGACCTCGCGGTCGGCTGGTCGGTGGCCAACCAGAACGTGCAGTCGGTGCCCGGGGGAGAGGAGGCGGCCGCCGCGTGCTCCGAGGCCATCGAAGACGTCTTCCTGCGCGCGGCGATCGGCGACGACTTCATCGCGGTGCAGTCGTACAGCCGGGTGGTCTACGGGCCGGACGGGATCGTCGAGCCGGCGCCCGAGGTGCCCCGTACCTCGAACGGCTGGGAGTACCGCCCCGAGGCGCTCGGCGAGGCGGTACGGCACACAGCGGCGATCGTTCCGGGCGTGCCGATCCTGGTGACCGAGAACGGCATCTCGACGCGCGACGACGCGCAGCGCATCGCCTACACGACGGGTGCACTGCGCAGTCTGCGCGCGTGCATGGACGACGGCATCGACGTGCGCAGCTACCTGCACTGGAGCCTGCTCGACAACTACGAGTGGGGGCAATGGGAGCCCACGTTCGGCCTCGTCGCCGTCGACCGCGACACCTTCGTGCGCACGCCCAAGCCGTCGCTCGAGTGGCTCGGCGCCGTCGCGCGGTCGCGCGAGCTGCCGTGACGCCGAGCGCCTCGGCGGTCGCGGGATACGATCGACGCGTGACGACCGCGGCATCGGGCAAGCTGACCAAGGGACAGCGGACGCGGCAGCGCATCTTCGACGCGGCGTTCCGGCTGTTCGGCGAGCGCGGCTACCAGGCCGTCTCCCTGCGCGACATCGCCGCCGAGGTCGGCATCACGCACGTGACGGTGCTGCACTACTTCTCGTCGAAGGACGAGCTGCTCGCCGAGCTCATGGTGCACCGCGACGAGATCGAGCGCGAGGCCGCGGCGGCGTTCCTGGCCACGGACCATGAGGCCGATGCCGAGTACGGCGGGCTGCACGCGCCGGCCCTCCGCTGGATGATCCACCGCCTGGAGGTCAACGCCCGCGAGCAGGGCGCGGTGCCGCTGTTCCTGAAGATCTCGACCGAGGCGTCGGATCCGGCTCACCCCGCGCACGAGCACTTCGTCGGCCGTTACCGGACGCTGGTCGAGCTGCTCGCCCAGGGGTTCGAGGAGGAGTTCTCGTACCTGCCCGCCGACGCCGTGCGGGTCGAGCCGCGGGTGGCCGCCGAGCACCTGATCGCGATCGCCGACGGCCTGCAGATCCAGTCGATCTACAACGCCGACACGAACCTCATCGTCGACGACGTGTGGGAGTACCTGCGCCTGCTCGGCGTGGTCTCCGCGCGCCCCTGACCGCGCGCGACGTCGCGAGGTCGCACGGGATCTCGCGAGGTCGCATGAGATCTCGCGAGAAGACACGCGACCTCGCGGAAACACGCGCGACCTCGTGGAAACACGCGCGACCTCGCGGAAACACACGCGACCTCGCGAGGTCGCACAGGATCTCGCGAGGTCGCATGAGGGTTCGGGATGCCGCAGGCCCAGGCCCGCGGCATCCCGCCCCGTCACTCCTTCTCGAGGACCGTGATCGCGCCGGTCGTGGCCGCCACCGCGTTCGAGCCGTCGATCTCAAGGCTCTCGGCGGTGACGTCGCCGCGCTCGATGGTCTTCTTCAGCGGCTCTTCCTTGACGAAGCACACGAGCACCGTGGCGATGAGCACGAGCGGCAGGATGTACAGGAAGATCGGCGTCAGCGCGTCGTTGTACGCACCCACCACGATGTCGCGAATCGCATCGGGCAGCTTGTGCACGAGCTCGGGCGTGAGGCTGTTCGTCCCGCCGGTCTGGCCGCCGGCGCCGGCGGGCATCCGGTCGGCGAGCAGATCGATCAGACGCGTCGTGAACAGGCTGCCGACGATCGCCGAGCCCAGCGATGCGCCGATCTGGCGGAAGTAGTTGTTCGTCGACGTCGCGACGCCCACCTCGGAGTTCGGGAACGTGTTCTGCACGACCAGGACGAAGATCTGCATGCACAGGCCGAGTCCGAGACCCATGACCGCGAGGTACGCGCACATCTGCCAGACCGGCAGGTCGCTGGTCATGGTCGACAGCAGCACCATGCCGCCCGCGGTCACCAGGGTGCCGGCGATCGGCGCCCACTTGTACCGGCCGGTGCGGGTCACGAGCGCGCCCGAGACGATCGAGGCGATCAGCACGGTGCCCATCATCGGGATCATCAGCAGACCCGACTGCGTCGCATTGGCGCCGGTGACCATCTGCAGGTACGTCGGGATGTACGCGAGCGTGCCGAACATCGCCACGCCGATCGCCAGGCCGGCGGCCGTCATCAGGTTGAAGTTCAGCTTGCGGAACAGGTGCATGGGCATGACCGGCTCCTTCACCTTCAGCTCGACGAACACGAAGGCGATGGCGGTGACGGCGGTGCCGATGATGAGCCAGATGATCTGCGGCGAGTCCCACGCATAGCCGTTGGGTGCATCGTGACCGCCCCACGTGCTGATCAGGACGATGCCGGTGGATGCCAGGGCCAGAAGCGCGATCCCGAACACATCGAGCCGCATCTTCCGCTTCGAATGCGCCGGCAGGTGCAGGAAGAAGGCCGCGGCCAGGATGGCGAGGATGCCGAGCGGGATGTTCATCCACAGTCCCCAGCGCCATCCGATGACGTCGGTGAACCATCCGCCCAGCAGCGGGCCCGCGACCGACGAGATCGCGAACACGCCGCCCATGATGCCCATGTACTTGCCGCGCTCGCGGGCGGGGACGACGTCGGCGATGATCGCCTGCGACAGGATCATGAGGCCGCCGCCGCCGATGCCCTGCACGCCGCGGCCGATGATGAGCCAGGTCATGTCCTGTGCCCAGCCGCCGATGATCGACCCGATGATGAACACCGCGATCGCGCCGATGAAGATGCCCTTGCGGCCGATGAGGTCGCCGAGCTTGCCGTAGACCGGCAGCATGATCGTCGAGGCGAGGATGTAGATCGTGATGACCCAGCTCATCTCATTGACCCCGTGCAGGTCGCCGACGATGGTGGGCAGGGCGGTGGAGAAGATGGTCTGGTCGAGCGATGCCAGCAGCATCGTGACCATGAGGCCCGCGAACACCAAGAGGATGTTGCGGGTGTGATGCGGCTCGGTGGCCGCTTCGGGTTCTGTCGTGCTCATCGCAGTCTTTCGATCGTGTCGCGCAGCATCGCCGCGGCGCGGATGCGCAGTTCGGCGGCTGATTCGTCGGTGGTCAGGTCCGCCCGCTCTCGGGTGAGATCGAGCATGGTGGAGCGCAGAGCCGCTCCGCACATCATGAGGAGGATCTCCGCCGGCCCGTTCGAGGCGGGCAGGCCGAATTCGTCGGTCGACGCGGCCGCCGGCCCCGTCGAGCGGGGGGTGTCGGAGGCGCCGGGGGTTCCGGTGCGGGCTGCCGCGGCATCCACCCCCGTCCCGTCGGCGCGCGCGACCAGCTGCGCCACGCCGTCGGTCAGGGGTGCGAGCATGCGTCCCAGGTGCAGGAAGTGCCGCTGCAGGAGTGCCGGATACGAGTGGATGACGCGGTGCCGCCGATCGCGGACGTCGGGGTCGAGCCCCGGCCCGTCGCTCACGCGCACGAGCAGGTCGAGGACCTGCTCGGGCAGGGGGCCGTCGGGCACCTCGTCGACGACCTCGGCCACCGTGCGGCGGGTGTCGTCTTCGGGACGCAGGCCGAGCACGGCGTCTTCTTTGCTGTCGAAGTAGTTGAAGAAGGTGCGCGGCGAGACGTCGGCGCGCTCACTGATCGCGTCGATCGTGAGCGCGTCGAGGCCGCGGTCGTCGACGATGTCGACGGCCGCCTTCTCGATGCGGCGACGCGTGTCGGCGCGCTTGCGCTCGCGCAGTCCGGGAGTTTCTGGCACCGGACGATTGTCACGCCGCCACCACTCATTGCACAAATGCAAGATTGCATTCATGCATGATTCCCAGCTTGGGGCCGCGGCGCGCGGAATCGCCGCGGGCCGGGTGGTGCCGGGCGCTCCGCAGCGCGCCTGCCCGTGGCATCCCCTCACCCGATGCTGACCTGACTGTCAGACACCCGCCGTACGGTGAGTGCTATGCAGACCCCGTCTGATCTCGATGAGCCCGTGGAAGTCTCGCCCTCGCAGCTGCGGTCGGTGCGCGATGAGTTGCAGAGGTTCCTGCTGCCGTACCGTTTCGGGCTGCAGGAGGTCTCGACGAAGATCGACATCCTGCGCGACGAGTTCCAGTACATGCACGACTACAACCCGATCGAGCACGTGTCGAGTCGCGTGAAGTCGCCCGACAGCCTGGTCGAGAAGCTCGCCCGCAAGGGCATCGAGCCCGACTTCGAGAGCATCCGGTCGCGCATCACCGACATCGCCGGCATCCGCATCACCACGAGCTTCACCGCCGACGCCTACCGGCTCTTCGACCTGCTGACCGCGCAGGCCGACATCTCGGTGCGGCGGGTCAAGGACTACATCGCCCACCCCAAGCCCAACGGATACAAGAGCCTGCACGCGATCATCGAGGTGCCGGTCTTCCTGTCGACGGGGACGCTGAGCGTGCCGGTCGAGGTGCAGTTCCGCACGATCGCGATGGACTTCTGGGCCAGCCTCGAGCACAAGATCTACTACAAGTACGCATCGCAGGTGCCGCCCGAGCTGCTGGTGGAGCTGAAGGACGCCGCGGACTCGGCCGCCCTCCTCGACGCCCGCATGGAGCGCCTGCACCAGGAGCTGCACGGCGGCCAGAAGCAGCTCGAGGCTCCGCAGGCCGGCAGCGACCGCGTCATCACCGTCTGAGGAGCCGGCGCGGGCCGTGTTGTTCGCGCGCGCTGTTCAGAACTCATCAAGACCGTGTGCGCGTGGAGCCGCAGGGCACCGATATGCGCCGCAAGGGCGCAGAGTTGCGGAGTTCTGAACCCTGCGGCGCGGATACCCTGGCGTGATGGACCTCGCCGCGCTGCTGGATGACGCTCGGCAGCGGCTCACGGGCACCCCGCAGGAGCGCCTGGGCGAGATCGTGCAGCCGCGCCGGGTGCTCGGGGTGGCCCGGGCTCCCCGCATCGTGCCGCGCGTGGGCGCCTGGCACCTGGGCGTGCTGCTGCTGGCCGACGATGCGCTGTACGCGACGGGCGAGATCGTGCGCGCCCGCGAGGAGGTGCGGCGCGGCTTCACTGCCGAGTCGCAGCGCGAGCGCGACGCGCTGGCCGGCGCTGCGTTCCGCGGCGGATACGCCCCCGGCGAGGTCGTGCACATCGGCTGGGCGCCGATCGACCTCGCGGCGATCGCGCGGGGCGAGGCGTCGGGACCGGTGCGCGTCGTGGAGGGGATGCCGCGGGTGCGCTGGAGTCGCGCCGGCGGCGAGAGCGACCTGGCCGCCTATCTCGACGAGCGGGTCGAGCTGCTGCGGCATCCCGCCCCCGGCGCCACCTGACCCGCCTCGCGCCACCTGGCCGCGGAGGGGATCGATAGGCGGCCCGCGGTAACGTTGACCGGGTCAAGGAGGGGGAGCCTGTGGACACCTGGCCCGGAACGGCCTACCCGCTGGGAGCGACGTACGACGGCAACGGCACGAACTTCGCCCTCTTCAGCGAGGGGGCGCAGCGCGTCGAGCTGTGTCTGTTCGACGACGCCGGTGCCGAGGTGCGCGTCGAGCTCATCGACGTCGACGGCTACGTCTGGCACACCTATCTGCCACAGGTCGGGCCCGGCCAGCGCTACGGCTACCGCGTGCACGGCGAGTACGACCCGGCGAAGGGCGCGCGGTTCAATCCGGCCAAGCTGCTGATCGACCCGTACGCGAAGGCCGTCGAGGGGCAGATCATCGACGACCCGGCGTTGAACGGCGGCGACCCCGACGATCCGACCGCGCCCGACGGGCGCGACTCGGCCGCCCTCACCATGACCTGTGTGGTCATCAACCCGTACTTCGACTGGCAGGGCGACCGCTCCCCGCGCACCCCCTACGCCGACACCCTCATCTACGAGGCCCACGTGAAGGGCCTGACCGAGCGGCATCCCGACGTCCCCGACGAGATCCGCGGCACCTACAGCGGCATCGCGCACCCGGCGATCATCGCGCACCTGCAGAAGATCGGCGTCACCGCGATCGAGCTGATGCCCGTGCACCAGTTCACCGCGCCCAGTGCCGCCGACGACCGCTCGAACTACTGGGGCTACAACACCATCGCGTTCCTCGCGCCGCACAACGGCTACTCGTCGACCGGTCAGCGCGGGCAGCAGGTGCAGGAGTTCAAGGCCATGGTGCGCGCGCTGCACGCGGCGGGCATCGAGGTGATCCTCGACGTGGTCTACAACCACACCGCCGAGGGCAACGAGAACGGGCCCACCCTCAGCATGCGCGGCATCGACAACCGCGCCTATTACAAGCTCGACGAGAAGGACCCGTCGAAGTACACCGACTACACCGGCACCGGCAACAGCCTGAACGTCAGCCACCCGCACACGCTGCAGCTGATCATGGACTCGCTGCGCTACTGGGTGCTCGAGATGCACGTCGACGGCTTCCGCTTCGACCTGGCCTCCACGCTCGCGCGCGAGTTCTACGAGGTCGACCGGCTGTCGGCGTTCTTCGACATCGTGCAGCAGGACCCGGTGATCTCGCAGGTCAAGCTCATCGCCGAGCCGTGGGACGTCGGGCCCGGCGGATACCAGGTCGGCAACTTCCCGCCGCTGTGGACCGAGTGGAACGGGCAGTTTCGCGACACCGTCCGCGACTTCTGGCGCGGCGAGCCGCAGGCCCTCGGCGAGTTCGCGTCGCGGCTGACCGGGTCGAGCGACCTGTACGCCCACTCGGGGCGCCGGCCCGTGGCATCCATCAACTTCGTCACGGCCCATGACGGGTTCACCTTGAGCGACCTGGTCTCGTACAACGAGAAGCACAACGAGGCCAACGGCGAAGACAATCGCGACGGCACGAACGACAACCGCTCGTGGAACTGCGGCGTCGAGGGCCCGACCGACGACGCCGAGGTGCTGGCGATGCGCGCGCGCCAGCAGCGCAACTTCATCGCGACGCTGCTGCTCAGCCAGGGCGTGCCGATGCTCTCGCACGGCGACGAGCTGGGCCGCACGCAGCACGGCAACAACAACGCCTACAACCAGGACAACGAGCTGACCTGGGTGGACTGGGACGCCGCGGACCGGCCCCTCATCGAGTTCACGTCGAGGCTCGCGCGGCTGCGGCGCGAGCACCGGACCTTCCGTCGCGGGCGCTTCTTCGACGGCCGGCCGATCCGTCGTGACGAGGGCGGCCCGGTGCCCGACATCGCCTGGCTGCGCCCCGACGGCACGCAGATGCAGCCCGAGGACTGGGAGTCGGGCTTCGGGCGCGCGATCGGCGTCTTCCTCAACGGGGACGGGATCAGAGAGCGGGATGCCCGGGGCCGCGCCATCCACGATCGGCACTTCATCGTGCTGTTCAATGCGGGCGACGAGGCGATCGACTTCTCGATCCCGAAGGTGAAGGCGAGTCCGAGCTGGGACCTGCTCGTCGAGACCGGCGCGCACGGCAACGGCGCACATCCGGTCGAGCCGGGCGGCACCGTCACGCTGCAGGCGCGGGCGCTCGCCGTGCTCGGCGCGCACAGCGACGAGACCGCCGACGTCGACCACTCGGCCGCCGCCTCGGTGGCGCAGGCGACGGACGCGTCGCGCTGACGTCCGCCCGTGTGACTCCCCGGCGAGCACACGGGAGGGGATGCCGCCTGACGCGCCGCACCGCGGCATCCTGCATCCCGTCGGAAAACCCCCGCGGACGCCATGTATCAGCGGCCCGCCTTCCTTCCTCTGCCGGATGTGGCCACAATTGTCGATGTGACATCTCTTGACGAACCGGCGACCGGCGATCCGCCGGCCGGCGGCGAGCCGCCGCGCTGGGAGCGCGCCGGCACCCTCTTCGCGCAGTGGCGCGAGGGCGATACGCGCGCGATGGACGAGCTCGTGCGGCTGATGACGCCGACGCTCTGGCACGTCGTGCGGGCGTACGGGGTGGATGCCGCGCTCGCCGAAGACGTCGTGCAGACCACGTGGCTGACGCTGGTGCGCCGGCACGAGACGATCGCCGATCCGCGCGCGGTGTCGGGGTGGCTCACGACCTGTGCGCGCCGCGAGGCATGGCGTGCCGGCAAAGCGCAGCGCCGCGCCGATGTCACCGAGACCGAGGAGCTCGAACCGCAACTGCCGTCGGCCGAGTCGGCCGAGGCGTCCGCCACCCGCAGCGACGCGTCGCAGCGGCTGTGGACCGCGGTCGAACAGCTCGCCGAGCGCTGCCGGCGCCTGCTGCGGGTCATCGCGTTCGACGACCGGCCCGACTACGCGCGCATCGCGAAGGACATGGCGATGCCCATCGGATCGATCGGCCCGACCCGGCAGCGCTGCCTCGCCAAGCTCCGCGCGCTGCTCGGAGACGAGGGGGTGACGGCATATGGAGACTGACGACTTCGCCGCCGACGCCGCGCTGTTCGCGCAGCTGCGCGCCGCGTGGCAAGAGCGCGACCCGCTGCCCGCCGGGCTCATCGACCGCATGGTCGCGGCGGTCGCGGTCGAAGACCTCAGCCGCGAGTACGCGCTGCTGACCCTCGTCGAGGGCGAGTACGCCGAGGTGCGCGGCGAGAGCGACACCTCGACGCTGCAGTTCAGCGACGGCAAGACCAGCGTGCTGCTGCACGTGACCGCGCTGGAGGGCGGTGAGCACCGCATCGACGGATGGGTGGATGCCGCGGCCCACGAGGTGCGGCTGGTGCAGGGCGAGCGCGAGCAGAAGAGCAAGGTCGGCGAGCACGGCCGGTTCGCGTTCGACGGGGTGCGCACGGGGCTCACCCGCGTGCGGCTGGCGATCACGCGCGACGAAGAGGCGAGCTGGTTCCAGACCCCGCAGTTCGAGATCTGAGTTCCGGCCGGTCAGAGGCTGCGCCAAGATGGGAGCGTGACTCCGACCGCAGCAGTGCTGCACCGTCGCGCCGTCGAGCAGTGCAACGACGGACGCTTCGCGCTGGCCGGGCGCACCCTGCAGCGGGCGGCGGCCCGCACCGATGACATCGACCTGCAGGCGCGGATCAAGGGCACGCAGGCGGTCGTCCTGCAGCGCACGGGGCAGCCTGCCGAGGCGGAGGCGCTGTGCCGCCAGGCGCTGTCGACGAGCGGACTGGCCGAGTCGACGCGCGCCGTGCTGCTGGGACAGCTGGGGCTCCTCGCGCTGGGCGCCGGACGGCTGCACGATGCGGAGCGCGACCTGTCCGCGGCGATCGCCCGCCTCTCCGACGACCCGGTCGCCGAGGCGCGAACGCGCATGAACCGGAGCGTCACCCGCCTGCAGCGGCGGGACGCCGCCGGAGCCGCGGCCGACCTCGAACGGGCGGCCGAGATCTTCGCCGACATGGGGCTCACCGTCGACGAGGGACAGGCCCAGCACAACCGGGCCTACGTCGCGCTGCTGCAAGGCGATCTCGTGGCGGCGCTGCGCGGCATGCAGGAGGCGCGACCCCGCGCGGTGACCTCGGCGGTCGCCGGTGCCGTGTGCGACATGGACCAGGCGGAGGTGATGCGCGACGCCGGTCTGACGCGCGAGGCCGAGCGGGCGCTGACCGCGGCGGCCGCGGTGTTCGGCGCGCAGCGCATGCCGCAGTCCCGCGGTGAGGCGGAGTTCCAGCTCGCGTCGTCGCAGCTGCTGCACGACCCGCGCGCGGCGGCGCGCACCGCCGCGGCGGCCGAGCGCCGCTTCACCGCGCTCGGCAACACGGCGTGGGCGACGCGGGCGACCGCCGTGCGGATGCGCGCCGGTCTCAGCGGCGGCAGCGTGCAACGCGGCGGCGGACGGCTCTCCGACCCGCGGCGGGTGCCGGCGGCCGAAGACGTCGAGTCGACGGCATCCCTCCTCGACCAGGTGGGCTTCCCCGCAGAAGCGGCGGCACTGCGGCTGACTTTGGCGGTGTGGCAGGCACGCCATCGCCGAGCCGACGGCGTCGGGACGATCCGCGTGCCGCGGCGCGCTCCCATCCGTGTGCAGCTGCTGGCATATGAGGCGCGCGTGGCCCGTGCATCGGCACGCCGCCGGTACGCCGAGGCCCGCCGGGCCGCCGCCGAGGGGCTCGACGTGCTGACCGGATGGCGTCGCTCGTTCGGAAGCCTCGATCTGCAGACCTCGATCGCGATGCACGGGAGCGATCTGGTCTTCGCCGGGCTCGCGAGCGCCGTGCACACGGGGCGCGCCGACATCGTCTTCGAGTGGTCGGAGCGTGCACGGCAGCTCAGCCAGCAGGTCGTGCCGTTGCGCCCTCCGCACGATCCGGAGCTGGCCGCCGACCTTGCGGAGCTCCGGATGCTGCGCGCCGATGACCCGGACGGCGTGGACACGCCGCGCGTCGCACGGCTGCGCGAACGGGCCCGCTCGCGGCAATGGACGCAGACGGCGGCAGGGGTCGCGTGGGAGCGTCAGACCCTCGAGGGCTTCGTCGGCGCCCTCGACCGGAACACGGCGCTGATCAGCTTCGTGTACACCGGTGACGCGCTGACGGCGCTCGTGGTGACGGACCAGGAGCAGAGGGTCGTGCCTCTTCCCCGGGCGCCGGGAGGGCGCGCACTGCTCCCGGGACTGCGCGCGGACCTCGACATGGTCGCCACCGTGCGCACCGGCCCGCTCGCCGAGGTCGTGCGACGGTCACTCGACGCACGGCTCACCGCGCTGTCGGAGGTGCTGCTCGATCCTCCGCTGCGTGTCGCCGGTGACCGACGGATCGTCATCACCGCGCCGGGCATCCTCGCGGGGATCCCGTGGGCGATGCTCCCCGGTGTGAGGGGACGCGCATTCACCCTGGCACGGTCTGCGACGCAGTGGGCCGAGCGGCGCAGCGAGCCGTATGCGGCCGCTGCGGCGGGCTTCGGCGTCGGCCCCCGTGTCGCCCGCGGTGACGAGGAGGTGCGGGCGGCCGCAGACGCCTGGGCATCGTCGACGGTGCTGCAGGGGGATGCCGCGTCCGTCGACGCCGTCACCTCCCTCGCCGCGCGCGTCGATGTGCTGCATGTCGCGGCACACGGCAGGCACGCGGTCGACAACGCGCTGTTCTCCGGACTCGAACTGTCCGACGGCACGCTGTTCGGCTACGACATCGATCGCATCGACCACGTTCCCGACGTCATCGTGCTCTCCGCCTGTGAAGGCGGACGGTCATCGGTCCGCTGGGGAGAGGAAGCGGTCGGCATGGCCCGCATCTGGCTGTCGGCGGGTGCCCGCTGCGTGATCGCCACGCCCGTCGTCGTCGCCGACGACGACGCCTGCGAGCTGCTCGGCACGCTGCACGGCGAACTCGCTGCAGGACGGGCGCCGGCCGAGGCGCTGGCCGCGGCATCCACCCGCACCGGTCTGGTCACCCCGTTCCAGACGCACGGCACCGGATTCTGAACTCGGACGTATCAGCACCAGATGAGGCCGCTCTAACAGTGTGGGACGTTCGCAGCGCCGAGGGTCATCAGACTGGGGAGTCGACCCCGACGGCGGTGCGCTGCGGCGGAGATGCGCGGACTGGGGACGCCATCGCCGAGCCCAACGGGAAGGATGCCGGAGGATCCGACATCCTTCCCGTGTGCTCGGAGGGCGATAAAGTTCGAGATCACAGCGCGGGAGCGCACGGGCGAGGAGGCCATCATGGCGGTGCAGGACGGCAGCGACGGACGGGTCGGGAAGAGCGGCGCCGGGTGGCGTGAGCGCGAGGACATGATCAAGCCGCTCGGCGTGGTCCTGCAGCCGGACGCCCGCTTCGATCCGGGCGACATCTACCCGACCGTGTACATCCCCGATCGCATCCTGATCGATGGAGAGCGGGATGCCGTCGAAGTGGCGAATGCGCTCAACGAGACGTTCCGCACGGCGGGGTGGCGTTTCTCGCCGTCTCGGATCGTCACCATCGAACCCGAGGAGGGGGCCCGCGCCGAGGAGGTGGCCACGGCCAGCCTCCTGCACATCACGGGCGAGGGTGCGGCCGCCGGCTCATCGCCGGACGCGTGGGCGATCCTGCGATCCGCGCGTCGCGAGAACGTCGACCTCACCGGCGTCGGACTCGACCATCTGCTCACGGTCTCCCCGATCGGGATGAATCCGTTCACCTCCACGAACCCGTTCACCTCGACGAACCCGTTCACGTCGACGAACCCGTTCACCTCGACCAACCCGTTCACGTCGACGAACCCGTTCGGCTCGACGAATCCGGCGTCGGCCGGGCTCGGTGCATACGCGCTGCCGGGTTTCGGTGGACGCCAGGTCGTGAACTGGATCGGTGCCCAGCCGCACCGCGACCGGCGGCGGAGGAAGGAGCGCCCCGTCGTCATGATCATCGACACCGGATGCGCGAAGCACCCGTGGTTCGAAGGCGACGTCGTGCAGACCCACGTCGAGGTCGACGGAGAGCCGATCGGGCTCGACGACCCCGCCACCTCGCCGGATCTGCATCCGGACCTCGTGGGGCCGCTCGACGGCGAGATCGATCCGGTGTCGGGGCACGGCACCTTCCTGGCCGGCATCGTGCATCAGCTCTGCCCGGACGCCGACATCCTCGCACCGCGCATCGCCGACAGCCTCGGCCGGGTCGCCGAGTCGGATCTGATGGCCGCGCTCGAGAAGGTGGCCAAGCTGGTGCGCATGCACCGGAGAAACCCGAAGACCGGACGGCGGATCGACGTGCTGAACCTGTCGCTCGGCTACTATCACGAGACTCCGGACGATGTGCTCTACAGCGATGGCCTGCGGAAGGTCCTGATGAAGATCGCGCGGTGCGGTACGACGATCGTCTGCAGCGCCGGCAACGACGCGACCGACCGGCCGATGTTCCCCGCCGCGTTCCCCGATGAGGACGGCGCCGCGCCCCTGGTGTCGGTGGGGGCGAAGAACCCCAGCGGCAAGACCGTCGCGCTCTTCAGCAACACGGCGGATTGGGTGGATCTCTATGCGCCGGGTGTGTCGATCGTCTCGGCCTTCCCGAGCTTCGACGGAGGCGCGCAGGCCATCACCCGTTGCGACGCGCACGGCAAGCAGCGTGAGTCACTCGACCCCGATGATTTCACCGGCGGATTCGCCGTGTGGAGCGGCACCTCGTTCGCTGCGCCGTTCGCCGCCGGCCGGATCGCCGCCGGGATCGACGAGCTGAAGGCGGGGGCGGGGGTCGCGGAGCGCATCGCGCGTGCACACGATGTGATCGCGGAGCTCGGGAAGGAGTAGCCCGGCTTCACCGCGACGAGTTCGCGGTGCGGCCGCGCACGATGCCCACGAACGCGTCGACGAGCTCGGTGGTGCGGTCGGCGTCCCACGCGAGCGCGACCGTCGAGACGGGCCCGCCTCGCAGCGGGCGGTAGGTGACGTCTTTGCGATGGTGCAGCCGCGCCAGCGACATCGGCACGACGAGCACCCCGACGCCCGCGGCGACGGTGGCCACGGCATCCTCCGTCGTCTCGGGCGCGTCGAAGACGGGCTCGACCGTGCCGGGCGCTGCGAAGCGCAGCACGTCGTCGGCCGGGGTGATGAGCACTTCGCCGTCGAGGTCCGACACGTCGAGCTCGTCGGCCGCCGTCAACTCTGAGTCGACGGAGACGACGACGACCGGCACCTCGTCGTAGAGCGCGATGACGTGCAGGCCGCCGCTGTCGATCGGCAGCCGAACGAGCGCGGCGTCGACGCGGGAGAGGGCCGCGCGCTGGTCCGCGAACGGCACCGGCACGAGCTCGAGCGGATTGCGCGGCATCCGCTCCTCCCAGATGCGGATCCACTTGCCCGGCGTCGCGCCCTCGACGGCGCCCAGGCGGAAGGGCCCCGCGGGCGGCGGTGCCGGCGACGGGGACGGTGCGGGCTTTTTCTTGGGCGCGGACTTGGGGGCTGACGTGCCCGCCGGCTTCCTGCCGACAGGCTTCTTGCCGGCCGGCTTCTTGCCCGCCGGCCGTGCCGGTCGCCGCGGCGCGTGCCCGCCCGATCGCCCTTTCGCCATACCGTTCAACCTAGCGTGCGCGCACATCATCCTCCCGACCGATGCGGATACACCCGCCGACGGACGACACCGCGGGCGCCGGCGACGAGGCTGGAACCATGAACACCGATCTGCCCGTCCTGACCGCCATCGGCCTCACCCAGCGCTACGGCGATCTCGTGGCGCTCGACGGCGTCACGGTCACGATCGGCCGCGGCGAGTCCGTCGCCATCATGGGCGCCTCCGGCTCCGGCAAGACCACGCTGCTGCACGCGCTCGCGGCCGTGTCGGCGGTGGATGCCGGATCCATCCGCCTCGTCACGGACCCCGCGTCGCCGCCCCTGGAGCTGGTCGGGATGACCGAGTCGCAGCGGTCGGCCGTGCGCCGCGAGCACGTCGGTTTCGTCTTCCAGGAGCACCTGCTGCTACCCGAGCTGACCGCCCTCGAGAACGCCGCGCTGCCGCTGCTGGTGCTCGGGATGCCGCGGCGCGACGCCGATCGGCGCGCCGCCGCGTGGCTGGCCACGCTGGGCCTCGCCGGCATGGAAGACCGTCGCATCGGCCAGCTCTCCGGCGGACAGGCGCAGCGCGTCGCCATCGCTCGCGCGCAGGTCACCGGCGCTCCGGTCGTCTTCGCCGACGAGCCCACCGGAGCCCTCGACTCGCACACCTCCGACGAGGTCATGACCGCGCTGCTGCACGCCACGACCGGGCAGGGTCGCAGTCTCGTCGTCGTCACGCACGACGCCGGCGTCGCGGCCCGCTGTGACCGCGTGCTGCACATGCGCGACGGACATCTGACGGAGGGGGTGGATGCCGCGGCCGCCGCGCCGGCGCCGGTCGGGGTCGCTGCGCGTGCCCTGGCCGGCATCGCTGCGCCGGTGCCCGCCAGAGCCGCGCCGCACTGGGCGCCGCCGGCGACCGCGCCGCAGTTGCCGGCGCCCGCGGCATCCACTCCCGCGTTCGCCGCGCCGCAGAACAGCGAGGCGTCGCGATGAGCGCCGTGGCCGTGGCATCCACGCCCCGCCGGATCGGGCCGGTGCGGCGCGTGCTCACGCTGACCGCCCTGCTCGCGCGGCCCACGCGCCAGGGGCGCGCGGCGCTCGTGCTGCCGGTCGTCGCTTTCGCGGTCACGACGGCGCTGCTGCTGACGGTCGTGGGCGGCACGCGGATGTTCCTGACCGATCCGCGCGTGACGACCGACTCGGAGTTCGGCTTCCTCTACGGGCAGCTGAGCCTGCTCGCGCTGATCCTGTTGGCGGTACCGGTCGCGACGCTCGGCGCCGCGGCCGCCCGCCTGTCGAGCCGGCGGCGCAACGACCGGCTTGCGACGCTGCGACTGCTGGGCGCGTCGAGCGCTGAGGTGTCGGCGATGACCGTGCTGGAGGCCGGCGCGACCGCGCTGGTCGGTGCGGTCATCGGCGTGGGGCTGTACGGCGCGGTGCTGCCGCTGGTCGGGATGCTGCCGTTCTTCGGCGGCCCGATCGGCGCCGCCGCCGTCTGGACGGGATGGGGCATCGTCGCGCTCGTCGTCGCCGCGCTCACGCTGCTGGCGACCGTGAGCGCCGCGGTCGGCCTACGCAAGGTGCGGCTCACACCGCTCGGCGTGCGGCAGCGCACCGACGCGGCGCCGCGCCGCACGGCGCTGATCGTCGTGGGCGCTCTCGCCGTGGCGCTGATGCTGCTGGTCGTGACGAACGTCAACGCGCTCGGTCAGCTGCTCGGCTCGGTCGCGGCGATCGCGGTGCTGCTGGCGCTGTTCGGGCTGGCGATGCTCGTGATCAACCTGGTCGGTGCACCACTGGTGGCCGCGCGCGGGCGGGCGATGGCGAAGAAGTCGAAGTCGGCCGCGCATCTCATCGCGGGGCGCGAGCTGGCGGCCCACGCCGCGACGGCTTGGCGCCGGGTGTCGGCGATCGCGATGATCGCGTTCATCGCGGTGGTCGGTGGGGCGGGCGTGTCGATCGCGGACCTCGCAGGCGATCAGGCGGGACCGGTGTTCACCGATATCCGTACGGGGGTCATGGTGACGCTGGTGGCAGGGTTCCTGCTGCTGGCGTGCTCGGTCGGCGTCACGCAGGCCGCGTCGGTGCTCGAAGACCGCGAGCTCATCGTCGGGCTCGACCGGCTCGGCATGCCCGAGGCGCAGCTGCGTCGCGCGCGCCGCATGACGGTGCTCGTGCCGCTGCGGTGGGCGGCGCTGGGCGGTGTCGGCGTCGGGCTGGTGCTGAGCTTCCCGCTGGTCGGGATCGCCCTCTTCGTCTCGCCGATCTCTCTGCTCATCGTGGCAGGGGCCTTCGTGCTCGGCTTCGCGCTCGTGCTGCTCGCGCTGGCGGCGGTGCGTCCGCTGTTGACCGCGGTGCGGCGCGGGGCGTAGGGCGGGCCGTGGCACAGGCTGCGGGCCGCGGCATCCCGCCTCATCCTCGCCTCGGGCGAGGGGAATGGACGAGGCGAGGGCCGAATCGCGCGAAAGAGCCCTCGCTTCGGCAGATCTCCTCGCCTCGGGCGAGGGGCGGGGCGTTCCGACTCGGCGGCTGCGCCGCCTCGCTCAACGGCCGGGTTGCGGGGCGGTTCGGCTCGCTGCGCTCGCTCAGGGACCTGGGGAATCGCCCCTTCGGCATATCCCATAGACGTATTGAACTTCCGGTTCACACAGCTTTCGGGGGCTGTGTGAACCGGAAGTTCACTACGGTTTTGAGAAGGTCTCCTGCGACGACGAACCGCGGTGCCGACTCGCCGGCCGCGGCATCCTGCCCCACCCTCGCCTCGGGCGAGGGGATTGGACGACGCGAGGGCCGAATCGCGCGAAAAGGCCCTCGCTCCGGCAGATCTCCTCGCCCCGGGCGAGGGGTGCGGCGTCTCGGCCCGCTGCCCGCGCGCAACGACCTATGCGGCCAGGTGGAAGCCCCGGCGGTCGGTCGCGACGTGCGCGCCGTCTCCGATGACCTCGTCGTCGCCGATCAGCGACGCGGGCGCTACGGCGGCGTGGTCGCCGATGTGCGTGCGCACGCCGATCTTGGCCTTCGCGCCGACGGAGGCGTGCGGGCCGATGTGCGCGTGCGGGGCGATGAAGACGTCGGGTCCGATGACGGCGTCCTCTTCGATCCATGCGCCGCGGCCGACGTGCACGCCCGCGGCGATGTGGACTCCGGGTTCGACATATGCCCCCGCTTCGACGACGGCGCTGGGGTGGACCTTCGCGCCGTGCGCGATCAGGCCGCGGCCGTTGGCGTGCTTGCGGTAGCGCAGCGTCTCGCCCTGGTCGTTCTCGATGTCGACGTAGTTCTTGCCCACGGTGTCCTCCTGCGGCATCCATGATGCCACTTTCTTGGAATAACCCTGGAACAAATCATTCCATTCCCGGCGCAGAAGACGAAATCGGTTCGGGGTACGCGTACTTTCCGCCCCGCAGCGCCGACGCGACGGCCGCCACCACGCACGCGACGATGGCGAACACGAACGCCACCGTGAGCCCGTCGGCGAACGGCCCCGAGATCAGCGAGGGGAAGAAGCCGCGCCCCGTGAGGTACGCGGCGCTGGATGCCGGCAGCTGCGCGATCACGGCGGGCCCGAGCAGCGTCTGCACGGGGTTGTAGCCCAGCAGCGACGCGAACAGCACGCTCACCGGCGGCAGGGCCGCGACCTTCGCGGCGGCCGCGGCCGGTACCCCGTGCGCGACGAGCCCCGACTGCAGCGCCTCGGGCAGCGAGTGGGCGAGCCCGGTGATCATGAGCGAGAAGAAGATGCCGATCGACAGCACCATCGCCGCGTTCTGGAACACCGTGCTCATGCCCGCGCCCACACCGCGCTCGCCGGGCGGCAGGCTGTTCATGATCCCGGCGCGGTTCGGCGACGCGAACACGCCCATGCCGATGCCGTTGAGCAGCAGCGCCGCCGCGAATGGGGGATAGGTGAAATCCACGGGCAGCAGAAGGAGCCAGACGAAGGATGCCGCGGCCACCAGCATCCCGCCCGTCGCGAAAGCCCGTGCGCCGAAGCGGTCCGACAGCCAGCCCGAGACCGGGCCCGCGATGAGGAATCCGACCGTGAGCGGCAGCATGTAGATGCCCGCCCACAGCGGTGTTGACGCGAAGTCGTAGCCGTGCTGCGGCAGCCAGATGCCCTGCAGCCAGATGATGAGCACGAACATCAGCCCGCCGCGGCCGAGCGAGCTGAGCAGTGACGCCAGGTTGCCGGCGGTGAACGCGCGGATGCGGAACAGTGCGAGGTGGAACATGGGTTCTGCGACGCGCGTCTCGATGATGCAGAAGACGATGAGGACGAGGATGCCGCCGCCCATCGCCGACAGGACGGCGGGGTTCGTCCAGCCCATCGTGTGTGCGCCGTAGGGCTGGATGCCGTACGTGATGCCGACGAGGAGCGCGACGAGTCCGACGGCGAACGTGATGTTGCCCCACCAGTCCATGCGGGCGCGGCGGCGCACGCCGGTGTCGTGCAGGCTGATGTACGCCCACACGGTGCCGATGACACCGACCGGCACCGAGACGAGGAACACCAGGCGCCAGTCGATCGGCCCGAGGATGCCGCCGATGATGAGGCCGATGAACGACCCGGCGATGCCGGCGACCTGGTTGAGGCCGAGGGCGAGTCCCCGCTGATGCACCGGGAACGCGTCGGTGATGATCGCGTTCGAGTTCGCGAACAGCATCGCACCGCCCACGCCCTGCAGGATGCGCATGACGATCATCCAGAGGGCGCCCGCGGTGCCCTGCATCCAGGTGACCGAGAGCAGCACCGAGAAGATCGTGAAGATCGCAAAGCCGGCGTTGTACATGCGCACCCGGCCGTACATGTCGCCCAGGCGCCCGAAGCTGACCACGAGCACGGCCGTGACGACCATGTAGCCCATGATCAGCCACAGCATGAGGCTCGTGTTGCCGGGCTCGAGCGGGTTCACGCCGATGCCGCGGAAGATGTCGGGGAGGGCGATCAGCAGAATGGATGCGTTGATCGACGCCATCAGCACGCCCAGGGTCGTGTTCGACAGGGCGATCCAGCGGTAGTGCGGGCTCGCCGTGCGCACGGCGGCGCGACGGGCGCGGGCGGCCGCGCGCGTGCTGAGCGTCGCGCGGCGGGGTGCGGCCGGGCGGGTCTCGCGCACGCTCATGCGCGCACCGGCGCCTGGATGCCTGCGACGAGCAGCCGCGCGATGGCGCGCAGCGTGTCGGATGCGTGCAGCCGCGCGATCGTGTCGGACGCCTCGAGCGGACGCGCCGTGATCGTCGCGGCCCACGCGAACGCGGCCGCCCGCACCGCGTCGCCGTTGACGGGTGCAGGCAGGCTCGCGGTCAGAGCCCGGGTGATGGTGTCGTGCAGCGCGTGCCGATAGCGCGTCAGCGCGCTGCGCACCTCGGGTCGGGTATGGGATTCGTGCCAGATGATCTCGCGCAGCACGTCCGACCCCTCGTGGTCGCGGCGCACGCCGTCGGCGACGTTGACGAGCGTCTGCAGCGGGTCGCCGGCGACCGTCAGCGGCGCGGGGTCGAGCGTGTGCGCGCCGAGGCGCTCGTCGATGAGCGCCGTGAGGATGTCGGGTTTGGTGGCGAAGTAGTAGAACAGCAGGCCTTTGGGCACCTCGGCCGTGCGGGCGATGCGCGCCGTCGACGTGCCGTCGAAGCCGTGCTCGGCGAACAGGGCGGCCGCGGCATCCAGGATCCTCGTCCTGGCCTGCGCGGGGTCGGCCGTCTCTTGCATCTCGGACTCCTTCGGCCGATGGGCGGGGCGACGGTCGCCCGTCGCCCCTTCTGGTGTGCGTCAGGCGTGTGCCGGATGCATGGTGTGATGCGTCTTCTCGGCCGGTGCTAGTGCCCACAGCCCTGCCACGACGCCGACGCCGCCGCAGATCCATGAGGTCCAGGCCGGGCCCATGCTGTGCATGTAGACGCCCATCCACGGCGAGACGAACAGCAGCGCGCCGAAGAGCGCGATGATCCATTCCATCGACACCATGCCGGGGGCGGCCAGGCTCCAGAGTCCGGCGGCGATCATCAGGACGCCGAAGATGATCATCAGCGACATCGACGCGCCCGTGCGGGGCGTCGTCCAGATGCTCGCGAGGGCGGCGTACAGGCCTGCGGCCACGGCCACCCAGTCTTGCCAGCGTGTCCACCTCTTCATTGAACTCATCCTCCTGTGTGGTCAGATGGCTCCCGAATCGGGGGTCAGCGCCCACTATACGCTCTTGATTGACCGGTCGGTCAGGAATTGGTGGGGTTCGGGATGCCGCGGCCTGCGGATCTGGCGCTGTTGCGCATCTTGCGGGTCTGGGCTGCGCAATGGCGACAGATATGGGGTTGGGCGGCGGCTGCGGCATCCACTCTTCTCGGCGGTGAGGGCGGGAGCGCGCAGATCCGGTGTCGGCGGCCGGTGTCAGGATGGGAGGGATGCCGCGGGCGGCCGCGGCGGGAGAGGGGCACGATGCGCGCGGTGCGGTTCGACGAGTACGGTTCCGAAGACGTTCTGACGGTGGTCGAGGTGCCCGACCCGCACGCGGGTCCCGGCCAGGTCGTCGTCACGGTGCGTGCGGCGGGGATCAATCCGGGCGAGGTGGGCATCCGCACCGGGGCGCTGAGCGAGCGGTGGCCGGCGCACTTCCCCGAGGGGGAGGGCAGCGACTTCGCCGGTGTCGTGCTGTCGGTCGGCGACGGCGTGACCGGGGTCGCCGTCGGCGACGAGGTCATCGGATACACCGACGAGCGCGCGAGCCACGCCGAGCAGGTCGTCGTACCGGCCGGGCAGCTCACGCCCAAGCCGCAGGCCGTGCCGTGGGAGGTCGCCGGAACGCTGTACGTCGCCCCGACGGCCGGGCATGCGCTGGTGGATGCCGCATCCGTCGTCCCCGGTGACGTCGTGGTCGTCTCGGGCGCTGCCGGGGGCGTGGGGTCGGTCGCCGCGCAGTGGGCGCGCCGCGCGGGCGCCACCGTGATCGGGCTCGCGAGCCCCGACAACCACGCGTGGCTGCGGTCGCGCGAGATCATCCCGGTCGATTACCACGGAGGCGACCTCGCGGGCCGTATCCGCGACGCCGCGGGCGCACCCGTGACCGCGCTGCTCGACGCGGTGGGCGCTCCGTATCCGCGACTGGGCATCGACCTCGGCATCGAGCCGGCCCGCATCGCGACGGTCGCCGACTTCGCGGCCGGCGCTCTGGGCGTCCAGGTCGTGTTCCATCACGTCACCGCGAATGCCGCGATGCTCGCGGAGCTCGCGCAGGCGGTCGCCGAGGGCGCGCTCGAGATCCCGATCCGCGCGACGTTCCCGCTCGACCAGGTCGGCGACGCCTACCGGCTGCTCGGCGACCGGCACACGCGCGGCAAGATCGTGCTCGTTCCCTGAGCGGTGGGGCTCACCCCCTCAGCGTTCCGATGACCAGTTCGGCTGTGGCGCGCGCGACGGCGTTGCGTGACGGCGACGGTTCGAGGTCGCTCATGAACACGTTGCCGAGCGCGATCGAGACGACGCCGGCCGCCACGCGCGCGCACTCGGCGGAGTCGGCGGTCGGAGATGCCGCGGCCAGGAGCGTCTCGACCTCGTCGTGCATGCTCTCGTAGGCCCGAAGCACGATCCGATGGATGTCGGGGTTCGTCCGGCCGGCCTCGATGAACGCCAGGGCGGCCGTGTTCTCCAGGCCCGGGGTGGCGAACTCGCCGAACAGATAATCCAGCGCGCTCTCGACGTCGTGCACGTCGGCGGGAAGGAACGATCCCCCCGGCGGTGCGGCGTCGTCGCCGTCTTCCGGCAGGGCGCTGAAGTACAGGTACCAGGCCGCCGTGACCAGCATCGCGTCCCGGTTGCCCGCGAAATGCCGCACATGGCCGCGTGCCATTCCGGCCGCCTCGGCGACCCGGTCGAGGGTCGTGCCGGCGTAGCCGTGCTCGCCGATGCAGCGGACCGTCGCCTCGGCGATCTGGACGCGTCGCTCGGCGGCGACGGAGGGACGTGCCACGGATCCTCCTCAGATTGTCGAAATTGTTATTAGTCGGACTTGACTAGAAACTATCAGGCGCTTTAGCGTATCGGGAACACCCACCCCAACGAAGGGATGACAGTGACCGAGTTCATCCGGATCGGCCCGGCAGAGCCCAACCCCCTCGCCGTCGAGGAATTCGTGCGGATGCGCGACGGCGTGCGCCTCGCGACCGACGTCTATCTGCCCGGCGGTGTCGATGCCCCCGGTGACACGATCCTGATCCGGCTGCCGTACGACAAGCGCGGCGACTACACGTTCATCCCGCTCATCGCCGAGTACTTCATGGACCGCGGCTACCGCGTCGTCGCGCAGGATGTGCGCGGCAAGTTCCGCTCCGAGGGCGAGACGCTGCTCTTCGTGAACGAGGCCGACGACGGCTACGACACCATCGAGTGGATCATCGGGCAGCGCTGGTCGAACGGGCGGGTCGCCATGTGGGGCGACAGCTACTACGGCTTCACGCAGTGGGCCGCGGCATCCAGCCGTCATCCGGCACTGAAGGCGATCTCGCCGCGGGTGACCGGCACGCAGCTCGGTGAGCCGGCCCGCGACGGCGCGGTGGAGATGGGGATCACCTACCTCTACGCGCTCACGTACTTCCACTCGCGCGACGGCTACTTCTGGGACATGGACTGGACCCGACGCCCCTACACCGTGCAGGTCGAGAAATTCCTCGCCGCGGTCGGCGCGCGTTCGGCCTCGTACGACCAGTGGTACCCGCACCCGGTGCGGCTGCGGCGCTTCCGCAACGGCAGCCCGTTCGACGGCCCCGCCGTGCCGGTGCTGCACACGATCGGCTGGTGGGACAACTGCGCGCCCCTCTCCTGGGCCGATGTCGCCGAGATCCACCGCCACCCCGCCTGGGACCAGAGCCACTACCTGCGCATCGAGCCGATGGACCACGAGACGTTCCATCTTCTCGACGGGCCCGAGAAGCTCGTCGAGGATCGTCCGGAAGAGCAGATCCGTGCCGAGCTGCCGCGGATGCTCGACCCGACGCTCGACTTCTTCGAGGTCTTCGTCCGCGGCAACGGCAGCGCCCGCGATATCCCGCGCGTGGCCTGGAACCTCGCCGGCACCGAGGGTATGCGCACGAGCGAGACGTGGCCGCCGTCGGGGGTGCGCGAGGTCGTGTACGCGGCGACGGCCGACGGCGGGCTGACCACGGAGGAGGTGGATGCCGCGGCCGACGTCACGTGGACGCACGACCCCGACGATCCCGTGCCGTCGAGCGTCGAGAACGCGTTCGCGTTCCTGCTCACCCGGCCCGACGAGGCGCCGCTGGCCGCACGCGACGATGTGCTCGCGTTCACGGCGGCGCCGGTGGGCTCCGATGTCGATCTCGTCGGACCGGTGCGCGCGACCGCGACGGTGCACAGCGACGGCCCGGTCATGGACCTCTTCGTGCGCCTGCTCGACCTCGCACCCGACGGCACCGCGCTGCGCATCGCCCGCGGGCAGGTGCATGTTCCCGAGGCCGCAGCCCCGACCGCGGTCGAGATCGACCTGGGGCAGCTCGGCTACCGGCTGCGGGCCGGGCACGCACTGCGCGTGCACGTCTCGGCCAGCGACGCGCCGGAGTTCATCCCGCTGCCCGGCACCGGCGACGAGCCCTGGGGCGCGACCGAGACCGTGACCAACACCGAGCACCTGACCGTGGGCGGGCCCGACGGACTGCGCCTGAGCCTGAGCATCTTGGAGGACGCATGACTCTCCCCGACCCGCAGCTCGCGTTCGCGTTCGAGATCCGCGCCGACATCGGCCCGTTCCTGCGCATCGGTCGCAGCGCCGACGAAGAGCTGACCTTCACCCCGGTCACCGGCGGCAGCGTCGCCGGCCCCCTGCTGAACGGCACGATCGTCGCCGGCGGCGGCGACTGGGCCGTCGAGCGCAGCCGCACGGCGCAGCTCGAGGCACGGTACGTCGTGCAGGCCGATGACGGCGCGTACATCGACGTGCTCAACCGCGGCTATTACCGGGCGTCGAAGGAGGTCATCGACCGCGTCGAGGCCGGCGAGAACGTGCCCGAGACCGAGTACTACTTCCGCACCGCGCCGGTGTTCCAGACGGATGCCGCTCCCCATCGTTGGCTCGCCGAGCACCAGTTCGTGGGGCTCGCACGCGACGAGGACGGCCAGGTGCGCGTCCGGGTCTTCCTGGTGAAGTGAGGTGAGGTGACCATGGCATCGTTCGACACCATCTTCATCGGCGGGTCCGCCTTCACCGCGGGGTGGCAGACGTCGCGGCCGGTCGGCATCGGCGTGCGGGGCGGTCGCATCGCCGCCGTCGCGCCCGACGACGAGTTGCGGGCCGCCGGCGCCGCCGAGACCGTCGACCTGCGCGGCGGGCTCGTGCTGCCGGGCTTCCACGATGCGCACGCGCATCCGGTCGTCGGCGGACTCGAGCTTCTGCAGTGCGACCTGAGCGGGGCCACCTCCGCCGAGGACGCCGTGGCGCGCGTGGCCGCCTATGCCGCGGCGCATCCCGACGAGGAGTGGATCCGCGGGGGCGGCTGGACGATGTCGCACTTCCCGGGCGGCACACCGACGCGGCAGCTGCTCGACGCCGTGGTGCCCGACCGGCCGGTGGCGCTGAGCAACCGCGACCACCACGGCACGTGGGCCAACTCTCTGGCCCTGCGGCGGGCCGGCATCGACGCTGAGACCCCCGATCCGGCCGACGGGCGCATCGAGCGCGAGGCCGACGGCGCCCCCGCCGGCACCCTGCACGAGGGCGCCGCGGGCCTGCTCGATCCGGTGCTGCCGGGCATCGACCGCGCCACGGCGCTGCGGGCGCTGAACCGCGCGCAGGAGGAGTTCTTCGCCCTCGGCGTCGTCGGCTGGCAGGACGCGTGGGTCGGTGCGACCGCCGGCATCGACGACGTGCTCGACGCGTATCTGGACGGGGTGGATGCCGGAACCCTGCGCATGCGCGTCACCGCTGCGCTCTGGTGGGACCGTGCGCGCGGCCTCGAGCAGCTGGACGACCTCGTGCATCGCCGCGAGCGGGCGGCCGCGGCATCCCGTCCCGACCTCCTTGTCGCTGACACCGTCAAGATCATGGTCGACGGGGTCGCCGAGGACTTCACCGCCGCGCTGTCGGCGCCGTACCTCGACCGCTGTGGCCACGCCACCGACAACCTCGGCCTCACCTTCGTCGCACCCGAGGCCCTGGCCGAGGCCGTCACCGCCCTCGATGCGGCGGGCTTCCACGTGCACTTCCATGCGCTCGGCGATCGCGCCGTCACCGTGGCGCTCGACGCGATCGCCGCCGCGCGCGCGGCGAACGGACCGCGCGAGGCCCGGCACCAGCTCGCGCATCTGCAGATGGTGCGCCGCGACGACGTGCCCCGCTTCGCCGACCTCGGCGCGACCGCCAACCTGCAGATGCTGTGGGGTGGGCTCGACGAGCAGCTCGAGCAGCTCACGTTCCCGTTCGTCGCACCCGAGCTCGTCGCACGGCACTATCCCTTCCGTGAGCTGCGCGACGCCGGCGCCGCGCTGTGCGCCGGGTCGGACTGGCCGGTCTCGTCGGCCGATCCGCTCGCGGCGATCCACGTCGGCGTGAACCGGGCCGAGCCGGGAGCGTCGGCCGACGCGCGCATGGACCCCTCGCAGGCGCTCGATCTGGCCACCGCCCTGTCGGCGTACACGGCGGGATCCGCACGCGCCTGCGGCCGCGCATCCTTCTCCGGGACGCTCGCCCCGGGCAGCGCGGCGGATCTCGCCGTGCTCGACACCGACCCGTTCGCGGTCGATCCGCGCGAGCTGCATGCGATCCGCGTGCGGCAGACGCGTGTCGGTGGGCGGATGGTTCACGACCACACCTGACCACGCATTCAATGGCGAATCGAAAGGACCCGAAATGAGAGTTCGCACCATGACCGCGGCGGTCGCCGCGGCCGGAGCCCTTGTGCTCGTACTCAGCGGCTGCACCTCGGACGGCGGCGGCGACGGCGGTGACACGGCCAAGCCGGTCGACACCGATCAGCTCGTGACGGCGCTGCCGGCCGCGACGAAGGACGTCGACAGCGTCACCTGGGCGCTCGTCGAGGGCGAACCGCTCTCGGTGCTGCCCGGCGCCGACTACAACTTCGTCTCCCCGAACCTGTGCACGAGCCTGCTCGACCTGCAGGGCGACTTCACGATCAAGCCGGGCATCGCCGAGAAGGCAGACTGGGTCGACCCGGTCACCTTCCAGATCGACCTGCGCGACGGCGTCACGTTCTGGGACGGCGAGCCGGTCACCCCCGAAGACGTCGTCTACAGCCTGACGCGGCACTGGAAGGACGTCACCGACGCCTATTACGGCGCGTTCGTGTTCGTGAAGTCGATCGAGGTGACCGGGGACACGCAGGTGACGGTGCACTTCACCGCCCCCGACTCGGGGTTCCGCGACGCGCTGAGCGGCGGATCGGGTGCGGTGCTCGAGAAGGCGTACAGCGAGAAGGCGGGCAAGACGCTGGGCACCGCCGAGGGCGGCATCATGTGCGCGGGCCCCTACCAGCTCGAGAAGTGGACCCCGGGCAAAGACATCGTCACGACCGCCTACGACGGCTACTGGGACGGCGCCCCGAAGGTGAAGACGCTCACCTATCAGTTCATCTCCGACGGCACGACGCTGACCAACGCGCTGCTGTCCGGTGACGTGGACGGCGCGTTCGACGTGCCGCCGTCGAGCCGCACGTCGTTCGAGTCGTCCGACACGGGTCGGCTCGTGCTCGGCCCGTCGACGGCGTCGTACTCCTTCGGCCCCCTGCACGACAAGGGCCTCGGCGCGAACATCAAGATCCGTCAGGCGCTGAGCCTCGCGATCGACCGCCAGCAGTACATCCAGACGGTACTGCACGGACTCGGTGCGGAGCAGAAGTCGTTCGTCGGTCCGTTCTCGTGGGCGGGCTCCGACGTCGCCGACATCTACCAGGCCGGCTATGACGCCCTCGCGGCGCCGAAGGTGGATCTGGACGCGGCCAAGAAGCTCGTCGAGGAATCCGGGGAGGACACCTCCCAGCCCATCACGCTCGCGATCCCCGCGGGCAGCAAGGAGTTCTCGCAGACCGCGGCGATCGTGCAGGCGGCCGCCCAGCAGATCGGGCTCACCGTGTCCATTCAGGAGCTGCAGGCCTCCGACTACTCGGCCCTGTTCGTCGACGACAGCGCCCGCGGCGACCTCGACCTGGTCGCCACGGTCGGCTACATGGAGACCCCCGGTGTGCTGACCTACCCGCAGCTGTTCGTGCTGCCTCCCGACCAGGGCGGTCTGTTCAACCTGAGTGGTTACGACAATGCCGAGGCGGCCGGCCTCATCCAGAAGGCGCGCACCGCCTCCGACGCGAAGCAGGCGGCGGAGGACTACGTGCAGGCGCAGAAGCTGTTCGCCCCCGACATGCTGCAGGTCACGCTCGCCGGTTCGTACCACACACTGTTCCTGAGCAACACGCTGACCGGTGCGGTGACCTCCGTCGCGGCCTACGCGACGCCGTGGGCGCTGCACCTCGGCGGAGAGTGACGCGGATGCCGGAGAGGAAGAGGACCCGATGAGAGCACGCGTCGTCACACAGCTGCTCGCCAAGCTGGGCGGGCTGGCGCTGACCCTCTTCCTTTCCAGCATCGTCATCTTCTCGGCGCTGCTGCTCACCCCCGGCGACCCGGTGGCCACCCTCGCTGGGGGCAAGCGGCCCACACCCGAGATGATCGCGGCCATCCGCGAGCAGTTCCACCTCGACGACCCGATCTGGCTGCAGTACCTGCGCTGGCTGGGCAACGTCGTCACCGGAAATCTCGGCGACTCGTTCGTCTACAAGGCGCCGGTCGCCGAGGTCATCGGTCCGCGTATCGGCGTCACGGTCGCCCTGGTCGCGTACGCGATCGTGCTCATCGCGATCTTCGGCATCGGGTCGGGCATCCTCGCGGCCACCCGCGGGCCCGGGGCCGATCGCGCGGTGCTGCTGTCGACGTCGATCGGCATGGCGATGCCGACCTTCGTGGTCGCGATCCTGCTGATCTGGGTGTTCGCGAAGAGCCTGGGCTGGTTCCCCGTGTACGGGGCGGGCACCGGGTTCTTCGACCAGCTGCACCATCTGACCCTGCCCGCCATCTCACTCGCCGTGGTCTACATCGCCTACATCAGCCGGATCACCCGCGGCGCGCTCGTCGGCCAGCTCGGCGCCGAGCATGTCGACACGGCCCGGGTCCGCGGCATCCCCCGTTCCCGCATCTTCCGCTCGCACGTGTTCCTGAACGCGTCGCCGCAGATCCTCGCGGTCTCGGGCGCGACGATCGCGGGCCTGTTCGCGACGTCGGCCATCGCCGAGCAGGCGTTCGGCATCAACGGGCTCGGTTCGCTGCTCACCGACGCGGCGGCCCGCAAGGATCTGCCGGTCGTGCAGATCATCTCGCTGCTGCTGGTCGCCGTCTTCGTCGTGCTGAACGCGGTCGTCGACACGGTGAACGCGCTCATCGACCCCGACAGCCTCAAATCCGGGAGGACCGCATGAGCGTCGCCCAGCTGACCGGAGGCCGCGTCGCGCAGGTCGCGCGCCGCGCGTCGAAGCGCGATCCGCTCGTCATCATCTCGCTCGTCGTGCTCGTCGTGCTCGCGGTGATCGCGATCGCCGGCCCCCTGCTGGCCCCGTACGATCCGAACCAGCTGTTCACGGGCCCCACGGCGGGGCACCCATCGCTCAGTCACCCCTTCGGCACCGACGACCTGGGCCGCGACATCCTCTCCCGCGTGCTCGTCGGCGGGCGGGTGAGCCTGTTCGCGCCGATCGGCATCGTCGTGCTCTCCAGCGCGCTCGGCCTCGTCTTCGCCATCGTCGCCGCGTGGTTCGGGGGCTGGGTCGACGGCATCCTCGCCCGCATCATCGAGGTCGTGTTCGCGATCCCGGGACTGGTGCTGGCCGTGCTCGCGGTGGCGATGTTCGGCAAGGGAGTGATCGCCCCGATCATCGCCCTGTCGATCGCCTACATGCCCATCATCGCCCGGCTCATGCGCGCGGCGGCGATGACCGAGCTCGGCAAGCCGTACGTCGCGGCGCTGCGCATCCAGGGGCTCGGCGGCTTCGCGATCTTCTGGCGGCACCTCGTTCCCGCGCTGCTGCCGCCGCTGCTCGCGCAGGCCACGGTCGGCTTCGGCTACGCGATGCTCGACCTCGCCGCGATCTCGTACCTCGGCCTCGGACAGCAGCCGCCGACGGCCGACTGGGGCGTGATGATCTCGGCGGGGCAGCCGTCGATCCTCGTCGGGGCGCCCGAGCAGTCGCTGTTCCCGGCGATCCTCATCGTGGTCACGGTGCTGGCCGTGAACGTCGTCGGCGCGCGCGTGACGACCTGGGCGGAAAGGAAGGACCGATGACCGACGTCCTCGAACTCGACGCGGTGCGCGTCGACGCCGCGATCGGCGGCCGCGTGCGCACCCTCGTGCACGACTGCACGCTGACGGTGGGCGCCGGCGAGACCGTCGGACTGGTCGGCGAATCGGGCTCGGGCAAGACCCTGTCGACGCGCGCGGTCGTGGGCCTGGTGCCCGACTACATGGAGGTCGGCGGCACGATCCGCATCGACGGCGCCGACATCGCGACGATGCCGGCCAGGCAGCTGCGCGAGCTGCGCTCGCACCGGCTGGGGATGGTGTTCCAGACGCCGCGGGCGCACCTGAATCCGCTGCGCACGATCGGTGACTTCATGACCGAGGCCCTCGTGCACGTCGCCGGGGTGAAGCGGGATGCCGCGGACCGGCGCGCCGCCGAGCTGCTCGACGAGGTCGGCATCACCGACCCGTATCGCCGGCTGCGCCAGCGGCCCGGTGACCTGTCGGGCGGTCTGCTGCAGCGCGTGATGATCGCGGCGACGCTCGCGATGGATCCGCACATCCTGCTGGCCGACGAGATCACCACGGCGCTCGACGTCACCACCCAGGAAGAGGTGATGGCGGTCATCGCGGACCTGCGCCGCGAGCGCGAGCTGGCGATGCTGTTCATCACCCACGACCTCGCGCTCGCGCAGGCCGTGTGCGATCGCATCACCGTCATGAAGGACGGCCGCACGATCGAGACGCACCCGGCGGCGACGATCGCCCACGACGCGAGAGACCCCTACACGCGGGCGCTCCTGTCGGCCTCGTCGGGGCTGGAGTCGCTCACCGTGGAGGCGGCGGATGCGGCATCCACCCCGCTTCTGCGGGTGGCGGACCTGCGCAAGACCTTCGCGGTGCGCGGCGCCTCGGGCGTCGGGCACGAGACGTTCGTCGCGGTCGACGGGGTCGGCTTCACGCTCGATGCCGGCGGGGCGCTGGGCATCGTCGGCGAGTCGGGCTCGGGCAAGTCGACGACGGCGCGCATCGTCTGCGGTCTCGAGAAGGCCGATGCGGGGGCGGTGACGGTCAAGGGGGAGTCGTGGGATGCCCCGGCTCGCGGAAAGCGCGAGCGGCGACGCCGCGCGCGGGTCGTGCAGATGGTGTTCCAGGACCCGTACCAGTCCCTCGATCCTCGGCAGACGGTGCGGGCGTGCCTGGCCGAGGCCGTGCGCGTGCATCGGCCGCGCGCGTCGTCGGCCGACGTGACGGCGCGCGTCGACGAGCTGCTGACGGCGGTCACCCTCGACCTCGAGCTGGCGTCTGCACGCCCGCGCGCGCTGTCGGGCGGTCAGCGGCAGCGGGTCGCCATCGCGCGGGCGCTCGCCGCCGACCCTGAGATCCTCGTGCTCGACGAGGCGGTCTCGGCGCTGGATGTCACGACCCAGGTCGAGATCCTGACGCTGCTCGACGGCATCCGGCGTTCCACCGGCGTCGCGCTGCTGATGATCTCGCACGATCTGAACGTCGTGCGCCGGCTGTGCGACCATGTCGTGGTGATGCGCTCGGGACGGATCGAGGAGCAGGGACCGGCCGCGGCCGTGCTCGATGACCCGCAGGCGCAGTACACGCGCGATCTGCTCGCCTCGATCCCGCGGCCCGGCTGGGTGCCGACCCGCCGCAGAGCCGGGCGCACGAGACCGCTCGCCGTCGTGACCAGTGCGACGCCCACCGTGAAGGAAGGACGCCGATGAACGCGGACCTCATCATCGTCAACGGCCGTGTGTTCGACGGACGGGTGCGCACGGTGCACACCGCCGTCGCGGTTGCCGACGGTCGCATCGTCGCCGTGGGGCCGGACGACGACGTCGCGGCGCTCGCCGGCCCCGGCACCCGGGTGATCGATGCGGGCGGCGGACTCATCCATCCCGGCTTCGTCGACGCGCACGTGCACGCCGCGTTCGCCGGCGTCGAGCGCCGCAGCATCGATCTCACTCCGGCGGCGAGCGTCGATGAGACGCTCGCGCTGATCCGGGTGGGGGCCGAGCGCTCTGCAGGGGAGTGGGTGACCGGCGGCGGATGGAGCCACGACCTGTTCCCGGCGCCCACGCGGCAGCAGCTCGACGCGCTCGTGCCCGACCGGCCCGTGGCGCTCAGCGACGCCGGGCATCACACGCTGTGGGTGAACTCCGCGGCGCTGGCCGCCGCCGGCATCGACCGCGACACGGCCGCACCGCACAACGGGCACATCCACCGCGATGAGGCCGGCGAGCCGACCGGGTACCTGAACGAGACCGCCGCCGAGCTCGTCGGCCGCGTCATCCCGCCCGCCGGCGACGACGAGATCCACGACGGCCTGCTGAATGCGCAGGAGCACCTCTGGTCGCTGGGCATCACCGGGTGGCACGAGGCGATCCTCGGTGAGTACAACGGCAAGGCCGACTGCACGAACGCGTACCGGCGCGCCATCGGATCGGGCGTGCTGCGCAGCGATGTCTCGGGCGCCCTGTGGATCGCGCCGGGGCTTTCGGCCGCGGAGGTGCCGGCACTGGTGTCGCGCTTCGTCGCGTTGCGCGCGCAGAACGCGGCCGCCGGCTTCGCGACGTCGACCGCGAAGGCGATGATCGACGGCGTGCCGCACGGTGAGACCGCGGCGCTGCTCGAGCCGTACTGCACCCACGCCGACGGCTTCACCGGCGAACTGCACTTCGACGTGGAGGCGATCCACGCATTCGTGCGGGAGCTGGATGCCGCGGGCTTCGCCCTGCACCTGCACATCATGGGCGACCGGGGTGTGCGTGTGGCCCTCGACGCGATCGAGGCCGCGCGCGGCGAACGGTCCCGGGCCGCGGCACCACATCGCGCACCTGTCGATGGTCGACGCCGTCGACGCCGCGCGGTTCGGGCCGCTCGGTGTCACCGCGAACATCCAGGGGCTGTGGGCGGCACCCGACCCGTTCCTGGCGACGGTGGTCGGCGACGAGCGGATGCGCCACGGCTACCCGTTCCGCACCATGGTCGACGGCGGTGCCGACCTCGCGATGGGCTCGGACTGGCCGGTCTCACCGCCCGACCCCTGGCTGGCGATCCATGTCGCGGTGAACCGGTGGGCGCCCGCGCCGCCCGGTGCGCCGGCGGATGTGCCGCCGGGCGGGGTGGCGGGTGTGCCACCGGCCGGTGCCCCGGCGACGCTCGACGCCGAGCATCAGGCGCTGACGCTGGCCGAGGCGCTGGGCGCCTACACGGCGGGGTCCACGTCGCTCGTGCTCGGGCGCGCCGGACGCGTGCGCGTCGGTGAGCGGGCCGATCTGGCCGTGGCATCCACCGATCCCTTCGCACTGCCCGCCGAGGCGCTCGTCTCGGTGCGCACGACCGTCACCGTCGTGCGCGGCGAGGTGGTGTTCGCGGCGGACGCGGCGTCCTGAGCTGCGGGTCCATGTTCAGCAGTCAGCTTCTGCAAGCGCACCGCGGCGAGACCTGCAGAACCTGACTGCCGAACAAGCCGCTGGGGCCTCGACGGTCAGCTGCGGCGGGGTCATCGCCCGGCGGATCTGTCGCCGTTGCGCGCTGGTGGCGGGCGGCGTGCGCAACGGCGACAGATGTGTGCGGCCGAGCGTGAAACGGACGCGATGTCATGCCCGCGATCGGTCTCGTGCGGGATCGCGTCCACCGTGCGTCGGTGCTGGGTGCCGGGGTTCGCGGCATCCCGTCCCTGCGTCACCGCACGACGCGGTACTCGAGGATCGTCGCCCCGGTGTCGACGGCGATGCAGCCGGTGCGTTCAAGCGTCGTGCGCGCGTGGTCGCCGTCGAACAGGGGGATGCCGCCGCCCAGCAGCAGCGGGGTGACCATGATCCGCAGCCGGTCGACGAGGCCGAGCCGCAGGAACGACTGCGCGACACCCGCGCCGCCGATCACGACGATGGGGTCGGTCGTGTCTTCCTTGAGCGCCGCGATCTCGGTGGGGAGGTCCCGGATGACGCGGCCGTTCCACCCCACCTCGGTCAGGGTGTGCGAGACCACGAGCTTGGGGATGGCGTGCATGACCTCAGCGAACGCGCGCTGGTCGGCCGGGGCATCCTCGTCCGCTTCCAGCCCCTGCCAGAACGCCGCGTTGAACTCGAAGTTGGTGCGCCCGTAGACGAAGTACGAGGCGCGCACGTTGACATCCGACCAGTCGGCCTGCATCTGGGGTGAGAAATCGGGCGGCACGAACTCGCCGCCCGGACCGGCGATGTACCCATCGAGGCTCATGAACATCGTCAGCACCACATCGCTCATCATCGAGCTCCCTTCCCTTCACTTCAGCAGTCAGCTTCGGCAAGTGCGAAGCGATTCGGACTGCAGGAAGTGACTGTTGAACCGATGGCACCGGCCCGGCAGCCCAGCCCGTGCGATCTCGCGAGTTTTCGTGCGATCTCGCGAGAATCCGTGCGATCTCGGCGGCGACTCAGAGCCGCGCCCAGGCCTCCGTCAGCACCCCGCGCAGGATCTGCTCGATCTCATCGAACTCGCTCTGGCCGATCGTCAGCGGCGGCGCGAGCTGGATCACCGGGTCGCCGCGGTCGTCGGCGCGGCAGTACAGCCCCGCATCGAACAGCGCCTTGGAGAGGAACCCGCGCAGCAGCCGCTCGGCCTCGTCGTCGTCGAAGGTCTCCTTGGTCGCCTTGTCTTTGACCAGCTCGATGCCGAAGAAGTAGCCGTCGCCGCGCACGTCGCCGACGATGGGCAGGTCGAGCAGCTTCTCGAGCGTCGCGCGGAACGCCGGCGAGTTGGCCTTGACGTTCTCGAGCAGCCCCTCCTCGGCGAAGATGTCGAGGTTCTCCATCGCCACCGCGGTCGAGACGGGGTGTCCGCCGAAGGTGTAGCCGTGGGGGAAGGATGCCTCGCCGTGCGCGAACGGTTCGTACAGGCGGTCCGAAACGATCGTTCCGCCCAGCGGCGAGTACCCGCTGGTGACGGCCTTCGCGAACGTGATCATGTCGGGCTTGTAGCCGTAGGTGTCGCACGCGAAGTAGTCGCCGATGCGGCCGAACGCGCAGATCACCTCGTCGGAGACCAGCAGCACGTCGTACTTGTCGCAGATCTCGCGCACCCGCTGGAAGTAGCCGGCCGGCGGCGGGAAGCATCCGCCCGAGTTCTGCACCGGCTCGAGGAAGACGGCGGCGACGGTGTCGGGCCCTTCGAACTGGATCATCTCCTCGATGCGGTTGGCGGCCCACAGTCCGAACTGCTCGGGGGTTCCGCCGGGGAAGCCCATCTCGTCGGCGCGGTAGAAGTTCGTGTTCGGCACGCGGAAGCCGCCCGGCGTCACCGGCTCGAACATGGCCTTCATGTCGGGCAGTCCGGTGATCGCAAGGGCGCCCTGCGGTGTGCCGTGATAGGCGATGAACCGCGAGATCACCTTGTGCTTGGTGGGCTTGCCCTGCAGCTTCCAGTAGTACTTCGCGAGCTTGAAGGCGGTCTCGACGGCCTCGCCGCCGCCGGTCGAGAAGAACACGTGGTTGAGGTCGCCGGGCGCGTAGCCGGCGAGCCGGTCGGCGAGTTCGATCGCCGAGGGGTGCGCGTACGACCAGATCGGGAAGAACGCGAGCTGCTCGGCTTGGCGGGCTGCAGCATCCGCCAGTCTCTTCCGACCGTGCCCCGCGTTGACGACGAACAGGCCGGAGAGCCCGTCGATGTACTTCTTGCCCTGCGAGTCCCAGATGTGATGGCCCTCGCCGCGCGTGATGATGGGCACGCCGGGCCCGTCGGTCATGACGGACTGCCGCGCGAAGTGCATCCAGAGATGGTCGCGCGCCATCGCCTGCAGTTCGGCCTCGGTGCGGGTGGTGCTCGTGGTGGTCATCGTGTCCCCCAGTCATAGAGCTGTTTGTGGAGTTTGAGGTAGACGAACGTCTCGGTCGATGAGACGGCGGAAAGACCGCGGATGTCGTGATTCAGGATGCCGATCAGCTCGTCATCGCTGGTGCAGACGACCTCCACCAAGAGGTCGAACGAGCCCGCCGTCATCACGACGTAGCTCACGCTCGGAAGCTCGGCCAGCGCGTCGGCGACCGCGCCGATGTCGCCGGACACCTTGATGCCGATCATGGCCTGGCGGGCGAAGCCGAGCTGCATCGGGTCGGTCACCGCGACGATCTGCATCGCGCCGCTCTCGGTCAGCCGCTGCACGCGCTGGCGCACGGCGGCCTCGCTGAGGCCCACGGCGCGGCCGATCTCGGCGTACGAACGCCGGCCGTCGGCCTGCAGCTGCTCGATGATCGCCTTCGATGTGTCGTCGAGCGGGGCGCGCGGTGGTTGCGGCATCCTTCATCTCCTCGCTTGACTCGACGATATCAGCGGTCATGATCGCTGTTCAAGAGGGAATCCGCATCGTAAACTGGATAGAAGCTACGGAAAACGTATCGGCAAGGGAGTCGACGTGCGCAACGGGGATGTCTCGTTCTGGTGGAACCAGATCGGCCTGCCGCAGCCGCGGCCCGCTCTCGACGGCGACCTCGACGTCGACGTGTGCATCGTGGGCGCGGGCTTCACCGGGCTGTGGACGGCGTACTACCTGCGACAGCTCGATCCCTCGGTGCGCGTCGCCCTCGTCGAGGCGCGGTTCGCGGGCTTCGGCGCATCGGGCCGCAACGGCGGCTGGCTCACGAACTCGGTCACCGGCGGACGCGAGCGGTACGGACGCGACGGCGGCATCCGGCAGCAGGCGGCGCTCAACGACGCGGTCGACGAGGTGATCCGGGTGGCGGATGCCGCGGGCATCGACGCCGACATCGCCCAGGGCGGTGAGCTCAACGTCGCCTACAACGACGCGCAGCTCGCGCGCATGCGGGCGTTCGCCGCGGCCGAGGTGGAGTGGCCGGGTGCGGACGTCGTCACGCTGGGCCCCGCGGAGACCGCGGCGCGCGTGGGTGTCGCTTCGCCGCGAGGGTCGGTGTGGCACCCGCACTGTGCGCGCGTGCATCCGGCCAAGCTCGTGCGCGGGCTCGCCGAAGCCGTCGAGCGGGCGGGCGCCGTGATCTACGAGAACACACCGGCGCTGGCGTTGTCGCCCGGTCGTGTGGAGACCACGCGGGGAGTTGTGCGCGCGGACCATGTGATCCGCGCGACCGAGGGCTTCACCGCGAACCTGCGCGGCGAGCACCGCACCTGGCTGCCGATGAACTCGTCGCTGATCGTCACCGATCCGCTGCCGGATGCGGTGTGGTCGGTGATCGGCTGGGAGCACGCCGACACGTTGGGCGATCTCGCGCACGTGTACACCTATGCCCAGCGGACCGCCGACGGTCGCATCGCGTTCGGCGGTCGCGGCATCCCGTATCGCTACGGATCGCGCGTGGACACCGACGGCCGCACGCAGGACCGGACGGTCGCGGGGCTGACGCGGCTGCTGCACACGGCGTTCCCCGCCGCCGCGGACGTGCCGATCGCCCACGCGTGGTCGGGCGTGCTGGGTGTGCCGCGCGACTGGGCGGCGACCGTCGGCTACGACCGCGTGACCGGGCTGGGCTGGGCCGGCGGATACGTCGGCACCGGCGTGACGACCACGAACCTCGCGGGGCGGACGCTCGCCGACCTCGTGCTCGGGCGTGACACCGACCGGGTGTCGCTGCCGTGGGTGGGGCATCGCGCGCACCGGTGGGAGCCCGAGCCGCTCCGCTGGCTCGCGGTCAACGCGATCTACGCGGCGTACGGCCTCGCCGACCGGCAGGAGTCCCGCGGTGGCGCGCGCACGGCGGCCGTCGCGCGGGTGGCCGACCTCATCTCGGGGCACTGAGTTCCGGCGCCACGGGGCGCGGCATCCGCCTCTCCCGCGGCATCCAGCCCTCCGGTTCAGCAGGCGATTTCTGCGACCGATCTCGCGCGAGACCTGCATGAAGTGACTGTTGAACAGGAGGGGCCGGGTTCAACAGTCGATACTTACCGGTCGGGGTCATGGCGACCCGCATTTGGTGACTGTTGAACAAGAGAGAGGGCCGTGTCCAGGGGCAGACGGCGCGGCCGAGCGCCCTACTCCAGGCTCGACATCACGTGCTTGATGCGCGT
This sequence comes from Microbacterium sp. KR10-403, assembly GCF_040196215.1. Classification (NCBI taxonomy): domain Bacteria; kingdom Bacillati; phylum Actinomycetota; class Actinomycetes; order Micrococcales; family Microbacteriaceae; genus Microbacterium; species Microbacterium sp. KR10-403. Next base: position 169,970 of record NZ_JBEGDC010000008.1, on the reverse strand, counting down.
GTAGTCCTCGAAGCCGTAGATCGAGAGGTCCTTGCCGTATCCCGACTGCTTGAAGCCACCGTGCGGCATGTCCGACACGAACGGGATGTGCGCGTTGATCCACACGCAGCCGAAGTCGAGCACCCGGCTCATGCGCATCGCGGTGGCGTGGTCGGTCGTCCACGTCGAGGCAGCCAGGGCGTAGGGCACCCCGTTGGCGAGGGCCACGGCATCCTGCTCCGTTGCGAACGTCTGCACGGTCAGCACCGGGCCGAACACCTCGGACTGCACGATCTCGTCGTCCTGCCGCACGCCGGTCACGACCGTCGGCTCGAAGAAGAATCCCGCGGAGCCCTGTCGGCGTCCTCCGGTCTCGACCGTCGCGTGCTCCGGCAGCCGTTCGATGAACCCCGCGACCCGCTCGAGCTGCCCGGCGTTGTTGAGCGGCCCGAAGAACGCGCCCGAGTCGGGCGCCCCGGTGGAGATGTTCGCCCGCACGTACGAGACCAGCTCGCGCACGAACGCGTCGTGCACCGACTCGTGCACGATCACGCGGGTGGCGGCGGTGCAGTCCTGCCCGGCGTTGAAGTACGCGGCCTCGGCGATGCCCGCGGCGGCCCGTGCGAGGTCGGCATCGGCGAACACGACCGCGGGCGCCTTGCCGCCGAGCTCGAGGTGCACGCGCTTGAGCTGCGTGGCGGCGGAGGATGCCACGGCCATCCCCGCACGCACCGATCCGGTGATCGCGACGAGCGCGGGGACCGGATGTGCGGTCAGCAGCGCCCCCGTGTCGCGATCGCCGAGCACCACGTTGAACACACCCGCGGGCAGGATCTCGGCGGCGAGCTCGGCAAGGCGCACCGTCGTCGACGGGGTCGTCTCGCTCGGCTTGAGCACGATCGTGTTGCCGGCGGCCAGGGCCGGGCCGATCTTCCAGATCGCCATGTTCAGCGGATAGTTCCAGGGCGTCACCTGCGCCACGACGCCGATCGGCTCGCGCCGCACGTACGACGTGAACCCCTCGGCGTACTCGGCGGCGGCGCGGCCGTTCAGCTCGCGCGCGGCTCCCGCGAAGAAGCGCAGCTGGTCGACCGACTGGTCGATCTCATCGGCCACGAGCGTTGCGCGCGGCTTGCCGGTGTCGAGCGACTCGAGGTCGGCGAGCTCCTCGGCGTGCGCGGCCAGCGCATCGGCCAGCCGGAACAGCGCCAGCTGCCGCGTCGCCGGCGTCGCATCGCGCCAGGCGGGGAAGGCGCGGGATGCCGCGGCGAACGCCGCATCGACGTCCTCGGCCGTCGACACCCCGGCCTGTCCGTACACTTCCCCGGTCACCGGCGACACAAGGTCGAGCAGCGGGCCCGACGGCGCGACCGCGCGACCGTCGATGATGTTGTGCAGGGTCATGGTCACAGGTACTCGTCCGCGGCGTGCAGCGCGCCGTCGATGACGTCGAGCCCGCGGACGAGCTCGCTCTCGTCGATCACGAGGGGCGGCGCCACATGCACGCGGTTGAAGTGGCTGAACGGCCACACGCCGCCCTTCTTGGCCGCCGCCATCACGGCGGCGACGGGCGCAGCATCCGCCCCCGCCGCATTGAACGGCACGAGCGGCTCGCGCGTCTCCTTGTCGCGCACGAGCTCGATGGCCCAGAACAGTCCGCGTCCGCGCACGTCGCCGACCGACGGGTGGCGGCGGGCGATCTCCTGCAGCGCCGGCTCGACCACGCGCGATCCGAGGTCGCGCACCCGCTCGAGGATGCCGTCGCGCTCGAACACCTCGAACGTGGCCACACCGGCCGCGCACGCGAGCGGGTGCCCCGAATAGGTGAGCCCACCGGGGAACGTCACGGTGTCGAAGTGCGCCGCGATGCGGTCGGAGATCACCACGCCGCCCAGCGGCACGTACCCCGAGTTCACGCCCTTCGCGAAGGTGATGAGATCGGGGACCACGTCGAACGCCTGGAACGCGAACCATTCGCCGATGCGGCCGAAACCGACCATCACCTCGTCGGCGATGTAGATGATGCCGTACTTGTCGCAGATCTCGCGGACGCCGGGGAGATATCCCGGCGGGGGCACGAGCACCCCGTTGGTGCCGACGACGGTCTCGATGATGACCGCCGCGATCGTCTGGGCGCCCTCGAGCACGATCGTCTGCTCGAGGTGCTCGAGGGCCCGGGCGGTCTCCTGCTCGGGCGAGTCGGAGTGGAACGGCGACCGGTACGGGTACGGCCCGAAGAAGTGCGCGACCGACCCGTCGCCGGGCTCGTTCGCCCAGCGGCGCGGGTCGCCGGTCAGCGAGATCGCGGTGGTCGTGTTGCCGTGGTAGCTGCGGTACATCGACAGGACCTTGCGGCGCCCGGTGACCTGGCGCGCCATGCGCACGGCGTTCTCGTTCGCGTCGGCGCCGCCGTTGGTGAAGAACACCTTCTCGAACCCGTCGGGTGCCACCTCGCTGATGCGCCGCGCGAGCTCGCCGCGCACGTCGTTGGCCATCGAGGGCTGGATGGTCGCGAGGCGCCCGGCCTGCTTCTGGATGGCTGCGACGAGATCGGGATGCTGGTGCCCCAGGTTCAGGTTCACCAGCTGGCTCGAGAAGTCGAGGTAGCTGTTGCCCGCGTAGTCCCAGAACGTCGACCCCTCGCCACCGGCGACCGGCAGCGGGTCGATGAGCGCCTGGGCGCTCCACGAGTGGAAGACGTGCCCGCGGTCGTCGGCGCGCACGGCGGCGTCGGCGGCGAGGTCGACGGGGGCGGAGGTGAGGGTGTCGCTCATGATGCTCGTTTCAGTTGTTCTGGGGGAAGCCGAGGTTGATGCCGCTGTGAGAGGCGTCGCCGCGGGTGGCGGGGTCGATCCAGCGGGCGGTGACGGCCTTCTCGCGGGTGAAGAAGTCGAAGCCGTGGCGGCCGTAGGCCTTCGCATCGCCGAACAGGGAGTTCTTCCATCCGCCGAAGGAGTGGTAGGCGACGGGGACGGGGATGGGCACGTTGATGCCGATCATGCCCACGTGCACCTCGGACTGGAACCGGCGGGCGGCACCGCCGTCGTTGGTGAAGATCGCGGTCCCGTTACCGAACATCCCGGAGTTGATCAGCTCCACGCCCTGATCGAACGTGTCCACCCGCACGATGGAGAGCACGGGGCCGAAGATCTCCTCGGTGTAGGCGCGGGAGCTGGTCGGGATGTTATCGATCAGGGTGGGTCCGAAGAAGAACCCGTCTTCGTGCCCGTCGACGGTGAACCCGCGCCCGTCCACGACGATCTCGGCTCCGTCGGCCTCGGCGGCATCGACGTAGGAGGCGACCTTGTCGCGGTGCGCAGCCGAGATCAACGGTCCCAGGTCGGGCTCCGCGGCATCCTGCCCGTTCCCCACCCGCAGTTTCGCGATCCGCTCCGCGATCTTGCCCTGCAGCGCGTCGGCGACCCCGCCGACCGCGATCACGACCGACACGGCCATGCAGCGTTCGCCGGCCGCTCCGTACCCGGCGTTCACGGCCTGGTCGGCGACCAGGTCGAGGTCCGCGTCGGGCAGCACCAGCATGTGGTTCTTCGCCCCGCCCAGCGCCTGCACCCGCTTGCCGTGGCGGGAGGCGGTCTCGTAGATGTACTGGGCGATCGGGGTCGATCCCACGAACGACACCGACTGCACCACCGGGCTGGTCAACAGCCCGTCGACGGCCTGCTTGTCGCCCTGCAGCACGGTGAACGCCCCGTCGGGAAGCCCCGCCTCCTGCCACAGTGCCGCCATCCACAGGGCGGCGGACGGGTCCTTCTCGCTGGGCTTGAGCACGACCGCGTTGCCGGTGGCCAGTGCGATCGGGAAGAACCACAGCGGCACCATCGCCGGGAAGTTGAACGGGCTGATGATCGCCGTCACCCCCAGCGGCTGCTTGAGCGTGTACACGTCGATGCCCGTGGACGCGTTCTCACTGAACCCGCCCTGCGTCAGCGTGGGGAACCCGCACGAGAGCTCGACGACCTCCAGCCCCCGGGCGATCTCACCCATCGCATCGGACAGCACCTTGCCGTGCTCGGCCGAGATGATCGCGGCCAACTCGGCCCGCCGCGCGGAAAGCAGCTCACGGAACGCGAACAGCACCGCCTGCCGCTTGGCGATGGAGTACCCGCCCCACACCCGCTGACCGGCCGCAGCCGACGCCAGCGCCGCCGCGATCACATCGTCATCGGCCAGGGCCACCTCGGCGGTGACCTGCCCGGTCGCCGGGTTGAACACGGGGGCGGTACGCCCACCCGCCGGCGCCACCACGGCGCCGTCGATCCAATGGCCGACCACGGGCGCCCCCTCGGTCGCCTGGTCGATGAGCTCGGTCTGCGCTGTGGTCTCGACGCTGGTCATGCACGGTCCTTTCCGAAGTGTCCGGCCGCGGCATCCGGACAGATCGACCGGGCGCGGCGCTGGTGGGTCGCTCCCAGTGTCGCAGCGCGTGTGGTGCGATCGAAGAGCCGGTCCGTCGCGAACCCGGGTTCGGATCGGACGCACTGTCCGGGCTATGCTGGGGCATCCCCGCGACCCGAGGAGGGGAATCGATGCCGATACCCGCTGCGGCGCCCGAACGCCGCGACAGCGACCCGCACGCCGCGCTGCCGACCCTGCGCGAGCTGCTGCGCCTCGACGCCGTGGCCGAGGGGCGGCCCGAGGTGCTCAGCGGCGCCGAGAGCCTCGACGCGCGCGTGCGGTGGGTGCACGTCTCCGACTCGGCCGGCGTCGCCCGGCTGCTCAACGGCGGCGAGCTGCTGCTGTCGACGGGGTCGGGGTGGCCCGCCGAGCCCGACGCCCTGCGCGCGTTCATCGCCGGGCTCGTCGAGGTCGGCGTGGCCGGTCTCGTGCTCGAGCTGGGCACGCACTATCGCTGGGCGCCCGCGGTCATCGTCGAAGCGGCCCGGGCGCACGGGCTCGTGCTGGTCGTGCTGCATCGCGAGGTCAAATACGTCGCGATCACCGAGGCCGTGCACCGGCTGATCATCGACCGGCAGTGGATCGCACTGCGCGCCCGCGACGAGGTGCGCGACCGGTTCACGGCGCTCACGCTGCGCGGATCACCGGCCGACTTCGTCGTGCAGCAGCTGGCTTCGACGCTCGACGCACCGGTCGTGCTCGAGAACCTCGCGCACGAGGTGGTCGCGGCGCAGGTGCCGCCCGCGCAGGAGGAAGAGCTGTTCGCCGCCTGGGAGCGCCGCTCGCGCGCGGTGCACGACGCGGCCGGATGGCTGGTCGTGCCGGTCGAGGCGCGCGGCATCCGCTGGGGGCGGCTGATCGCGCTGCCGGGGCCCGAGCATCCCGCCGGACGCGAGGGCGTGCTGCAGCAGGGCGCGATCGCGCTCGCACTGGGGCGGCTCGCCGACGGGCCCGTCGACGAGTGGGAGCGCCAGGCGCGGCGCCGCCTGCTCGACCGGCTGCTGGCCGGCCGCTTCGCCAGCGTCTCGGGTGCGGCGGCGCGGCTGGGTGCCGCGGGCCTGCCGGTGCAGGGGCGTGTGCTGTACGGGATGGTCGTCACGCGGGCCGCGCTGGAGACGGAGGGCGTGGATGCCGCGGCCCGCGCCCTCGGCGGGCGGGCGCTGGTCGGTGCGGCCCCCGCCGGCACGCCCTGGCCCAGTGCGACGGTGCTGCTGTCGCTGCCGGAGGACGCGCCGTTCGACGACCGGGCTGCGGAGGCGTTCGCGAGCGCGGCGCTCGGGGAGGCATCCGATCGCGCGGCGATCTCGATCGGGTCGCCGGCCGCGGGGCTCGACGAGGGCCTGGTGTCGCTGCAGGAGGCCATCGACCTCTCGCACGGTGGGCTGCGCGGGGATGCTCGCGGCGCGCGGATCCGCCGCGCCGACGCGCGGCCGCTCGTGCGCCTCGTGACGAACCTGCGCGACGACCGCCGGCTGCTCGAGCACGGCGAGCGCATGCTCGCGCCGCTCATCGAGTACGACATGACGCGCGACGGCGACCTGCTCGACGTACTGGGTGCCGTGCTCGCACACCCCGCGAACCGCACGGCGGCGGCTGCGGCATCCCATCTCTCCCGGTCGGTGTTCTACCAGCGCATCGCCCTCATCGAGCGGCTGCTGGGGATGGACCTCGACGACGGCGAGAACCAGACCGCCCTGCACCTCGCGCTGCTCGTGCGCCGCAGCGCGCCGTAGCCCCGCGCGACCTCGCGAAGATGCGTGCGACCTCGCGAGGTCGCACCGGATTTCGCGAGGTCGCACGGGATGTCGCGAGGTCGCGCGGGATCTCGCGAGGTCGCACCGGATGTCGCGAGGTCGCACCGGATGTCGCGAGGTCGCACCGGATGTCGCGAGGTCGCGCGGGATCTCGCGAGGTCGCACCGGATGTCGCGAGGTCGCGCGGGATCTCGCGAGAACACATGCGACCTCGGCGCGGGGGAGCCCGGCGGCAGCGAGCCCGGCGGGGCAGCGAGCGCCAGCGACCGGCGGCGGCCCTACGCCACGTACACCTTGCGCAGCGTCTCGCGGATCGCCCAGACCGTCTGCATCCCCTCGGTCAGCCGCACGATCACCCCGGGCCGCAGCTCGACCGGCGGCAGCGCCGGCTCGGTGAACTCGAGCGTGCCCGAGCCGGCCACGACCACGAACACCTCGTCGGCTTCGACGTCGGTCGAGACACCCGGCGTGTGCTCCCACACTCCGATCGTGCGCTCGCCGGTCTCGTCGAGGTCGATGTACCCCGTCCGCGGCGAACCCGCGTGCACCTGCGACGCGTCGACCGCGTCGGAAGGAAGGACGAGGGATGCCGCGACAACGGCGGCTCCGGCATCCATTCTGCTCATGAGTCGAACCCTAGTCCCAGGGCGTCGAGGGTCTTCAGCAACAGGTTGCGCTTGCCCAGGTTGTGGTCGGCGCGGTCCATCGACCAGCGGGTGGCGTTGATGCCGATCGCGGCGGCCGGCTCGGGCGGGAACGGCACCGGGCGCTTGCGCACCATCTCGAGCGCGGTGCGCTCGTTCTTCTCGCCCGCGAGCAGGTCGAGCATGACGTCGGCGGCGAAGCGGGTCGATCCGACGCCCAGGCCTGTGAAGCCGGCGGCATAGGCGACGCGGCGCTTGCGAGCCGTGCCGAAGAACGCCGTGAACTGCGTGCTCGAGTCGATCGCACCGGCCCAACGATGGGTGAACCGCAGCGCCTCGAGCTGCGGGAACGTCGTGAAGAAGTGGCTCGCGAGCATCTCGTGCGAGGTCATCCGGTCTTCATACTCGGCGCGCACCTTGCGGCCGAAGTGGTAGACGGCGTCGTATCCGCCGAACAGGATGCGGTTGTCGCGCGTGAGCCGGTAGTAGTGGAACTGGTTGGCCATGTCGCCGATGCCCTGCCGGTTCTTCCAGCCGATCGAGGCCATCTGCTCGGCCGACAGCGGCTCGGTCATGAGCACGTAGTCGTACACCGGCACGGTCATCAGCGTGTTGCGCTTGAGCAGCGACGGGAACACGTTCGTCGCCAGCACCGCCTGCTTCGCCTTCACACGACCCCGCTCGGTGACCACGGTCACGTCGTGGTCGGTGGTCTGCAGGTCGGTCACCCGGCTGCGCTCGAAGATCTCGACGCCGCGCGCTTCGACCACGCGCGCCAGCTCTGCGGCGAGGCGGGCGGGATGCAGCATCCCGCACTCTTTCGTCTCCCACATGCCGGCGAGATAGGTCGGCGAGGCGACCTCGGCGCGCACGGCCGCCTGATCGAGGTACACGACGTCTTCGTCGTCGGCGGTCTCGTCGCGCCAGTCGCGCAGCCACTGCAGCTGATGAGGCTCGACGGCGGGGGCGAGCTGCCCGGTGCGCTCGAAGTGGAAGTCCATGCCGTATGTGGCCTCGGATGCCTCGATCGCGTCGAGGTTCTCCCTCCCCAACCGCTCGAGCGTGGGCATCTCGTCGGGCCAGCGCGCCAGCCCGTTCTCGCGGCCATGGGTGAGGCTCGATTCGCAGAACCCGCCGTTTCGGCCGGATGCCGCCCAGCCCACCCGCTGCGCCTCGAGGAGCACGATACGCGCGCCCGGCATGCGCTCACTGGCTTCGAGAGCCGTCCACAGTCCGGTGTATCCGCCGCCGACGATGACGAGGTCGGCGACGTGTGCGGCGCGCAGCGCGGGCCGGTCGGGCAGCAGGTCTGCGGGCAGGTCGTCGCGCCAGAACACCGACAGTTCGGTGTCGGCCAACGAGTGGGCGACGATGGATGCCGCGGGCCGTGCCCGCTCGAAGACCGTGGTTCCCACGGGTATCACTCCCTGTTCGGTGGCGCACGCCACCCCTGGTTCGATTCAATCCTGCGGGCGGGGCGGGTGCAATCGGCGCGGCGCGGGAACGGACGGATCCGCCGGGGCTCGCGGGCGGCCGCACAGACTGTCCGGGGTGGTGTCGTGGATCAGCGCTGGCAGTTCGGGCACCAGAAGACGATGCGCTCCTGCGTCGGGTCGGCGCCCAGGTCGGTGCGCTCGATGAGCGTGCCGCACCGCCGGCAGGGCTGGTGCTCGCGCCGATAGACCCAGCGATCGCGGCCGCGATGCGCATCGCCGGTGAAAGTGCGGACAGGCCGGTCGCGGTTCGCGCGCAGCATCCTCGCCGCCGTCTCGACGAGTGCGGCGGTGTCGACCTCGTTCGCGTTCTTCTGAGGGTGGATGCCGCGGACGAAGAGCACCTCGTTCGCGTATTCGTTGCCCAGCCCGGCGAGATTGCGCTGATCGAGCAGCGCCACGTGGATCGGGCGGGTGTCGGTCGCGAGGTTCTCCGCGGCTCGTGCCGGGTCCCAGTCGGGCTGCAGCGGATCGGGTCCGAGATGCCCGACGAGGGTGTGCTCGCCGCGGGTGGGGACGACCTGCACCTGCGCGATGTCGAACCCGACGGCCTCGAAGTCTGCCGTCTGAAGGATCGCTCGCGCGGTGTGGGCGGGGCGCCGCCAGCGGGCGCCGGCGGGGTGCACGTCCCACACGCCCTCCATCTTGAGGTGCGAGTGCAGGGTGAACTCGCCGGCCCGCAGCAGCAGGTGCTTGCCGCGGGGGACGACCTCGCGGACGGTCTGTCCGGTGAGGTCGAGCGTCGCCTGCCGTGGCACGCGCAGTTCGAAGCGCGTGAGCGTCTTGCCCGCGAGCGCCTCGTGAAGCCGCCGCGCGGTCTGCCAGACGGTGTCGCCCTCAGGCACGGGGTTTCCGCTCGGTCGGTGCGACCCACGACGCGGTGTACCGCCAGAACAGGCGGCGACGCATGCGGACACCTGGAAGCACTTCGCGCGCAACGTCCCGGATCTCGTCGAACGATTCTGCGGGATCGGCCGTCGGCGCCTGCATGTTCTGCGGGCGCGCGTCGGCGCGTCGCCGATGTCGGAGAAGACCCATGACGGGGTTCAGCGCGAGCGATACCAGGGAACGCCATCTGTCAGACGGCGCCTCTCGTGCGAGGCCGACGATCACGATGCGCCCGCGCGGGCGCAGCGCTGTTCGCGCTTCATGGAGAGTCGCGTGCAACGGCATGTGATGGAGCGAGGCGACGAACACGATCAGGTCGTACTGCCGTGGTGCTTCGTCGGCGAACGGCCGCTGATCGATGTGTACGGCGCTCGACGAGCGGAAGCGTTCTGAGGCGATCGCCGCCACCTCGCGATCGGGCTCGATCCCGACCACGACAGGGAGGAAGGCCGACAGCCGACCCACGAGGTTGCCCGTGCCGCACCCGACGTCGGCGGCCCTCGTTCCGCCAGCCCTTCGCACCGCGCGAGCGTGCCTGAGCACGAACGCCGCGAACGCGTCATTGTGCGACCACGGATGGGCGGCGTTGAAGCGGCCGAGCGCGGCGAGGAGCGCGATCGTTGGGCGCCGAGGCGGTCGCGCGGCGGGCTCAGAGGTAGTTCGGGTCACGGAGGCTTCGCGCGTGCTTCGCGAATCACTCGCTTCAGGCCGCATAGATATCCCGCGCGTCGCTGAGTGCTGATGCCCTGAAGAAGGGGGTCTGCACCGCGCGTTCCATCACGAGATCGACCGGTGATTCGCTCCGGTTGGGCTTTGAGATCGGATGTCTTCCATTGCGTCTCGGCTCACGGTCGCTCGCGAGGCTCACTCTGCGCATTCAATGCCGTGTTTGGTTGCTTCGTGTAGCTCCGGCGTGAACCGGTGCGCGGTGATTCGAGCGACAAGGCGGCGCCGGGATTCGATGCCGAGCGCGATGTCCGGTGGGAGGTCAGCGGTGGTGCGATCGCTGACCGAGCCCATGAGTTCTTTGAGTTGACGCAGCTTGGTGGCGTCGGCCGTTACTTTCGTCGTTCCCATTGCGGTCCCATCCCTATGCCGATCGTACGGTGGCTCAGCTCTGTGCGGAACAGCTCACGCTCGGCCGGAGGCATCTGCGAGAGTTGCAGGGTGACCGGTTTTCATCATGCCCGATCACTACGCGGGCTGGCTGGAGAACTCGGCGGGATTCAAGGTCGAGATTATCGGCGACAAGGTCGCATAGAAGCGCACATACGTCGGAGGGGAGACTGAGCTGTGCCTCAACGGCCTGAGATTGTCTGCATCTGTGGCTCCGCCCGGTTCATCGAGGAGATGCGTGAGATCAACCGCCAGTTGACGCTTGCGGGGGTCATTGTTGTCGCGCCCACCGAAGTGTCCGACGACATCACGGCCGAGCAGAGAGCTCTGCTCGGTGAGTTGCACTTGCGAAAGATCGATCTGGCCGACCGCGTCGTAGTCGTCAACACGGGCGGGTACATCGGCGACTCGACGAGCAGGGAAATCGGGTACGCCCGAGCCGCGGGCAAGCCTGTCGCTTTCACGGGCCCGTCGTACGGCCAGCCCTAGGGCGCGTCTCCCATTCGGGGGATGGGGCGTTGGAGTCTGGCGGTGAGGCTCAGTCGACGATCGTGGTGAGGATCTCCTGCGCGACGTTCGCAACGGGCTTGTCGGTCGTGTCGATCCGTAGATCGTTGATGAAGCCCGCTCGATCGAGGATGTCCGCCAGTTCGGGGTGACGCTGGGCGTGCCAGCGCAGCGCGGTCTCGTCGTCGTCGTGCCGTCTCGTCAGCCGGGAAAGGACCGCGTCTGGTGATGCGGTCAGGCGAACGTGCAACATGCTCCTCGCGGCCAGTGCTGCAGCCGCGCGTTCGAGTTCATCTTCGGATTCGACGACGTGTGCGACCACGATCAGCCGTGCTCCTGCGCGGCGAAAGTTCGCGGTGATCGCCTGCATGTTCTCCATTGCCAGCGTGGACTGAAACGGGTCGCCGGCCGGTGAGGGCCACGATCGGCGTAGCCAGTCCACGTCGATCACCGCTCCGGGGATGCCGCGCTGCCTGACCATGCCGCCGAGCATCTCGGCAGTGGTCGTCTTGCCCGTGCCGACGCTGCCGTTGATCAGCACGGTGTCGAACGTCGCTCTGGCCATTGCTCCACGGTATCGTGCGTCAGCGCGCGCGGTTCGAGACCCGAGCCCAGGAGAGGATTGCGCAGAAGGTCACGCCGGCCCGGATGCTCTCGACCACACGGCGGTGTCAGCCGCGCGGCGCCTTGCGCAGCGTCAGCCCGCGCGTCGACTCGACGAAGCCGGCCTGGCGCAGCGCGCGGCCGACGGCCGTGCCGTAGACGATCTCGCCGTTGACCTGCTCGATCGTCAGGGTCTCGAGGCGCCGCGTCTTCGCGGTCTCGGCGAGGCTGCGGCATCCCGCCGCCAGCGTCTCGTCGTCGCTCGAGAACGCGAGCGCGGTCTTGCCCCCGCGCTCGAGATACAGCACGAGCGCGCCGTCGACCAGCACGACCACCGCGCCCGCCTTGCGCCCGGGCCGGTGCGCCGATCCCTCGAGCGCCGGCCAGGCCAGCGCCGCGCCGTACGGGTTGGCCGGGTCGGTGGCGGCGAGCGTGATGCCCGCGCGCGGCGGCGGATCGGCGAGTCCCGAGAACTCGCGCAACCGGTCGATGGTGGTGGATGCCGCGAACTGCGCCGCCCCCAGCTTCTCGATCACGTACCCACGGCGGCAGTGCCCGGCCTCTTCGAAACCGGCGAGCGTGCGGTAGACCTGCGCGAACCCGCCGGGTACCTGCTCGGCCTGCACGGATCCGCGTGTGACGACGCCGTAGCGGTCGAGCAGCAGGCTGCCGGTCGCCGTCGCCCGCACAGCCGGGTCGCCTTCGGGCTCGGGCAGCAGTGACCACCGCCCGCCCAGCGTCGGCGGACGCGGGGGTGAGCTCGGCCGCGGCAGTGACATGCCCCGGTACAGCCGCGCCCGCGGTGTGCGTCGCGCGGCCTTGTGCGCCTGTGACCCGCCCGAGGTCAGAGCCCGCAGCGGCGCGAACGTGTCGTTCGTCACTCGGCCGGACCAGGTCAGCGACCACAGGGCGTCGATCACGTCCTGCTCGGACTCGGCGTCGGCCAGCGTCTTCAGCTGCCCGGTGAAGTACGCGCCGCCCGCGCCGAGGATGTTGATGAGCCGCTCCTCGAGCGACCCCGGCGTGATCTCGCCCTCCGGCTCGGGGAGCGTCAGCGGCGCATCGCCCGCGGGGTGCAGCGCGACCCAGCCGTCGCGGCCCGGCAGCGTCCCGTGCCCCGACCAGATGACCTCACCGGTGGCGGTCAGCTCGTCGAGCATGCCCGACGAGTAATCCTTCACCCGCGAGGGGAGGATGAGCGACTCCCACGCGCTCGCCGGAATCGGCACGCCCGCGAGCTGCTCGATGACCGCGGCCACCCCGTCGATGCCCTCGAGCGGGCGGGTCAGATGCTGCCAGGCCGGCAGGAACCGCGCGAACGCCTGCGGCGAGACCGGCTCGACGCTGCCGCGGATCGCCGCGAGACTGCGCATGCGCAGCCGGCGCAGCACCTCGGTGTCGCACCACTCGGTCTCGTCGGTGGCGGTCGTCTCGGGTAGGAAGAAGCCGCTCGTCACCCGGCCCGCAGCCTCGAGGCGCTGCAGAGTGAGCCGCGCGACGGCGATGCCGACGCCCAGCCGATCGGCGACCGACTCGGCGCGGAACGGTCCGTGCGTGCGCGCGAACCGCGCCACCAGGTCGCCGAGGGGATCGGCGACCGGTTCGAGGAAGGCGGTCGGGATGCCGACCGGCAGCGCCGCACCGAGCGCATCGCGCAGGCGGCCGGCATCTTCGATCGCCGCGGCGCGCGGCGCGCCCCCGATCGTCACGGGGATCGCGCGGTGCGTCGCGATCAGGGTGTCGAGGTGGGCGGTGGCGTCGGCCGGGGCATCCAGCCGCGCGGCGACTTCCGCGGCATCCAACGGTCCCAGCAGCCGTAGCAGGTCGGCCACACCCTCGACACCGCGCACATGCCGCTCGGGGTCGAGGCGCTGCGCCTCGCGCTCGAACTGCGCGATGATCTCGGGGTCGAGCAGCTCGCGCATCTCGACCTTGCCGAGCAGCTCACTCAGCAGCGCGGGGTCGACCGACAGCGCCGCAGCCCGGCGCTCGGCGAGGGGCGAGTCGCCCTCGTACATGAACGCACCGACATATCCGAACAGCAGGTCGCGCGCGTAGGGTGACGGCTGGTTCGTCGTGACCTCGACGAGGCGGATGCGGCGCTCGCCGATGCCGCGGATCACGCGCAGCAGGGCCGGCAGATCGTAGACGTCTTGCAGTACCTCGCGCAGGGTCTCGAGGATGATCGGGAACGTCGGGTACCGGCGTGCCACCTCGAGCAGCTGCGACGCCCGCTGCCGCTGCTGCCACAGCGGGCTGCGGCGCCCGGGGTTCAGCCGCGGCATGAGCAGGGCGCGCGCCGCGCATTCGCGGAACCGCGAGGCGAACAGGGCCGATCCGCCGACCTCTTCGGTGACCATCTGGTCGATCTCGTCGGGTTCGAAGACGAACAGTTCCGCGCCCGGCGGGTCGGCCGTGGCATCCGGAATCCGCGCGATGATGCCGTCATCGCTGGCCACCGCCGATCCGTCGACGCCGAGCCGCTCGCGGATGCGCGCGTTCACCGCCAGCGCCCACGGCGCGTGCACTTGCATGCCGTACGGGGAATGAAGGATGACACGCCAGTCGCCGACCTCGTCGCGGCTGCGTTCGACGGTCAGTGTCTTGTCGGTGGGGAGGGTGCCGGTCGACTCGCGCTGCTCGGCCAGATAGCGCAGCAGGTTGGTGATCGCATTGGCGTCGAGGCCGGACTCCGCCAGCCGCATCTCGGATCTCTCGCGCGGCGCGGTGGCCAGCTCGCGGGCGAACTTCCCCAGCGCCTCGCCCAGCTCGGCGGGGCGCCCGATGCCGTCGCCGTGCCAGAACGGCACCTTGCCCGGCTGCCCGAACGCCGGGACGACGTTGACCCGGTCGTGCGTGATCTCGACGATGCGCCAGCTCGTCGTGCCGAGCGTGAACACGTCGTTGACGCGCGATTCGTAGACCATCTCCTCGTCGAGCTCGCCCACGCGGGCACCGACCTTCTCGCCGGCGACGAAGACGCCGAACAGCCCGCGGTCGGGGATCGTGCCGCCGCTCGTGACGGCGATGCGCTGCGCTCCGGGCCGACCGGTGAGCGTGCCGTGATCGCGATCCCAGACCACGCGCGGGCGCAGCTCGGCGAACTCGTCGGAGGGGAAGCGCCCCGCCAGCAGGTCGAGCGTCGCCTCGTACGCCGAGCGTGGCAGCGTGCGGAACGGCGCGCTGCGCTTGACCGTCTCGTACCAGCCCTCGACGTCGACCGGGCCGGTCGCACAGGCGGCGACCGTCTGCTGGGCGAGGATGTCGAGCGGATTGCCCGGCACCGCGATCGCCTCGATCTGCCCGGCGAGCATGCGCTCGGTCACGACCGCGGTGTGCAGCACGTCGCTGCGGTGCTTGGGAAAGAGGTCGGCGCGACTGATCTCGCCGACCTGGTGCCCGGCGCGTCCGATGCGCTGCAGGCCGGATGCCGCGGATGGCGGCGCCTCGATCTGGATGACCAGGTCGACCGCGCCCATGTCGATGCCGAGCTCGAGGCTGCTGGTCGCCACGACGCAGCGCAGCACGCCCGACTTCAGCTCGTCTTCGACCTGGGCGCGCTGCTCCTTCGACACCGAGCCGTGGTGGGCCTTCGCCAATATGGGCGCCACGCCCGCGGTCGAGCCCGCCTGGGCCATCATCGCCGCAGGCACAGCAGGCTCGGGGATCTCGGCCCCGATGCGCTCGGCATAGATCTCGTTGAGCCGGCCGGTGAGGCGCTCGGCCAGCCGGCGCGAGTTCGAGAACACGATGGTCGACCGGTTCTCGAGCACGCGGTCGACGATCGCCTCTTCGACGTGCGGCCAGATCGAGCCGGTCACCTCGGTGTTCTCGGCAGGTCCGTCGGGGGTGAACCAGTCGTCGTCGACGGCGGTCGCGGCATCCACCGGCACCACCGGAGGGGGATTCTGCATGTCGTCGACGGGGACCACCACGTGCAGCTCGAACGTCTTCGACGCCCGCGGTGCGACGATCTCGACCGGTGCCGCACCGCCCAGGAACCGCGCCACCTCGTCGATCGGCCGCACCGTCGCCGACAGGCCGATGCGCTGCGCCGGCTTCTCCAGCAGGTCGTCGAGGCGCTCGAGGCTCACGGCCAGATGCGCGCCGCGCTTGGTCGCCGCGACCGCGTGCACCTCGTCGACGATGACCGTGTCGACGCCGCGCAGAGTCTCGGCGGCCTGGCTCGTGAGCATGAGATAGAGCGACTCGGGCGTCGTGATGAGGATGTCGGGCGGTGCGGTCAGCAGTTTTCGGCGGTCGGATGCCGGGGTGTCACCGCTGCGCACTCCCACGGTGATCTCGGGCCCGGGCACGCCCAGCCGCCGCGCGGCCTGGGCGATGCCCACCAGGGGCGAGCGCAGGTTGCGCTCGACGTCGACGCCGAGCGCCTTCAGGGGGGAGATGTAGAGGATGCGCGTGCGTTGCGTCTTCGGTCGGGGTGGGGCCACGGCATCCTGATCATGGAACACCCGGTCGATCGCCCACAGGAACGCGGCCAGCGTCTTGCCCGACCCGGTGGGCGCCACCACGAGGGCGTGCTTGCCGCCGGCGACGGCCTCCCACGCCCCGCGCTGGGCATCGGTCGGCGCGCTGAAGGCCGCGCGGAACCACTCCCGGGTCGCAGCGCCGAAGCGGCTCAGCACACGCTGCGCTGAGCTTGCCGAAGTGTCACTCATCCTCTCCATTCTGACCTCGGGGTCAGACATCCGGGATAAGCTGGTCTTTCTTTGCCACCTATGAAGAGTCAGTGGGAAGGGAGCCGATCATGACCGATGTCACCGCTACTCACACCGTTTGGATGACCCCTGCCGCACTCGCGGCCCTGCACGCCGAGCTCGAGCAGCTCACCGCAGCCGGCGATGAGGCCGCGCAGCCGCGGGTGCTCGAGCTGCGAGACCTGATCCGCCGCGCCGAGGTGGGCACCAAGCCCGACGACGGCGTCGTCGAGGCCGGCATGCGGATCACCGTGAAGTTCCACAGCGACGACTCCGTCGAGACGTTCCTGCTCGGCAGCCGCGACCTCGTGCAGGCCGGCGCCGACATCGACGTGTACTCGCCGAGCTCGCCGCTGGGATCGGCGATCGACGGTCGCCGCGTGGGCGACGAAGTCAGCTACGCCGCGCCCAGCGGCGCACAGCTCACCGTCACGATCATCGCGGCCACGCCGTTCGCCTGACCGCTGCGCGTCAGCGCTCGGTCGGCATGACGATCCAGAGCAGCACGTAGGCCCACAGCGACAGGCCGAACACGGCGACCAGCACCACGGCGATGACGCGCATCGCCAACGGGCTGATGCCGAAGCGGCGGGCGAGTCCGGCGCAGACACCGGCGATCATGCGCCCCCGACGGGGCCGGACGAGCGTGTTCATGCACCCATCCTCTCGCGAAGGGTGCTCATGCGCTGGGCGTGAGCGGGGGGGGTGGATGCCGCGGCCCGCGGCATCCACCCCTCACAGGCTTCGGAGGATCGCGCCATCTCCGGACCGTTCGGCCGGAATGCTCCGAGCTCGGCGCGATGCTCCGAAGCCTGTGTGCCCCCGCGGCCGGCTCACCCCCGCTCGACCACGCCCTCGGGCGTGAGCTCGAGCGTCGTGTCGATGCCGAGCCGATCGAGGAACGCGTCGTCGTGGCTCACGACGAGCACCGCGCCGCGATAGGCCGACAGCGCCTCGACGAGCTGATCGACCGTGTCGAGGTCGAGGTTGTTCGTCGGCTCGTCGAGCACGAGCAGCTGCGGCGGCGGGTCGGCCAGCAGCAGCCGGGCGAGCGCGACCCGGAACCGCTCGCCGCCCGACAGTGACCCGACCGGCCGCTCGACGGCGTCGCCGCGGATCAGGAACCTGGCCAGCCGGTTGCGGATCTCGGCGGGCGGCACGGCGGGCGCGGCATCCCGCACATTCTCGAGCACCGATGCCGCGTCGTCGAGCCCGTCCACGCGCTGCGGCAGGTACCCGATGCGGTCGGTGTGGGCCTGCGCGTGTGCAGAACTCAGCACATCCGCGCGCGAGACGCCCGATTCGGCCGTCTGAGCGCCCGAATCGACGAGAATTGCTGAGTTCTGAACGGCCGAGGCCACCAGCCGCTCGAGCAGCGTCGTCTTCCCGATGCCGTTCGGGCCGATCAGGGCGACCCGCTCGGGACCCTGCACGATCCACGCGCGCTCGCCGTCGCCGAGCGTTGCGATGCGGCGGCCCGCGGGCACACCCGGATCGGGCAGGTCGATGACGACCGCGTCGTCGTCGCGCACACGCCGCTCGGCTGCATCGAGCGCGGCGCGGGCGGTGGCCTCCTTCTCGCCGACCTCGGTGCGCAGCTTGCCGGCCGACACCTGGGCGGCGCGCTTGCGGCCGCCGGCGATGATCCCGGGCACGCGCTTCTCGATCTGCGCCTTGCGGCCGACGGCTGCGCGGCGCGCGAGCTTCGTCTCGGCCTCGATGCGCTGCCGCTTCTCGCGCGCGAGCGACTGCGTCGCCGCACGCTCGGCCTGGCGCGCGGCGTCCTGCTCGGTCGCAAGCCACGCGCGCCACTCGGAGTACGGTCCGCCGAACACGCTCAGCGTGTTCTCGTAGAGCTCGGCGGTGTCGTCCATGAGCTCGAGCAGCGCCGTGTCGTGGCTGACCACGACCAGTGTGCCGCGCCACGCGCGCACCAGGTCGTACAGCCGCGCCCGCGCGTCACGGTCGAGGTTGTTGGTCGGCTCATCGAGCAGGGTGATCGGGGCGTTCCGCAGCCGGATGCCGGCCACGGCCGCGAGCACGGCCTCGCCGCCCGACAGCTCGCCGACCGTGCGGCCCAGCGCGTCGTCGGGCAGTCCCGCCTCGGACAGCGCCGCGGTCGTGCGCGCCTCGATGTCCCAGTCGTCGCCGATGGTGTCGAAGTGGCGGGGGTCGACGTCGCCCGACTCGATCGCGCGCACCGCGGCGAGGACGTCGGCGACGCCCAGCAGCTCCGCGACGGAGCGGTCGGTGCCCAGCGTGAGCTGCTGGGGGAGAAGGGCGATGTCGGATGCCGCGGTCACGTGCCCGCTCGTCGGGGTCAGCGACCCCGCGATCAGGCGCAGGAGCGTGGACTTTCCCGAGCCGTTGCGGCCGACCAGGCCGGTGCGGCCGGTGTTGAAGGCGCCGGACACCTCGCGCAGCGCGACGGAGCCGTCGGGCCAGGCGAACGAGACGCGGTCGAGAACGATGGATGGGGTGGGCATGAGGGTCCTCCTCGGGTGTCGGGGTGCGCCGACACCGATGCCCGAGGCAGCCCAGAGGAGGGGAACGAGATCGACGGTCGGCGCGCGAACGTGCTGCAGAGGCAGCGGATTGTTCGGTGACGGCGCGACACGTCGAGAATCGACGGATCAGCGCAGCGTCAGCACGCGGCGAAGATCTCGGTCACTTCATTCCTCACGTCGGGGACAGGGATCGCCCACGATAGCAGACGGGGCCGGGCGCTTGCTGGGCCGGGGTCACGCGGGCAGGACGTCGTCGAGATGCGCGCGCAACTGGGCCGCGACATCCACTCCGTCCCGGTCGTACTGCCACTGGTACTGCAGCCCGTCCCAGAGGGCGAGCAGCCAGGCCGCCTCGTGGGCGGGGTCGCGATGCGAGGGGAGCTCGCCGGTGGATGCTGCGGCCCGGAACATCGCCTCGAAGCTGTCGAGCGCGTGCGTGAAGCGCGCGGTGAAGTAGTCGTGCGCGGGGTGATCGGTGGGGATCCCCTCGCACGAGATCACCGCGTACAGCTCGATGAGGCCGGGTTGCGTGCGGTCGTTCTCCTCGGCCGCGTCGGGCAGCGCGCGCAGGAAGTCGGCGGCGCCGTCCATCGTCAGTTCGCCGATCGCGACGTCGATGAGCCGGTCGCGCTCTTCGAGCACGGCGAGCAGCAGGGCGTCCTTCGAGGGGAAGTGGTGGTAGAGCGCCGACTTCGACACGCCCACCTTCGCCGCGAGGTCGCGCAGGCTGGTGTCGGCGTACCCCTCGCGGGCGAACAGCGTCATCGCGGCGGCGAGGATGCGCGCGCGGCGCTCACGGCCCGAGCGGTATCCGCCCGCGGCCTCGGCGTCGGGCGCGATCTGACTCGTCGCGGCGATCGGGGCCCTGCCGGTCACCGCATCGGACGGGTCGCGCCAGCCGAACGGGTAGGCGAGCAGGCGCTCGTGCTCGGCGATCATGGCGGCGGTGTCGACACGGTCGGGCAGGTAGAGCTCGACGACCTGCAGCGCGTCCCACGCCGCCATCAGGCGGAGGGCCTCGCCGTCGGGGTCGCGGTCCGCCGCCACCGTGCCGTCGATGATCGCCGCGTCGATGACCTCCCGCGCGGCGGGACCGAAGCGCTCGGCGTGGCCGCGCATGACCGCGTGCGCGGGGTGACCGGCGACGGATGCCTCGCCCACGAGTCCGGCGAACAGCGGCAGATACCCGGGGATGCGCGCATTGCGGTCGGCCGCGAGCGAGAAGGCGAGGGCGCCGTCCGCCTCGCTGACCAGCGCCTGCCACGTCTCGGTGTCGGTGCGGTCGTCGAACTCCTTCAGCACGAGGTCGAGCAGCTCCTCCTTGCCCGAGAAATGGCGGAGGAGACCCGGATGCGTGACTCCTGCTTCGGCGGCGATGTCGCGCAGAGAGACCGCGCGGTAGCCCCGCGTCGTGAACAGCAGTCGTGCCGCCGACACGATGCGCGCGCGGGTGAGCCCGGTCTGCTCGGTCCGCGTCTTCTGCGCTGCTGTGGTGGTCACGGTCGCCTCCTCCGCCATCGTACTCGGTAACCATTCGGTCTCTTTTCAGTTACCAAACGGTCGGATTATGTGTATGCTGTCACCCGACCGTCGGAGTCGACGGCAGGAGAGGACCTTTGACATGACAGAGTTGTCGTCGGCCGCCAGCGCGGCCGCCGCGGGGACGACGGGCATCAAGACGCCCGGCACGACTCCCGAGCGCACGCCCCGCGGGTACACGCCGGGCCTGGCCACCGTGAACTTCGGCATCTACCTCGCGTTGCTCACGCCCGTGCTGGTGTCGATGGCGTTCAAGATCCAGCACATCGCCGGTTCCGTCTCAGAGGCCACGGCCCAGCTCGGTCTGGTCCTCGGCGTCGGCGCGATCTTCGCGCTCGTGGCCAACCCGCTCGCCGGGCGCCTCTCCGACCGCACGACCTCGCGCTTCGGCATGCGCCGCCCGTGGATCATCGGCGGCGGCGTCATCGGTGTCGCCGCCCTCGGCCTGATCGGCGCCGCGACCTCGATCTGGGTCGTCCTGGTGGGCTGGTGCCTCGCGCAGGCGGCCCTGAACGCCGTGCTCGCCGCCGCCAACGCGACGCTGCCCGACCAGGTCCCGGTCGCCTCGCGCGGCAGGGTGTCGGGCATCGTCGGCATCACGACGCCCCTCGCGATCCTGGCCGGCAGCTTCCTCATCAACTACATCGCGAGCGACGTCATGCGCTTCTTCGCCCCGGGTCTGGTCGCGCTCGTGTTCATCGTCTTCTTCGTGGTCGTGCTGCGCGACCGCCGCCTCGAGCACAAGCCCGCGCAGCGGTTCACGATCGGCCAGTTCTTCGGCTCGTTCGTGTTCAACCCCGCCAAGCACCCCGACTTCGGCTGGACGTGGCTGACGAAGTTCTTCATCATGTTCGGCTACGCCGGCATCGCGACCTTCCTGCCCTACTACCTCACCGAGCGCTTCGAACTCACCGAGCAGGGCGCGATCACCACGATCCTCATCGCGAACCTCGCCTCGACCGTCATGATGGCGATCTCCAGCCCCCTGGGTGGATTCCTCTCCGACAAGGTCGGCAAGCGCCGCCCGTTCGTCGCCATCGCGGGCGTGATCATGGTCGTGGGCCTGGTCATCCTCGCCTTCGCCCCGACGATCACGGTCGTGATCATCGCGCAGGCGATCATCGGCCTGGGCGCCGGCTCGTTCTTCTCCGTCGACCTGGCGCTTGCCACCCAGGTGCTGCCGAGCCCCGACGACACCGCGAAGGACCTCGGCGTGCTCAACATCGCCAACGCCCTGCCGCAGTCGCTCGCGCCCGCCATCGCCCCCGGCATCATCGCGCTGGGCGCCGGCACCGCCATCGGCGGCTACTCCACCTGGTATCTGTTCGGCGCGCTCGTCGCGCTGGCCGGCGCCGTGCTCGTCTACCGCATCAAGGGAGTCAAGTGACCATGCCCGAGACCACCACCGCACGCCCCTGGCTCGACACCGCGCTGCCCGTCGCCGAGCGCGTCGAGCTGCTGCTCGGCGAGATGACGCTCGAAGAGAAGGCGGGCCTGCTCTTCCAGACCATGATCGGCGTCGCCGAGATGGATGCCGCAGACCCCGTGTTCGGCATGCCCTCGGCCGTCGACCTGGTCGAGAGCCGGCGGATGACGCACGTCAACCTGTTCGGCACGACCACGAGCGCCCGCGAGATCGCGCACTGGCACAACGAGCTGCAGCGGCTCGCGGCATCCACTCGTCTCGGCATCCCCGTGACGGTCTCGACCGACCCTCGGCACTCGTTCACCGACAACCCCGGCACCGCGATGCTCGCGGGCCCGTTCTCGCAGTGGCCCGAGCCGCTCGGGCTGGCGGCGATCGGCGACGAGGCGACCGTCGAGCGCTTCGCCGACATCGCCCGGCAGGAGTACCTCGCCGTCGGGCTGCGCGCGGCGCTGCACCCGCAGGTGGATCTCGCGACCGAGCCGCGCTGGTCGCGGCAGGCGTCGACGTTCGGTGAGGACGTCGCGCTGACCTCGCGCCTGGGCGCCGCGTACGTGCGGGGCTTCCAGGGGGAGTCGTTCGGTGCGGCATCCGTCTCCACGATGACCAAGCACTTCCCGGGCGGCGGTCCGCAGAAGGACGGCGAGGACCCGCACTTCGCCCACGGCCGCGAGCAGGTGTACCCCGGCGGCGAGTTCGAGCGACACCTGAAGCCGTTCGAGGCGCTCATCGCGGCGGGCACCCGCCAGATGATGCCGTACTACGGCATGCCGGTGGGCACCGCGTACGAAGAGGTCGGGTTCGGCTTCAACCGCTCGGTCGTCACCGGGCTGCTGCGCGAGCGCCTCGGCTTCGACGGCGTCGTCTGCACCGACTGGGGCTTGATCAGCGACGCCGAGATCTTCGGTCAGCCGTTCCCCGCCCGCGCCTGGGGCGTCGAGCACCTCACGCCGCGCGAGCGGATGAAGAAGGTGCTGGATGCCGGAGCCGACCAGTTCGGCGGCGAGGCCTGCCCCGAGCTGCTGATCGCACTGGTGAGCGACGGCGAGATCGACGAGGCGCGGCTGGACGTGTCGGCCCGCCGGCTGCTGCGCGAGAAGTTCGAGCTGGGCCTGTTCGAGGACCCGTTCGTCGACGAGGACGCCGCCGACGCCATCGTCGGCAAGGCGGAGTTCCGCGCGGCGGGCGAGGCCGCGCAGCGCGCCTCGATCACGCTGCTGACCAACCGCGACGCCGTGCTGCCGCTGCAGCGGGGACTGCGCGTGTACGTGGAGGGGATGGATGCCGCGGCCGCGGCCGTCTACGGCGAGGTCGTCGAGCGCCCCGAGGACGCCGACGTCGCCGTGCTGCGGCTGCAGGCGCCGTTCGAGGAGCGCGCGACGACGTTCGAGAACTTCTTCCACTCCGGCTCGCTCGACTTCGCGGAGGACGTGCTCGCGCACGTGCGCGACATCGCCGCGCGCGTGCCGACCGTGGTCGACGTGTTCGCCGACCGGCCCGCGATCCTGACGCCGATCGTCGAGGTCGCCGCCGCGGTGACCGTCAACTGGGGCGCGAGCGCCGCCGCGCTGCTCGACGTGCTGACCGGGGTCGTCACGCCCCGCGCCACGCTGCCGTTCGACCTGCCGCGCTCGATGGCGGCGGTCGAGGCATCCCGCCCCGACGTGCCCTTCGACACCGCCGACCCGCTGTTCCGCTTCGGGCACGGGCTGACGTACTGAGGCCCACCCGTCGTCTCGACTCGCGCCCTCGCTCGACGACCGGGAAGCGTCAGATCGCCGCGAGGCGCTTGTCGAGGAAGGCGCGCACGTCGGCCAGCTCCTCCTCCGACACGCTGTGCGTGAGGCCCGGGTAGACCCGGCCCGACAGGTCGCTGTGCGCGGGCAGCCACTGCGCGGTGTGCTCGACGAGCTCGGGCGGGATGACGTCGTCGCGCGCACCGCGCCCCCAGAACACCGGGATGCGCGCCGCGGCCAGCTCGGCGTCGCGCGGCAGATCACCGGGTGCCGCGTAGCCGCTGAGGTTCACGGCGAACGCGAACCGGTCGGGCCGCAGCCGCAGCGACTGCAGCGCGACCGACGCGCCCTGCGAGAAGCCGAGCAGGCCGACCGTCTGCGCGTCGTCGGCTGCGGCATCCAGCCATTCGAGAAAAGTGGATGCCGCGGCCGTCACCCGCGCCGGGTCCCGGCCCGCGAGCTGCACGTCCATGACGTCTTCGATCGGGTACCAGGAGTAGCCCGGGGCCGGCCAGGGCGGGCTGAGCGGGGCGCGGATCGCCGCGCACACGAAATCGTCGGGCAGGAACGGGGTGAGGGCGAACAGGTCCTTCTCGTCGGCGCCGTAGCCGTGCAGCAGCACCAGCAGCGGGCGGTCCGGCCGGTCGGATGCCGGAGCCGACCACAGTGCGACGTCGGGGTCGATGCGCAGCTCGTCCATGCGCCCAGTCTGCCAGGGCGTGTGCGCGCACAGGGGCGGGTCGGCGGGCCGGGTCCGGGCCGATGTCGACCGCGTGGGGTATACAGGAGGCATGCCCCCCGTCCGCACGCCTGACCCCGAGCCGGAGCCCGAAGAGCCCGAAGGCAACGGGCTCGGCGCCGGTGAGCCCTTCGTGCCGGGGTCGCTGGGCTCGTTCGGCACACCCGCGGGCGACGCGGCCGCCAACCCCGGTTGGCTGACGGAGCTCGAGCTGGCCGAGGCACGCCGCCGGCTGCCGATGCTCTACGTCGAGGCAGTGCCGGTGCGCACCGACGGCATGGGCGCGGTCACGCAGGTCGGGCTGCTGTTGCGCGCCACGCCCCTCGGTGAGATCACCCGCACGATCGTGTCGGGCCGGGTGCGCTACGCCGAGACGATCCGCGACGCACTGTTCCGGCACATGGAGAACGACCTCGGGCCGATGGCCTTCCCGCAGCTGCCGCTGCAGCCGGCACCGTTCACGGTCGCCGAGTACTTTCCGCTGCCGGGCCTGAGTGCCTTCCACGACGACCGGCAGCACGCGGTGTCTCTGGCGTTCGTCGTGCCGGTCACCGGCACCTGCGATCCGCGTCAGGATGCGCTCGAGGTCACGTGGATGACGCCCGAAGAAGCGGCATCCGACGCCGTCGCCGCTGACATGGAGGGCGGCCGCGGCACCCTGCTGCGCATGGCGCTGGCCAGCGTCGGCGCGCTGCGCTGATCGACGCCGCGGTCGAAGCGCGGCGGGCAGTCCGGACGGCCACGGAATCGTACGCATTCCTTTTCTTTCACACAGCCGGGCGGGGTAGGGTTCAAGAGCCCGAATTCGCCGCGACGCCGCGGCATCCACCCCCGCCGGAGACCCCCTATGTCCGACCACGCCCCGTCCACTGCGCCCCTTTCCTTCGACAGCCTGCTCGCCGACACCGGCGCGGCGACCTCTGAGTTCACGACCGCCTTCCGCGGCTATGACAAGGATGAGGTCGACGCCACCATCAACGACCTCATGGCGCGCCTGCGCAACAGCGGCGACGAGCTCGCCACCCTGCGCGATCAGCAGCACCGCAGTGCCGGCGCGCAGCAGGAGATCGAGCGCCTGCGCGCCGCGCTCGAGACCGCCGACGCGGTGCGTGCCGACGAGGTCGCGCGGGTGCGCGGCGAGGTCGAGGCCGCGCACGCGGCCGATGCCGAAGAGCTGGCCCGCGTTCGCGCCGAGGCGACCGAGCGCACCGAGCACCTCCGCGCCGAGCTCACGCAGGAGGCCGCCGCCGAGCGTGAGCAGATCGCGACCGAGGCCGCCCGTCTGCAGGGCGAGCTGGGGGCCGCGCAGGCCGAGCTGGCCAACGCCCGCAAGCAGTTGCAGACCCTCACCGAGGAGCTGACCGGCGAGGGCGACTCGCCGAACCGCAAGCACTTCGAAGAGATCCTGCGGGTCGCCGAGGAGCAGGCGTCGACCCTCATCAAGAACGCGTCGGTGCAGGGCGACCGGCTGCTCGAGGCCGCGCGCGGAGAGATCGACAACCGCCGTGCCCAGGCGCAGCAGGAGGCCGACGCGATCATCGCGCAGGCCCAGCACGAGGCGGCCCAGGTGCGGCTGCGCATTGAGACCGAGGTCACGGCGCACGAGGCCCGCATCGAGCGCGAGGCCGCGCACGCGAGCGAGAAGGTCGCGCAGGCGGAGCAGGAGTCGGCGGCGATCCGCGCCGAGGCGGAGAAGGGCGTGGCAGCCCTCCGCTCACAGGTGACCCGCGAGACCACGCGCGACCGCGCCGAAGCCGAAGAGGCCGTGCGCGAGCTGCGCGTGCGTGCGCTCGAGTTCGAGGAGTCGCTGACGCGCCGGCAGGACGACGCGCACCAGGAGTTCCTCGTGCTGCACAACCAGGCCGTCGCGCACGCCGAGCGCATCACGGCGGACGCGAACGAGCAGGTCGCGGCATCCCTCGAGCACTCCAAGCGCGTCTCGGCGAAGGCCGACGACTACGAGCGTCTCGCCCGTGCGCAGGCGCACAAGATCGAGGCCGACGCGCGTGTGAAGTCCGGCGACACGCTCGAGCAGGCGCGTGCCAAGGCCCAGAAGATCATGGACCTGGTCACCTCGCACACGCAGGGCGTGCTGCGCGACGCCGAAGACAACACGCGTCAGCTGCGCTGGCGCCAGCACCAGCTGACGAGCTTCATGGCTGAGGTCAAGGAGCTCATCCGCCCCGAGTCGCTGCTGCCGGCCGGTGCTGCGGGCGAGCCGGTCGTCGAGACGGCTGCTGCGGACGAGCAGGTGGATGCCTCGGCCGAGCCCGTCGCCGAGCACGTCGTCGATGCCGCGGAGGACACCGCCGCCACAGCGGAGGACACCGCCGACACCGCGGAGGCCGACGACGACGAGTCGGCGGATGCCGCGGCCGAGGCCGAGGTCGTCGACGAGGCAGAGCGGATCATCGAGGACGCCCAGGCCTGACCCTCCTCTGACGCGCGGGTGCCGTTTTCGGCGCCCGCGCGCACTGTGTCCCGGCGCCTCACCAGTTGATAACCCTGGCTGATCAAGACGTGAGCGCCGCAGGACCCCCTGTTTCGCTCACCCGTTGATGTTCCTGAGTCATCAACTGGTGAGCGCACGGTTGCTACGCCGTGGCTCACCTCTTGATGCTCCTGAGTCATCAACCGGTGAGGGCCGGCGGACGGGTCCGCGATCCGCGAATTCCCGCGGGCGCAGCGGCCCTGCGCGTCAGGCGCCGGTCTCGCGCGCGATCGCCGCGACGAAGGCGTCGATGTCGTCCTCGCTGGTGTCGAACGAGCACATCCAGCGCACCTCGTTGCGCGCGGCATCCCAATCGTAGAAGCGGAACGACTCGCGCAGCCGGTCCGCGACGCCGTCGGGCAGGGTGGCGAACACGCCGTTCGCCTGCGTCTTCTGCGTGAAGCCCACCCCGCGGATCGACCCGTCGGCCAGGCCCGCCTCCACGCCGGCGCGCAGGCGCTGCGCCATCGCGTTGGAGTGCCGGGCGTTGCGCAGCCAGAGGTCGCCCTCCCACAGTGCGACGAGCTGTGCCGACACGAAGCGCATCTTCGATGCGAGCTGCATGTTGAGCTTGCGCAGATAGGTCAGCCCCGCCGACGCCGAAGGGGTCAGCACCGCGATCGCCTCGGCGCCCATGGCGCCGTTCTTCGTGCCGCCGACGCTGATCACGTCGATGCCGACGTCGCGTGTGAACGCGCGCAGCGGCAGGTCGAGCGATGCGGCGGCGTTGGCCAGCCGCGCGCCGTCCATGTGCACGTGCATGCCGAGCCCGTGCGCGTGGTCGGTGATCGCGCGCAGCTCATCGGGCGTGTACAGCGTGCCGAGCTCGGTCGATTGCGTCAGCGACACGACGAGCGGCTGAGCGCGGTGCTCATCGCCCCAGCCCCACGCCTGAAGGTCGACGAGCTCGGGCGTGAGCTTGCCGTCGTCGGTGGGCACGGTCAGCAGCTTCATGCCGCCCACCCGCTCGGGAGCGCCCTGCTCGTCGACGTTGATGTGGGCGGTGGATGCCGCGACCACCGCGCCCCAGCGCGGCAGCATCGACTGCAGTCCGGTGACGTTCGCTCCGGTGCCGTTGAACACCGGGAACGCCTCGACGCCCTCGCCGAAGTGCGCGGCGAACACCTCCTGCAGACGGGCCGTGTAGACGTCCTCCCCGTAGGCGATCTGGTGCCCTTCGTTGGCCGCGGCGATCGCCGCCAGGATCTCGGGGTGGATGCCGGAATAGTTGTCGCTCGCGAAGCCGCGCAGCTGCGGGTCATGCAAAGGGGTCACGAGTATCCACTCTAATTCGCGCGCCTATGCCTGCACCCACGCGTACCACTCGTCGTCCACCCGCGCGAGCTGCGCGTCGCCGCAGCGCAGGCGGCCGTCGGTGAGCGACGCCTTCGGCCACCAGTCGGTCGTGATCGCCGGCGCGAGCGGTGTGTCACCGGCCACGGCGACGCACGACTTCGAGGCGCCGACACCGTCGGACGACGCGAACTTCATGAGGTAGCCGCCGTCGTCGCCGATGTAGTCGATGACGATCGTCGACGCGTCGGCGGGCACCCACGCGGGAATGTCGGTGCTCGACTCGAGCTCGGCCTCGTGCTTGTCGTCGAACACGAGGCGGCCCATGAAGCCCGAGCTGTCGAGCGCGCCACAGCCCGAGAGGGCGAGGGTGCCGACGAGAACGAGCGGGGCGGCCACGGCGAGGAGTCTCACGGAGTTCTTGTGCATGCCCCTCACGCTATGGAACAGGCCGCCCCCGGCGGATCGGCCTGAAGGATGGCGTCCGTACGCCGGGAGGATGACATGGCCCCGGTCGTTGAGCGAGCGGAGCGAGTCGAAACGCGGCGGGGCGTCGCCGCGCTCCTCGCTCAGCGGCCGGGGGCGAGTTCCACGACGGTGTCGTTGACGTCGGGCGCGTCTTCGTCCCACAGGGCGACGAACCGGTCGGCGACGGTCTGCTCGAGGCCCTCGAGCGTCGTGACGCGGAAGACGGTGGATGCCGCGGCCAGGTCGGCTCCGGCATCCCGTGCCGCCTTCGCGAAGCCCTGCGCGACCGCGCGCATCCAGGCCTCGCTCGCGGCCTTGACCGCGGCGTAGTTCGCCCCGCCCGCCAGCGGGCGCGCGACGGCGGTGGATGAGAGCATCGCCAGACGCCCCGCGCTCGACGCGCGCAGGTCGCCGTCGAACGCCCGCGTCACGAACCGCAGCGCCGTCAGCGACCGCTCGAGGAAGCGGAAGTCCGCGTCGCTCTGACCGGCCAGCCCGCCGCCGCCGCGCCAGCCGCCGACCAGGTGCAGCAGGCCGTCGACGCGCAGGCCGCGGGCGTGCAGCCGCTCGGCCAGTGCGTCGACGGCCTGCTCGTCGGTCAGGTCACAGGCCTCGGTCATCCACGCCGCGTCGGCGGCGAGCTGCTCGGCGAGCTGCTCGAGCTTGACCGGGTCGTGGCCGACCGCGATCACCTGGGCTCCGGCATCCACCAGCGTCCGCGCCGCGACCAGTCCGCTGCGGCTCGTGGCGCCCGCGATCAGCACGGTGCGTCCGGTCAGATCGGTCATGTCAGATGCTCCTTCTCGGTGCCGCCGTTCACAGCGTTCGGAAGATGCAACGAACCTCGGACCGTTCCGGCCAAATCATCCGAGGTTTGCGCGATCCTCCGAATCCTGTGAGCGTAACAACTCGGCGCAGCGCGAGGCGCGGGCCGCGCCCGTAGGGCCGCCCACGCGGCCGCACCCGAACTCAGTCGCGCCCTGTGATGCCCGCGGTCGAGGCGATCACGTCACCCATCTTCTTGCCGAGGGCCTCGTAGAACATCGAGAGCGGGAACTCGTCGTCCAGCACCGCGTCGGTGTAGCCCTTCGGCGCACCCGCGAGGATTTCGTCGGGCAGGCCGCGCGCCCACGCCGAGGCGGGGTTCGGCGCGAGCACAGAGCGCACGAGCTCGTACGCGGCCAGCCAGTGCGCGGTCTTGGGCCGGTCGATCGAGCGCCAGTACAGCTCGTCGATCGCGTCGCCCAGCGCGACGACCGCGGCGGGCACGTTCTCCCAATCGAACGCGAGCGAGGTGTCGGTCCAGTGCAGCACGTCGCGCTGGTGCAGCCAGGCGAACAGCAGCTGCCCGCCCAGTCCGTCGTAGTTGCGCACGCGCGAGCCGGTGAGCGGGAAGCGGAAGATCCGGTCGAAGATGACCGCGTACTGCACGAGCCTCGCGTGATCGAGGATCTGCCGCTCGACCTCGGTGAGCTCGTCCTGCGCCTCGAGCCGGTGCTGGATCGCGACCGATTCGCGGAACGCCGTCATGTCGCAGCGCATCTCCTCCAGCGAATAGAGGAAGTACGGCATCCGCTGCTTGATCATGAACGGGTCGAACGGCAGGTCGCCGCGCATGTGCGTGCGGTCGTGGATGATGTCCCACATCACGAACGTCTCCTCGGCGAGGTTCTGGTCGTCGAGCAGGCGTGCAGCGTCGTCGGGCAGGTCGAGCTTCGTGATGTCGGATGCCGCGCGCACGACGCGCCGGTAACGTGCCGCCTCGCGGTCCTGGAAGATCGCGCCCCAGGTGAACTGCGGGATCTCGCGCATCGCCACGGTCTCGGGGAACAGCACGGCCGAGTTCGTGTCGTAGCCGGGAGTGAAGTCGACCAGGCGCAGCGAGACGAACAGCTTGTTCGAGTAGTCGCCGGCCTGCAGCTCGGCGATGAACTCGGGCCAGATGACCTCGGCGATCAGCGCCTCGACATAGCGGTTGCGCGACCCGTTCTGCGTGTACATCGGGAAGACGACCAGGTGCCGCAGCCCGTCGACGCGGTGCTGCTCGGGGTGGAACGCGACGAGCGAGTCGTAGAAGTCCGGAACGCCCAGGCCCTCGCTCTTCCAGCGCTCGAAATCGGCGATGGATGCTGCGAGGTAGGCCTCATCGTGCGGGAAGAGCGGCGCCAGCTCGGTGATCGACGCGATGACCACATCGACGAGCTCACCGGCGCGGTCGGTGTGCTCGGCGACCGAGCCGTCCTGCTCCTGGAGCTGCTGCAGATCGATGGCCGCCTGCTTCAGTGCGAGCCACGCGGGGGAGGTCTCGACCCCGGCGGCCGTGCCGTCCAGGGTGCGGCCGTCCTCAAGGACCTCGGGCTCTCCGACGACGGCCTTGGTCGCACGAACGTCGTGCGTCTGGCTGATGGACATTGGAACCTCCGATCGTTGAGGGTCGGGCCGCTGGGGGTGTCCTCCTGCGGCGCATCCTGGAATATTTACGGCGATAACGCCATCACACCGATAATATTACGGTCATGGCGGATGTGACACCCGAACACCTCGACGCGGTCGACACCGGCCTGCTCGCCGCCCTCTCGCGTGACGCGCGCGCCACGCTCACCCAGCTCGCCGAGGAGGTCGGGCTGTCGATCTCGGCCGTGCAGGCGCGGCTGCGCCGCCTCGAGTCGCGCGGGGTGATCACGGGATACCGACCGACCGTCGACCCCGAGGCCGTCGGCAAGCCGCTCGCCGCGTTCATCGAGATCTCGCCGCTCGACCCGGCCCAGCCCGACAACGCGCCCGAGCTGCTCGAGCACCTGAGCGAGATCGAGGCCTGCCACTCGATCGCGGGCGAGGCGAGCTACATGCTCTTCGTGCGCGTCGCCTCGCCGCGCGAGCTCGAGCGGCTCATCGGGCAGATCCGTCAGGCAGCCTCCGTGCGCACGCGCACGACGATCGCCCTGCAGACGTTCTACGAGTACCGGCCGCTCGTGCCCGCGGCATCCGCTTCCTGATCGGGTCTGCGCGCTCATCCGCTGAAACGCCCGCAGCATCTGTCGCTGTTGCGCACGAGTCGGCCTGCGCCCGTGCAACAGCGACGGATGTGCGGCGACGGCAGCCGGTCGGCCCGCCGCGCTTCGGCCGGCGGCGAATGCGCAGGGGGTGGCCGAGGGCCCTGATTCCGGAGCATGATGGGCCATAGGTCACGGCGTCGCCGGGTGGGCGGCGTCGAACGCTCGTGCCGGGAGGCGATATCGATGACGAACAGCTTCGGAGCGAAGGACACGCTCACCGTCGGAGACAAGCAGTACGAGATCTACCGATTGAGCAGCATCCCGAACAGCGAACGACTGCCGTACAGCCTGAAGATCCTGCTCGAGAACCTGCTGCGCAACGAAGACGGTGTCACCGTCACCGCCGACCAGGTGCGCGCGCTCGCCGCGTGGAGCGCGCACGACGTCGGGCACTCCGAGATCCAGTTCACGCCCGCCCGCGTGCTGCTGCAGGACTTCACCGGCGTCCCGTGCGTGGTCGACCTCGTCGCGATGCGCGACGCGATGGACGACCTGGGCGGCGACCCGCAGAAGGTGAACCCCCTGATCCCCGTCGAGCTGGTCATCGACCACTCGGTCATCGCCGACAGCTTCGGACGCCCGCAGTCGGCCAAGATCAACGCCGACCTCGAGTTCGAGCGCAACCGCGAGCGCTACCAGCTGCTGCGCTGGGCGCAGCACGCCTTCGACGACTTCGTCGTCGTGCCGCCCGACACCGGCATCTGCCACCAGGTCAACCTCGAGTACCTGGCGCGTGTCGTCTTCGGCGCCGACGACAATGGTGAGGGGATGCCGCAGGCCTACCCCGACACGCTCGTGGGCACCGACTCGCACACCCCGATGGTCAACGGCCTGGGAGTCGTCGGCTGGGGCGTCGGCGGCATCGAGGCCGAGGCCGCCATGCTCGGCCAGCCGGTGTCGATGCTGCTGCCCGAGGTCATCGGCCTCAAGCTCACCGGCGAGCTGCGCGAGGGCGTGACCGCCACCGACATGGTGCTCACGGTCGCAGAGCTGCTGCGCAAGACCGGCGTCGTCGGCAAGTTCGTGGAGATCTTCGGCCCCGGAGTGGCGAACGTGCCGCTGGCCAACCGCGCCACGATCGGCAACATGAGCCCCGAGTACGGGTCGACGATCACGATCTTCCCGATCGATCAGGAGACCCTCGACTACCTCACCTTCACCGGTCGCAGCCCCGAGCGCGTCGCGCTCGTCGAGGCGTACGCCAAGGAACAGGGCCTGTGGCACGACCCCGATCACGAGCCGGAGTACTCGCAGATCGTCGAACTCGACCTCGGCACGATCGAGCCGTCGATCGCGGGCCCCAAGCGTCCGCAGGACCGCATTCCGCTCGCCCTCGCGCGGCACACCGTCGAGCACCTGCTGGCCGACCCCACCGCCGACGTCACGACGCTGACGGCACTGGACGA
Source organism: Microbacterium sp. KR10-403 (assembly GCF_040196215.1). NCBI lineage: Bacteria > Bacillati > Actinomycetota > Actinomycetes > Micrococcales > Microbacteriaceae > Microbacterium > Microbacterium sp. KR10-403. The sequence continues at coordinate 137,191 of NZ_JBEGDC010000008.1, read as the reverse complement.
TGCGATCGACGACACGTTCCCGGCATCCGACCCCTTCCTCGGCGAGGAGGACATGTTCGAGCCCGCCGCGGCCGTCATCGAGCGGGACGACGACCTCGAGTCGGTGCCCTGGCCGTCGAACCCGCAGCAGCTGACCATGAACGGGCAGCAGACCCGGGTCGACAACGGCGACGTCGTGATCGCCGCCATCACCTCGTGCACGAACACCTCGAACCCGTCGGTCATGATCGGTGCGGCGCTACTGGCGCGCAACGCCGTGCAGAAGGGACTGAAGTCCAAGCCGTGGGTGAAGACGTCGCTGGCGCCCGGGTCGCGCGTGGTCACCGACTACTTCGAGCGGTCGGGGCTGACCCCCTACCTCGACGAGCTGGGCTTCAACCTCGTCGGCTACGGCTGCACGACGTGCATCGGCAACTCGGGCCCGCTGCCCGATGAGGTCAGCGCCGTGGTCGACGAGGGCGACCTGACCGTGGCATCCGTCCTCAGCGGCAACCGCAATTTCGAGGGCCGCATCCACCAGCAGTCGCGGATGAACTTCCTCGCCTCGCCGCCGCTCGTGGTCGCCTATGCGCTCGCGGGATCCATGCACGTCGACCTCACCCGCGACCCGCTGGGCGAGGGCAGCGACGGGCAGCCGGTGTACCTGAAGGACATCTGGCCGACCGGCAAGGAGATCAAGGAGGTCGTCGACTCGTGCGTCGAGGCGCGCATGTTCACCGAGGGCTATTCGGACGTCTACGCGGGCGACGAGAACTGGAACTCGCTGCCGGTGCCCGAGGGCGACCGCTTCGACTGGGACGACTCATCGACCTACGTGCGCAAGCCTCCGTACTTCGACGGCATGGGCGTCGAGCCCGGCACGCTGCACGACATCACCGGCGCGCGGGTGCTCGCCAAGCTCGGCGACTCGGTCACCACCGACCACATCTCGCCCGCGGGCACCATCAAGCGGGATTCGCCCGCCGGCACGTACCTCACCGATCACGGTGTCGAGCCGCGGCAGTTCAACTCGTACGGGTCGCGGCGCGGCAACCACGAGGTGATGATCCGCGGCACGTTCGCGAACATCCGGCTGCGCAATCAGCTGGTGCCGGGCGTCGAGGGCGGGTTCACCCGCGTGCTGCCCGGCGACGAGCAGACGACGATCTACGAGGCCTCCGAGCAGTACGCGACCGACGAGACCCCGCTGATCGTGCTGGCCGGCAAGGAGTACGGCTCGGGATCATCGCGCGACTGGGCGGCCAAGGGCACGCTGCTGCTGGGGGCGAAGGCGGTGCTGGCCGAGTCGTTCGAGCGCATCCACCGCTCGAACCTCATCGGCATGGGCGTGCTGCCGCTGCAGTTCCGCGAGGGCGAGAACGCGGAGTCGCTCGGCCTGGACGGCACCGAGACCTACGCGGTCGTCGGCATCGAGGGGCAGGATCAGGTGCCGCACGAGGTCACGGTACGAGTGCAGCCCGACGGCGGCGACGCGCGCGAGTTCACCGCGGTGGTGCGCATCGACACCCCGACCGAGCAGGAGTACTACCGCCACGGGGGCATCCTGCAGTACGTGCTGCGCCAGAGGCTGGAGGCGTGAGGACCTGACCGGCGGAATACATCGAGGGGTGGATGCCGCGGGTCTGGCCCCTCCCGTAGCGTGAGGGTGTGCTCCGTCCGCTGCAGTCGTATCAGATCGTCGTCGACGTCGTCATCGCGGCGTTGTTCGCGCTGGCGACGGCGCCGATCGAGATCGCCGTGAACACCTCGCAGCAGTGGAGCCTGCCGATCGGCCTGCTGGCCGGCGTCGTCTTCGGCTCGGCGCTCGCGCTGCGCCGGCTGTCACCCGGGCTCGCGCTCGGCATCGCCTGGGCCGGCGCTCTCGTCGAGATGACGTTCGGTCGCGTGCCGGGACCGGCGTCGCTGGCCGTGTTCGCGGTGCTCTACACCGCGGCCGCCTACGGCACGATCCGCGTCTTCTGGTTCGGGTTCGGCTCGGCGATCGCGGGCGCCGTGGTCGCCGTGCTCTACCTGTACATCGTGCCCGGCAACATCGACTTCACAGCGACCGGCGTGAGCGTCATCGTCGCGATCGTGATCGCCGCGATCTTCGCGTTCCTGCTCGCCTGGACCGTCGGTGCCCTTGTGCGGTCGACCCGTCGATCGCGCGTCGACCGGGCGGCCCAGCAGCGTGCACAGGCCGACGCCATCGCCGAGCAGGAGCGCACCCGCATCGCCCGCGACATGCACGACGTCGTCGCCCACTCGCTCGCGGTCGTGATCGCCCAGGCCGACGGCGCGCGCTATGCCGCGGCATCCGACTCCGCCGCACAGTCCGCCGCGCTGGGCACCATCTCGTCCACCGCGCGCTCGGCGCTCGCCGATGTACGCCTGCTGCTCGCGCAGCTGCGCCACAGTCAGGAGAACGGCCCGCAGCCTACGATCGCCGACCTCGACGGGCTCTTCGGCCAGGTCAAGGCTGCGGGGCTCGACATCCGGGTCACTGTCGATCCGGCGCCGCGCGGCGAGGTGCCCGCGGCCGTGCAGCTGGCCGTCTACCGCATCCTGCAGGAGGCTCTCACCAACGCGCTGCGCCACGGCGGCACCGGACCCGTGGACGTCGGCCTGGCCTGGCTGCCCGCGCGGGTCGATGTCGTCGTGCGCAACGCGCTGCCCGCCCCCGCGGCGCCGCCTTCCGCACCCGTCTCCGGCTCGCACGGGCACGGCCTCATCGGCATGCGCGAACGGGCGCTGCTGGTGGGTGGCACACTGGATGCCGGAGCCGAGGCCGGCGCATTCGTGGTGCGTGCCGGCATCCCGATCGGAGGACCCGGATGATCCGCGTGGTGCTGGCCGACGACCAGGCGCTGTTCCGCGCCGGCATCCGCATGGTGATCGACTCGCAGCCCGACCTCGAGGTCGTCGGCGAGGCGTCTGACGGACGTGAGGCGATCGACGTCGTGCGCGCGACGCACCCCGATGTGGTGCTCATGGACATCCGCATGCCCAACATGGACGGGCTCGCCGCCACGGCCGAGCTGCTGCGCGACGACGACGCACCGCGCATCGTGATGCTGACGACCTTCGACCTCGACGAGGCGGCGGCGCGGGCGATCCGGCAGGGGGCGAGCGGCTTTCTGCTGAAGGACGCCGACCCCGAGTTCCTGCTGGCGGCGATCCGCACCGTGCACGCGGGCTCGGCCGTGATCGCGGCATCCGCCACCCGCGACCTGTTCGCGCAGACGATGGATGCCGCGACCCAGCCGGTGCCGCCGTCGTTCGGCGAGCTCACCGAGCGCGAGAAGCAGATCTTCGCGCTCGCCGCGCGCGGACTCTCGAACGCCGAGATCGCGGCGCGCGAGTACCTCTCCGAGGCGACAGTGAAGACGCACATCAGCCGCATCCTCACCAAGCTCGCCCTGCGCGACCGCGTGCAGCTGGTCGTGTTTGCGTTCGAACACGGCCTCACCTGAGGCGCCGCACCGCGGCATCCCGCCCCCGCCTGCCCCGCCTCTCGAACCGTGAGAGTGCAGCGGGTGGACGAGGATGCGGTTGCTTCCCTATCTCTCGTCTACCAGCTGCACTCTCAGCGACGCGGGCGAGAGGCAGCGGGGTGGATGCCGCGGCTCAGACGCGCTCCGCGAGCCAGCGGGCCTGGCGCAGCCACTGCTCGGTCTGGCCGCCCTCGTGGCCGTTGAACTCGTAGACCTCGATGTGCTTGTCGTCCGATCCGCAGTGGTTGAACGCGGCGAACACGCTCGAGGGCAGCACGATGCCGTCCATGAGTCCGACCGAGAACAGCGCGGGTGCGGTGATGCGGCGCGCGAAGTTCACGCCGTCGAAGTAAGACAGCGTCTCGAACACCCGGTCGACCTCGGTGCGGTGCACGGCGAGGTAGCGCTCAATCTCCAGGAACGGGTGGTCGGGCGTCATCTCGACCGAGCGGCGGAAGTGGCACAGGAACGGCACGTCGGGCATCGCGGCCTTCACGGCCGGGTGCAGCGCGGCGGCGGCCAGCGTGATGCCGCCGCCCTGGCTGCCGCCGGTCACGCTGATGCGCTCGGCATCGACGAAGGGCAGCGCGGCGGCGGTGTCGATCGCACGCACGGCGTCGGTGAACACGCGGCGGTAGTAGTACGTGTCGGGTTGCCGGATGCCGCGGGTCATGAACCCGGGCACGGCCCCGTCGGATCCGTGCGGGTCGGGGGTGTCGCCGCCGGTGCCCCAGCCGCTGCCCTGCCCGCGCGTGTCCATGAGGATGTGCACGTAGCCGGCCGCGGCCCACTGCAGGCGCTCGCCGGGCACGCCGCGCCCGCCGTTGTAGCCGATGTACTCGACGATCGCCGGCCGCGGCTCGTCGGTGCGCGGACGCATGATCCACGCGCGGATCGGCTCGCCGCCGAAGCCGCTGAAGGTGAGGTCTTCGACGATCAGCTCGGTGACCGGCGAGTCGACGGCGACCACGACGGGGTCGGATGCCGCGGCCCGGGCCTCGTCGAGCGTGCGACGCCAGAACGCGTCGAAGTCGGCGGGCTCGGCCACATCGGGCAGGAAGGTGCGGAGGTCTGCGAGGGGGAGGTCTGTCAGCGGCACGACCGCCAACGTACACGATGTCGGGCGCGCCTTCGCGCACGCGCCGCGCCGCGGCATCCCGCCCCGACGCCCCCGTTCGCGTGCCCGCCGGACCGCGAGAGAACAGCTGCCCGCCGAGGATGCGGGCAATACCCGTTCTCTCGGCCGGCAGATGTTCTCTCGGCGGGTAGATGTTCTCTCGGCGACGAGCGCGCGCCTCCCGACGCTGAGAGTGCAGCGGGTGGACGAGAGGTAGGGAAGCAACCGCTCCCTCGTCCACCTGCTGCACTCTCACGGTGCGCGAGAGGCCGCGCGGCGGCGGGTGCTTGCGCGAAGCGCGGGGAGGCCCTACTGTAAGTCGAAGCGTTTCGACTACGGATGCCGCAGAAGGCTCCGAGCGGACGTGGACATCGACGTGACGAACGGGAGACCAGTGAGCACCGACGCTTCGCCCCAGGTCCGCAGTGCGGACTTCCGAGACAGTGGCCTGCGCTTTCCGGCCGGGTTCACCTTCGGCTCGGCCACGGCCTCGTACCAGGTCGAGGGCGCCGCGAACGAAGACGGCCGCGGCCCGTCGATCTGGGACACGTTCAGCCACACGCCCGGCAAGGTCTGGAACGGCGACACCGGTGACGTCGCGTGCGACCACTACCACCGCTGGGAGTCGGACCTCGACCTGATGGCCGACCTCGGCCTGGGCGCCTACCGCTTCTCGATCGCGTGGCCGCGCATCATCCCCACCGGCCGCGGCGCGGTCAACCAGGCGGGTGTCGACTTCTACTCGCGTCTGGTCGACGGCCTGCTCGCGCGCGGCATCCGCCCCGTCGCAACGCTGTACCACTGGGACCTCCCGCAGACGCTGGAGGATGCCGGGGGCTGGCCGGTCCGCGAGACCGCCGACGCCTTCGCCGAGTACGCGTCGGTCCTGGGTGCGGCGCTCGGCGACCGCGTGCACACCTGGACGACCCTCAACGAGCCGTGGTGCACGGCCTATCTCGGCTACGGCCAGGGCGGGCACGCACCCGGGCGTCGTGAGCCCGCCGCCTCGCTGGCCGCCGCCCATCACCTCAACCTCGCGCACGGCCGCGCGCTGCAGGCGCTGCGTGCGACCTCGACGGGTTCACCCGAGTACTCGGTCACGCTCAACCTGCACGTGGCCCGCGGCGAGGCCGAGGCCGTGCGCCGCATCGACGCCGTGGGCAACCGCGTGTTCACGAGCCCCATGCTGCGCGGCGTGTACGACGACGACCTCATCGCCGACACCGCGGCGCTCACCGACTGGTCGTTCGTGCAGGACGGCGATCTGGCCGAGATCCACCAGCCGATCGACGTGCTGGGCGTCAACTACTACTCGACGAACGCGGTGCGGCTGTGGAGCGGCGACGCCCCGCGGCAGAGCAACGACGGCCACAAGCCCGCCGACGGCGGCACCGCCTGGCCGGGCAGCGACGACGTCGTGGAGTTCCTCCCGCAGCCGGGCCCGCACACGGCCATGGACTGGAACATCGCCCCCGACGGACTGCTCGAGCTGCTGCACACGCTGCGCGACCGCTTCCCCGAGCAGCCGCTCATGATCACCGAGAACGGCGCCGCGTTCGACGACGCGGTCTCGGGCGACGGCGCCGTGCACGACCCCGAGCGCGTCGACTACCTGCGTCGGCACCTCACCGCCGCGCACCGTGCGATCGAAGACGGCGTCGACCTGCGCGGCTACTTCGTGTGGTCGCTGCTCGACAACTTCGAGTGGGGCTACGGCTACGCCAAGCGCTTCGGTGTGGTGCGCGTCGACTTCGACGATCAGACCCGCACCGTCAAGGACTCGGGACACTGGTTCCGGCAGCTGGCCACGACCGGCGTCATCCCCTCAGCGACGGTCGAGTGACCGCGGTGGACCTGCGCGAGGCGGCGACGACGCCGATCATCCCGGGGTTCTTCCCCGATCCGAGCGTCTGCCGCGCCGGTGACGGCCTGTACCTCGCGAACTCGTCGTTCGAGTACTCGCCGGGCGTGCCGCTGTGGCGCAGCGACGATCTCGTGACCTGGCACGAGGCCGGGCACGCGCTCGACGGCGACCCGGCCTTCGCGGCGGGGGATGCCGCGGCCGGCGGCGGCGTGTACGCCCCGACCCTGCGCCACCATGACGGTCGCTTCTGGATGATCACGACCAATGTGTCGGGTGCGCCCGGGCAGCTCGTGACCTCGGCGTCCGCGATCGAGGGGCCCTGGGCGCCCGCGCGGGTGATCGCCGGCATCCCCGGCATCGACCCCGACCTGGCGTGGGACGACGACGGCACCTGCCTCGTCAGCTACAGCTCGAACACGGCCGAGGTGCCCGGCATCGGCCAGGTCCCCGTCGACCTGGAGCGGGGAGAGGTCATCGGACCCGCACGGTCGATCATGCCCGGCACGGGCCTCGCCTACCCCGAGGGGCCGCACGTCTTCCGGCGGGGCGACTGGTGGTACCTCCTCTTCGCCGAGGGCGGCACCGAGCGCGGCCACTGCGTGAGCGTGGCGCGCGGGCCCGCGGCATCCGGCCCCTTCGAACTGTGCCCCGCGAACCCGATCCTCACCCGGCGCAGCACGACCTTCCCGGTGCAGAACACCGGCCACGCCGACATCGTCGAACTCGCCGACGGCACCTGGGCGATGGTCTACCTCGGCGTGCGTCCGCGCGGGGCGACTCCGCTGTTCCACGTCAACGGGCGCGAGACGTTCGTCGCGGGCATCGACTGGATCGACGACTGGCCGGTCGTCGTCGCGGACCGATACGAGATCCCCGCGCCCGAGACGGCCTTCGTCGACCGGTTCGAGTCGCTGCACCCGCGCTGGATCTCGCCGGGCGCGGCACCCTCGGCCTTCGCGAGCGTGGGCGGCGGGGTGACCCTGCGCCCGGCCGACTCGCCCGGCGGCGCGCCCGCCATGCTCGGCGTGCGCGCCCGTGACCCGTACTGGCGCTTCGCCGCCGTGACCGAGGCGCGCGACGGCGCGGCCGTGCGCGTGCGCATGGACGAGCGCCACTGGTATGAGCTGCGGCTGACCGGCGGCCGCGCACTCGTGCACGCGCAGGTCGGGCCGGTGGCGCAGCAGTTCTCCGGCGAGCCGCTCGCGGCCGACGGCGCGATCGAGCTGCGGGTGCGGGCGGATGCCGCGACCACGGGTGGACCGGACGACCTCGTCTTCGAGGTGGCCGATGCCGACGGCATCCACCCCCTCGCCCGTCTGGACGGGCGCTATCTCTCCACGGAGGTGGCGGGCGGATTCGTCGGCCGCGTCATCGGTCTGCGGGCCGTCGACGGGCCCGTGCGGTTCAGCGAGGCGCGCTATGCGCCGGAGGCCGCGGGCTGATGGCCGGCGTCGTGGCGTGCGAGGTCTCGCAGCCGCGTCATGGGAGCGCTCTCTATCGTTATCACGGCGTTACGCGTCCGGAGTTGACGAATCGGCGGGCGCGTGGTTTCTTTGTTCCAAGCCGTAATCGAAGCGGTTCGACAACGGGCCTTCCCGACCCCGTCGAACACGGCTGCGGACCGACGCCCGGCGGCGCGGTCCCGAACGCACGAAGGAGTGAGATGCGAGCAGTGAGCACCTGTGGCGATGAACGGGTGATCCTCCGATGACCGTTCAGGCGGCCATGGTCCAGGAGGTGACCGCGGCCGGCATCGAATCGACGACGGGCGGCAAGCGCACGCGTCGGCGCGGCAAGCCGTCGCGCAAGTCGATCGGGATGTTCCTGTGCATCGTCCCGTTCCTGGTGCTGGTCTTCCTGTTCTCGTACTTCCCGCTGTACGGCTGGATCTACTCGCTCTTCGACTACAAGCCGGCGCTGGGACTGTCGGGCAGCGAGTTCGTCGGACTGCAGTGGTTCCGGATGCTGGTGAGCTCGCCGACGCAGCTCGCGGAGATCCTCCAGGTGCTCGTGAACACCCTGGCCATCAGCTTCCTCGGGATCGCGACATCCATCCTCCCGCTCGCCTTCGCGGTGTTCCTCAACGAGGTGCGCACCCCCTGGTTCCGCAATGCGGTGCAGACGCTGACCACCCTGCCGAACTTCATCTCGTGGGTGCTCGTCTACATGATCGCGTTCTCGCTCTTCTCGAGCACGGGGCTGGTCAACAGCGTGCTCAACGACTGGGGGCTCATCTCGACCCCGATCAAGTTCCTCGACACCGACCAGCACATCTGGCTCACGATGACCCTCTGGAGCATCTGGAAGGGCCTGGGCTGGGGCGCGATCATCTACCTCGCGGCGATCTCAGGCATCGACCAGTCGCTGTACGAGTCGGCACGCATCGACGGCGCCGGGCGCTTCCAGACGATGTGGTACATCACGATCCCGCAGCTCATGCCGACCTACCTGGTGCTGTTGCTGCTGTCGGTCGCGAACCTGCTGAACAACGGCATGGAGCAGTACTTCGTGTTCCAGAACGCATTCAACAAGGAGCACATACAGGTGCTCGACCTGTACGTCTACAACATCGGCATCACCGGCAACAGCCTGTCGATGGCGACCGCGATCGGCATGCTCAAGAGCGTCATCTCGGTCATCCTCCTGTTCACCGTCAACGCGATCGCCAAGCGCGTCCGCGGCACGTCGATCGTCTGAGAGGCACCGAACGATGAGCACCGTCTCCGCCGGAGTGCACAGTCGCCGCGCCGGCGACATGATCTTCACGATCATCAACTACGGGGTCTTCCTGCTGCTGGTCTTCCTGTGCGCATACCCCTTCTACTACCTGATCATCAACTCGGTCAGCGCCAACGACGTCTCGGCGCTCGGCGACGTGCGCTGGTGGCCGGTCGGGTTCCACCTCAACAACTACAAAGAGGTGTTCCACCTGCAGGGGCTGCCGCTGGCCGCCGTGGTCAGCGTCGGCCGCACCGTGATCGGCACCGCGGCCACCGTGCTGGCCTCGGCGTTCCTGGGCTTCATGTTCACGCAGAGCAAGATGTGGGCCCGGCAGTTCTGGTACCGCTTCATCATCGTCACGATGTACTTCAGCGCCGGCCTGATCCCGGTGTTCATCATCATGAAGACGCTGGGCCTGACCAACAACTTCTGGGTGTACGTGCTGCCGTTCATCGTGCAGCCGTTCTTCATCATCCTGGTGAAGACCTACGTCGAATCGATGCCCGAGTCGCTCCAGGAGGCCGCGGAGGTCGACGGCGCGAACATCGTGCAGATCTTTTTCCGCGTGTACCTGCCGAACATGACGCCGATCCTGGCGACCGTGGCGATCTTCTCGGCCGTGGCGCAGTGGAACAGCTTCCAGGACACGCTGATCTACATCACCGACCAGAGCCTGTACACGCTCCAGTACCTGCTGTACATGTTCATCAACCAGGCGAACAGCCTGGCCCAGGCGGCGCAGAACTCCGGCGGCGATCTGTCGTCGATCATCTCCGCGGCGACCTCGCAGACCCCGACCTCCATCCGGATGACGGTCTCGGTGATCGTCGTGCTGCCGATCATCTTCATCTACCCCCTGTTCCAGCGCTTCTTCGTGAAGGGCATCATGCTGGGCGCCGTCAAGGGTTGACGGCGGCCGGTCCCACCAGAAAGGAATGCAATGAAGCTGAAGAGGAAGGTGGCCTTCGCGGCCGTCGCACTCCTCGCCGCCGGACTCCTCTCCTCCTGCAGTGGAGGCGGGTCGTCCACGGGTGACACGAAGGCAGTGAGCTCTTTCCCCGCCAAGTGGGACAAGGAGATCACGATCGACGTCTTCGACGGGCTCGCGAACTACATGGGCATGCAGAAGGGCTGGTTCGCGAAGATCGTCAAGGACAAGTTCAACATGAAGTTGAACATCATCGCCCCCAACGTGGCGGGCGGCGGCGACACGCTCTACAACACCCGCGTCGCGGCGGGCGACCTGGGCGACCTGATCATCACCGACCAGGGTGAGAAGCTCGACGACCTCGTCCAGGGCGGGCTTGTGCAGGATCTGTCGAAGTACTACCCGGCGATGAAGAACGTCTCGAAGTACCAGGCGGCCGTCGACTACGTCAACAAGGGCAAGGACGGCGTCTACGGCCTGCCCACGCAGGTCTCATCGATCAAGCCGACGGAGTCGTCGGAGGGCCTCGACCCCACGTTCGGCCCGTACCTGCGCTGGGATCTGTACAAGAAGCTCGGCTACCCCCAGGTGAACACCCTCGAAGACCTGCTGCCGGTGCTCAAGCAGATGCAGGACCTCGAGCCGACCGCACCCAACGGCAAGAAGGTCTACGCCCTCTCCCTGTTTAAGGACTGGGACGGCAACATGATGAACAACGCGAAGCAGCCGACGACGTACTACGGGTACGACGAGCTCGGCTTCGTGCTGGCCAAGGCCGACGGCTCTGACTACCAGAGCATCCTCGACCCGAATGGCCAGTACATGCGCACGCTGAACTTCTTCTACAAGGCCAACCAGATGGGCCTGGTCGACCCCGAGTCGACGACGCAGAACTACGACACGCTGTTCTCGAAGTACCAGAACGGCCAGGTGCTGTTCTCGTGGTGGCCCTGGCTCGGCCAGTCGGCGTACAACACCGAGGCGAACACGACCGCCGGTCGCGGCTTCGAGATCGCACCGCTGAAGGACATGGACGTCTTCTCGTACGGCGCCTCCGCCTACGGTGGCAAGCAGGTGCTCTCGATCGGCTCGAAGGCCGAGGACCCCGAGCGCATCGCGGCCTTCATCGACTGGCTGTACTCGCAGGAGGGCACGTACTCCAACGGCAGCCAGACCGGTGCCGCCGCGGGTCCGCAGGGCCTGACCTGGGATCTCGGCAGCGACGGCAAGCCGGCGCTCACCGACTTCGGCAAGCAGGTGTTCATCGAGGGCAAGGGCACCGTCCCGGCCGAGTGGGGCGGCGGCGACTACACCGACGGCGTCTCGACGCTGAACGTGAGCCTCGTGCTGCCCAACGACGTCGACGAGAAGACGGGCTACCCGTACAACTACCAGTTCTGGCCGTCGTACCAGAAGCTCACGTCGACGGCGCTGAGCAAGGACTGGTCGTCGCACATGGACGACGCGACCTCGACGATGGACTACCTGAAGAAGAACGACCAGCTTCTGGTGGCGCCCGGTGCCAGCTACACGGCGCCGACCGACAGCTCTGAGATCCAGACGCTGCGCAACCAGATCAAGGCTGTCATCGTCCAGTACTCGTGGAAGATGTCGTTCGCCAAGAACGACGCCGAGTTCGCGTCGCTGCAGAAGGAGCTCATCTCCAAGGCGAACGGTCTGGGCTTCGACAAGGTGCTCAAGGTCGACATGGACAACGCGAAGGCCCAGAACACGGCCCGCGTGGACGTCGCCAAGAAGCTCGGCTGACCCGAAGCCGACACCCGGGGCCCGGGGCGCGCAAGCGCTCCGGGTCCCTTGTCGTGGCCGCGCCTCGCGTCGTGACCGCCGCGGCCCGTGCACACGGTAGGGGATCGTCGGCGACACGCCGTGAGGGTGGTGGATGCCGCGGTGCGCCGCGCCGGTGGCCCGACGCTGTGCCCGCGGCCGGCGCGGAGGGGCCGGATCGGGGTGGATGGCAGGGTGCCGGCGCCTCACCTCTTGATGTCTCAGGAACATCAGCTGGTGAGCTCAGCGGGAGGGGTGCCACGGGGCGCCGATCCGGGCGGGTGCACCACGTGCACCGGGGCGGGATGCCACGGGCCCGCGGCATCCCGCCCCCTCAGGAGAGGTGGCGGGAGAACACCGACCGGAACAGGAACGCCGTGGCGTACGCGCCCACCGAGTACCCGACCGTGAGCAGGATGAACACGAAGGGGTGGAACAGCAGCGTGATGCACACCAGCGCGACGGGGATGAGGATCATCCCGAAGGTGCGCGACGGCTCGGCGCCCGGCAGCAGCAGCGCGTTCTTGAGAGTCTGCTTCAGGGGCGCGGTGAACCATGCGACCAGCGCCATGGCGTACATCCACGCGATGAACAGGTACAGCGCGGCGACGGCCGCGATCACGGCGGCGACGCCGCTGAGCGCCCCGGGGTTCGCCCACCAGAAGATGACGCTGTAGGCGAGCAGCAGCGCCGGCAGCAGCAGACACAGCGATGCCAGCGACGCGCGGCCGAAGTTGCGCCCGAAGGCGGGCAGGTAGTCCTTGAGCGGATGCCCGCTCTCGTCGTCCGCGAAGCGGATCGTCACCTCGTACAGCGCGGACGTCGCCGCCCCGATCGTCACGACCGGCAGACAGGTCACCAGGTACAGCAGGTTCAGCCCGACGAACGCGAGGAACGTCGTGACCCCCTGTGCGGTCTTGCCCCCCGGATCGATCGGCATCGGCTACGCCCCCGCCGAGGCCAGCACCGGCGGCAGCAGCACGACCTTCTCGCGCTGCTCGCCGGCCAGTATGGCGCGCAGCGCGTCGGCGGCGGCCGCGCCGATGCCCTCGGCGGGGATGGCGATGCTGTCGGCGAGCCCCGTCACGGTCTGCGCCATCTCAGCCGGGCACAGCGCGACCAGGTCGAGCTCGTGCGAGCTCGTCGCGACATGCGCGGCGATGTGCGCGAGGGCGCCCTCGTTGTGGATCAGGATGCCGCTGAGCCCCGGTTCGGCGGCGAGCACCGCGTCGACGACCTGGGTCGATTCGGCTCCGGTCGGGCAGGCGTGCACGCTGCCGACGACGCCGAGCTCGTCGCACGCCGACAGGAACCCGCGCACGAGGCGATCGGCGTACGAGGTGTGCCGTTCGAGCACCTCGGCGGGCGCGCCGAACAGCGCGATGCGCCGGTGGCCGAGCGCGGCCAGTCGCTGGGCGGCCAGGCGCCCTGCGGCCTCGAAGTCGAAGTCGACGCACACCAGTCCGTCCGCGCCCGCGGGCAACCCGATGAGCACGCTCGGCACATCGAGCCCCTCCAGCGTCTTGATGCGGGGGTCGTCGGACTCGACATCCATCACCAGCAGGGCATCGACCATCGAGGCGCGTGCCGCGTGACTCAGACCCGCCGCGTCGTCGCTGGTCAGCAGAAGGATGTCGTACTGCAGCGACCGGGCCTCGGTCACGATGCCCGCGACGATCTGCATGACCACGTGCACGTCGACGCCGGCGCGCAGCGGCGCCTGCAGGCCGATCACGTTCGTCGAGCGCGACGCGAGCGAGCGGGCGCTCGCGTGCGGGCTGTACTCCAGATCGGCGATCGCCTGGGCGACGCGGTCACGGGTCTCCTGCGAGATCGTGCGCTTGCCGCTCATCACGTACGACACGGTCGAAATGGAGACGCCGGCGGCGCGCGCGACGTCCGCGATGGTCACCATGCGGTCTCCCTCGAATCGATGGTCAGCGGGTCGCCGGGAGCAAGGTCCACCCGGCGGTGGCCCCAGCCCGGAACCCGCACCTCTATTGTGGTGGGTCTCTCGGCGTGGAGCCGGATGCGGCGGGCCCGGCCGTCCGCCCACGAGACGTCGATACTGACACCGCCGCGGGCGCGCAGCCCGTGCACGGCGCCGTCGGGCCAGCCTGCCGGCAGCGCGGGCAGGATGCGCAGCACTCCGTCGTGCGACTGCACGAGCGCTTCGGCGATCGCGGCGGTCACGCCCAGGTTGCCGTCGATCTGGAACGGCGGGTGCGCGCTGAAGAGGTTCGGATACAGGCCGCCGCGGTGACCGCCGTCGCCGTTCTCGGCGGGGCCGCCGGCGGGGCTGGGGACAGGGCGCAGCGACATCGCGAGCTGCTCGGCGAAGCGCTCGCCGTCGCCCAGCCGCGCCCACATCGCCGCGCGCCAGGCCAGCGCCCATCCGCTGGACTCGAGCCCGCGCGCGGCGATCGTCTCTCCGGCGGCCGCAGCCAGCGCGGGAGTGCGCTCGGGCGTGATCTGCGCGAACGGGAACAGGCCGACCAGGTGCGAGAGGTGCCGGTGATGCGGGTCTTCGTCGTCGCGCGGCGGGTTCCACTCCTGCACGCGCCCGTCGGTCACGGCGTACTCGGGCAGCAGGGCAGTCACGCGCCCCAACGCGCCGACCCAGCCGTCATCGCGGCCGAGGGCGGCCGCGGCATCCCGGCACACCCGCGCCAGCTCACGGAAAAGGGCGACGTCCATCGTCGACGTCGTGCCCACGCCGTATACGGTGCCGCTCTCGACGAAGCGGTTCTCAGGCGAGGTCGACGGGCTCGTCCACGCGGCGGCGCCGTCGGTTTGGATCCATGACAGGGCGAAGCGCGCTGTCGCCTCGAGCACGGGCCACGCGCGGGTGCGCAGCGCGTCGAGGTCGCCGCCGAACGCGAACCGGTCCCAGAGGTGCAGCGCCAGCCACACCCCGCCCACCGGCCAGAACGCCCACGACACGTCGCCGTGCCCCGCACCCACCGGGGCGGCGTGCCCCCACGGGTCGGTGTTGTGGTGCAGCACCCAGCCGTCGGCGCCGTGCAGGCGCCGGGCGACCTCGGCCCCGGTCGTGGCCGAGACCCGCTCGACGAAGCGCAGCAGCGGCTCGTGGCACTCGGGCAGGGCCGTCGTCTCGGCCGGCCAGTACGCCATCTGCAGGTTGATGTTGGTCGTGTAGGCGCACGACCACGGACCGGGCAGCTCGGCGTTCCAGAGCCCCTGCAGCGTGAGCGGGATCGGGCTGTCGCGAGTGGATGCCGCGAGCAGATATCTCCCGTAGTGGAAGACGAGGGCGGCAAGTCCCGGATCGTCGCGGGTCAGCGCCCGGGCGACGCGCTCGTCGGTGTCGAGCTCGCCGGCGTCGGCGGGGGAGGGCAGCTCGAGCACGCAGCGGTCCATGAGGACGGCGTGCGCGGCCGCGTGCGGTTCGTGCGCGGTGGCGGCCTCGGCGGGGGCGAAGGCGTCGAGCACGGCGGTCGCGCGGGCGGCGGCATCCCGCTCGTCATCGTCGCCGGGCAGCCCCGGCGCGGTCGCCGTGCCGATCACGATCAGGTGCGTGCGGGCGGGGGTCAGGACGAGTCGATCTCCGTCGAGGCGCCCCTGCGAGCGGATCGCCACCGCGCCGGTGCGCCCGCGCGCGGGGTCGTAGCGGATCGGCTCGGCGGGGTGCTCGTGCCCGGGGGCGACGTCGACCGGCAGCATCCACTCGGCGACGACATCGCCGTCTTCGTCGCGCGGCGCCTGAACAGCCCGCAGCAGGCTGTCGATCGTCACGGTCACGGCGACCGGGGCGTCGGCGGTGATGCGGTGCACGAGAGCGCCCGAGGGGATGCCGGCCCAGGTCTCATGGACGACGGATGCCCCGCCCGCCGTGTACGCGAGGGTCGTGATGCCGCGGTGCAGGTCGAGTTCCCGCTCGCAGTCCGGTCCCGAAGCGCCGTCGACTTCGACGTCGAGGTGCGCGAGAGGCAGATACGCCTGCACCCACGGGGTCTGCTGCCGCTGCAGCAGCCGCTCGGCCTCGGCGAGGTCGCCGCGCGCGATGGCGGCGCGCACGGCGGCGAGGGCTGCGGGTCCGGCGTCCTGCACGCCCGCGAGCGGGTCGTCGGCGGTCGATCCCGACCATGCGGTGATGTCGTTGAGCCACAGACGCAGCCCGCCCGGGCGTCCGCCGCACATCGCGCCGCGGGTGCCGTTGCCCACCGGGAGCGCGTCGGTCCAGGCGTGCGCGGCGCGCGTGTAGCGCAGTGCGAAGAGAGCATCGCGGCTCGGCGTGGACAGCGGCACGAAAGCTAGTATATGGTCTGGTTGTTGAAACGCTTCGACAGTTACAGAACACTGCCGACGACCACCCTCGACTTTGAGCTGGAGCCCATGTCACCGATGACGCGCGATCCCGCCCGTTTCGCCGCTCTCACCGCAGAGCTCGGCATCTGCTTCGGCGGCGACTACAACCCCGAGCAATGGCCCCGCGAAGTGTGGGCCGAAGACGTCGCGCTCATGCGCGAGGCCGGCGTCAACCTCGTCACGGTCGGCGTGTTCAGCTGGGCCGTGATCGAGCCCGAGCCGGGCGCCCGCGAGTTCGGCTGGCTCGACGAGATCCTGGGCCTTCTGCACGAGGCGGGCATCTCCGTCGACCTGGCGTCGCCGGTGGCCTCGCCGCCGCCGTGGCTGGGGGTGCGGCATCCCGAGACCCTGCCGGTGGACCGCGACGGCGTCGCGCTCGTGCCGGGCTCGCGCAACCAGTTCACGCCGGCGTCGCGCGTCTACCGCGAGCATGCGCTGGCGATCACCCGCGACCTGGCGGAGCGGTATGCGCAGCACCCCGCCGTGCGCATGTGGCACGTGGGCAACGAGTACGGCCAGCTCGACCACGGCCCCGAGGCCGAGCGCGAGTTCCGGCTCTGGCTGAGGGCGCGCTACGGCACCATCGAGGCGCTCAACGAGGCGTGGGGCACCACTTTCTGGTCGCAGCACTACGCCGACTTCGACGAGATCACCCCGCCGCGGCGCATGCCCTACGTCATCAACCCGTCGCAGGCCGTCGACTTCCGCCGCTACACCTCCGACCAGCTGCTCGCGTGCTACCGCGAGCTGCGCGACGCCATCCGCGAGGCGGGGGCGACGCAGCCGATCACGACCAACTTCATGGGCTTCTTCGACCACGCCGACTACCGCTCGTGGGCCGGCGACGTCGACGTGATCGCCGACGACCAGTACCCCGACCCCACCTCGCCCACCTCGCCGGCCGACATCGCCCTCGTGCAGGACCTCATGCGGTCCCTCGGCGACGGGCAGCCGTGGCTGCTCATGGAGCAGTCGGTCAGCGCCGTCTCGTGGCGGCCGCACAACCCGCCCAAGTCGCCCGCGCACGCCCGTCTCGACTCCTTGCAGGCGGTGGCCCGCGGCGCCGACGGCATCTGCTTCTTCCAGTGGCGGCAGTCGCGCGCCGGTGCCGAGCGCTTCCACTCCGCGATGGTGCCGCACGCCGGGGCCGACACCGAGGTGTTCCGCGGCGTCGTGCGCCAGGGTGCCGACCTCAAGCGCCTGCGCCCGGTCGCAGGCGCCCGGATCGACGCCCCGGTCGCGATCGTCTTCGACTGGGCGTCGTGGTGGGCCGCCTCCGAGCCCGCCCTCCCGACCGAGCGGCACGACACCGTCGCCGAGGTGAAGCGCTGGTACCGCGCGCTGTGGCGGCGGGGACTCGCCGCCGACATCGTGGCACCGGGGGCCGATGTGTCCGCATACCCGCTGGTGCTCGTGCCGCACTCCTACGTGATCGAACCGGATGCCGCAGCCGCCCTCACCGCGGCAGCCGTAGCCGGCGCGCAGGTCGTGATCGGCGCGTTCAGCGGCGTGGCCGACGACAACGGGCACGTGCGCACCGGTCGCTCGCCCGCGCTGCTGCGCGAGCTGATCGGCGCCAGCGGCGAGGAGTGGTGCGCGATCCCCGTCGTGCGCCTCGACGGCTACCCCGACGCCACCGCGTCGACGCTCGGCGAGCGGCTGCGCAGCGACGGCGCCGAGGTGCGCGCGACGTACGCGACGGGTCCGCTCGCAGGGCTCCCCGCCGTCACCCGCAACGCACGCGGCACGGGTGCCGCGTGGTATCTGGGGGCCGTTCTGGACGATGCGACCCTGGATGCCGTGCTCGGCGAGGCCGCGGCATCCCTCTCCCGTCCCGTTCCCGGCGTGAGCACGCTGCCCGACGGCTGCGAGGCCGTGCGCCGCGGCGACGCCCTGTTCCTCCTCAACCACGGCGAGCAGCCCGTGCAGGTGCCGGTGGCCCCGGGCCTGGTGGATCTGCTGACCGGCGAAGAGACCGAATCCGTCGTGGCCGTCGCGCCCGACGACGCACGAGTGCTGATCGAAAGGCAGGACCGGTGAAGTTCACCGACGGCTACTGGCTGACCAAGCCCACCCTCACCCCGCTGTACGCGGTCGAGGTCGATGACATCCGCATCGACGAGACCGCGGGCACCATGACCGTGTACGCGCCCACCGCGAAGATCCGCGACCGGGGCGACACGCTCAACCGGCCCATGCTGACCGTGCAGTTCTCGTCGCCCGCGCCGGGCGTCGTCAAGGTGCACCTCGCGCACCACGCCGGCAGCGTGCATCCCGGTCCCGACTTCACCGTGCACAGTGAGCCCGGATACCGCCCCACGCTGCGGCTGGACGACGAGCACGGCGTGCTCGAGGCAGGTCCCCTCAGCGTGCGCGTGGCGCGCACGGGCGGCTGGCAGGTCGACTTCGTCGAGGAGGGCGGCCGGGTGCTCACCCGCTCGCTGCCCCGCTCGATCGGGCACATGACCGGCACCGGTCAGCTGCGGGCCCCCGTCGACCCGACGTGGATCCACCAGCAGCTGAGCATCGAGCCGGGCGAGCGCGTCTACGGGCTCGGCGAGCGGTTCGGCGCATTCGTGAAGAACGGGCAGACCGTCGAGAGCTGGAACGAGGACGGCGGCACCTCCAGCGAGCAGTCGTACAAGAACGTGCCGTTCTACGTCTCCAGCCGCGGCTACGGCGTGTTCGTCGACGATCCCGGACGTGTGTCGTTCGAGGTCGGCAGCGAGGTCAACTCGCGCGTGCAGTTCTCGGTGCCGGGGGAGGAGCTCGACTACTACGTCATCGCCGGCCCCGAGCCCAAGGACGTGCTGCGCCGCTACACCGCGCTGACCGGGCGCCCCGCACGGGTGCCGGCCTGGTCGTTCGGCCTGTGGCTGACGACCTCGTTCACCGCGAGCTACGACGAGAAGACCGTCACCGGCTTCATCGAGGGCATGGCCGAGCGGCACCTGCCGCTGAGCGTGTTCCACTTCGACTGCTTCTGGATGCGCGAGTACCAGTGGGTCGACTTCACCTGGGACGAGCGGGCCTTCCCCGACCCCGACGGCCAGCTGCGCCGCCTGCACGAGCGCGGCCTCAAGGTCTCTGCCTGGATCAACCCCTACATCGCGCAGCGCTCGCCGCTGTTCGCCGAGGCGGCCGAGAACGGGTATCTGCTGCGCCGCACCGACGGCAGCGTCTGGCAGTGGGACATGTGGCAGGCCGGCATGGGCATCGTCGACTTCACGAACCCCGACGCCGCCGACTGGTACGTCGGGCACCTCGAGCGGCTCATGGAGCAGGGCGTCGACAGCTTCAAGACCGACTTCGGCGAGCGCATCCCCGTCGAGGGGGTGGCCTGGCACGACGGCTCCGATCCCGACCGCATGCACAACTACTACCCGTGGCTGTACAACGAGACCGTGTTCCGCGCCCTCGAGCGCCGGCGCGGTGCCGGCGACGCGGTGGTGTTCGCCCGGTCGGCGACCGCGGGCACGCAGCAGTTCCCCGTGCACTGGGGTGGTGACAGCGACTCGACGTTCCTGTCGATGGCCGAGACGCTGCGCGGCGGCCTGTCGCTGGCGATGAGCGGCTTCGGCTACTGGAGCCATGACATCGGCGGCTTCGAGGGCACCCCCGATGCGGGACTGTTCAAGCGCTGGGTCGCCTTCGGGCTGCTCTCGTCGCACTCGCGCCTGCACGGCTCGTCGTCGCTGCGTGTGCCGTGGGAGTTCGATGAGGAGGCCGTCGAGGTCACCCGCCTGTTCACGAACCTCAAGCTGCGCCTCATGCCGTATCTGGCGCGGGTCGCCGATGAGGCGCACACCGACGGCATCCCGATGATGCGTCCGATGGTGCTCGAGTTCCCGAGCGACCGCTCGGGCTTCGACGCCGACACGCAGTACATGCTGGGCGACGCGCTGCTGGTGGCCCCCGTGTTCGACGCCGACGGGCATGCCGAGTACTACGTTCCCGAGGGGGAGTGGGCCTCGCTGCTGCACGGCGATGTGGCGAGTGGATGCCGCTGGCTCACCGAGACGCACGGCTACGACTCCCTCCCGCTGCGGGTGCGGCCCGGCACCGTGCTGCCGTGGGGCGCCGTCGACGACCGGCCCGACTACGAGTGGGCCGACGGGGTCACGCTGCGCTGCTTCGCGCTGCCCGACGGGTTCGACGAGGTCGTCACCGTGCCGGGGTATGAAGGAGCGGCCACGACGTTCCGGGTGCGCCGGACCGGCGACACCATCACCGCGGGCAGCACCGACGCGCGGGCCGCGTGGTCGCTGCAGGCCGGTGCCCAGACCGTGTCGGCGCCCGGCGCCGGCGAACTGACGATCACGATCCAGGAGAGCGACCGATGACCGACGAGCTGTTCCGCGACATCCACGCCCCGCTGCCCGAGCGCGCCCGCGACCTGCTGGCACGGCTCACCCCCGACGAGCGGATCGCCCTGCTGCACCAGAGACAGCCGGCGATCGAGCGCCTGGGCATGGCCGAGTTCCACACCGGGTGCGAGGCGCTGCACGGCGTCGCATGGCTGGGCCGGGGCACGGTGTTCCCGCAGCCGGTCGGCATGGCCGCGACCTGGAACACGGAGCTGCTGCGCCGCATCGGCGATGTCACCGGCACCGAGGTGCGCGCCAAGCACGCCGAGAACCCGCTGGTGAGCCTGAACGTGTGGGCCCCGGTCGTCAACACGCTGCGCCACCCCGGGTGGGGCCGCAACGAAGAGGGCTACAGCGAAGACCCGCACGTCACCGCCCACTTCGGCACGGCATACGCCCGCGGCATGCGCGGCGACCACGAGCGCGTCTGGAAGACCGTGCCCACCCTCAAGCACTTCCTCGCGTACGACAACGAGACCGACCGGTCGACCACGTCGTCCGAGATGTCGCTGCGCACCCTGCACGAAGAAGAGCTGGCCGCGTTCCGCGAGCCGCTCGAGACGCAGGCCGCGGGGGCGATCATGCTCGCGTACAACCGGGTCAACGGCATCCCGGCCCACACCCAGCCCGAGCTGGTCGGCGAGGCGCGCACGTGGAGCGACGAGTCGATCGCCGTGGTCTCGGATGCCGGGGCCCCGACCTTCGTCGTGACGCTGCAGCACGCCCAGCCCGACCATGCGCACGGGGCCGCGGCGCTCATCCGCAGCGGCATGGACTCGTTCACCGACCACGACGCTGACGCGAACCCGACGATCACGCACGTGCGCGAGGCGCTCGCGCAGGGGCTGCTGACCACCGACGACGTCGACCAGGCGGTGCAGCGTCTGCTCGAGCTGCGGCTGCGCACCGGCGAGTTCGACGGCGCCGACGACCCGTTCGGCGCGATCGGCGCCGACGCGATCGACGCGCCCGGCGCCCGCGAGCTCGCCCGTGAGGCCGTCGCGCGCTCGGTCGTCGTGCTGCGCAACGACGCCGCGGTACTGCCGCTGGCCGAACCCGCGCGGGTCGCCGTGGTGGGCCCGATGGCCGATGTCGTGCTCACCGACTGGTACGCGGGCACCCCGCCGTACTCGGTCGGCATCGCCCGGGGCTTCGCCGACCGGTACCCGGCAGCCCGGGTCGAGACGGTGACCGGTGCCGACACCGTTACCCTGACGGCGCCCGACGGCGGCTACGTCGCCTCGAATGCCGACGGCTCGGTCGTCGACACGTCGGGGACGACGGCGGATGCCGCCTCGCTGTGGGATGTCACGGACTGGGGCGACGGCATCCTGACCCTCCGCTCGCACGCGAGCGGCAAGCTGCTCACCGGCGGCGTCTGGCCCATGCACGCCGACGCCGACCGCGTGGGCGGCTGGATCGTGCAGGAGAGCTTCCGCACCCACGTGCACGCCGACGGCAGCTGGTCGCTGCTGCACATCGGCTCGGGCCGCTGGGTGCGGGCAGCGCTCGGCGGCGGCCTGCTGCTGGCCGAGGCGCGCACGCTCGCGGACGCCACACGCTTCGGCGTGCGGGTGGTGCGCTCGGGCGCGCAGGCGGTGGCGGATGCCGCGGTCGCCGCCGACGCCGTGATCGTGGCCGTCGGCAACGACCCGCACCTGTCGGGCCGCGAGACCGAGGATCGCCCGCACCTGTTCCTGCCGGCGTCGGCCGTGAGCGTGTGGCGGGCGGCGCGTGAGGCCAACCCGCGCAGCGTGCTGACGATCGTCTCGAGCTTCCCGTACGTGCTCGGCCCCGGCGTCGCCGACGCCGAGACCGTCGTCTGGACCAGCCACGGCGGGCAGGAGCTCGGCCACGGCGTCGCCGACGTGCTCAGCGGCGACCGCGAGCCTGAGGGCCGCCTGGCCCAGTCGTGGCCGGCCGACCCCGCGCAGGCCGGCGACCTGTTCGACTATGACACGCTGCGCCAGCAGGCCACCTACCGGCACCAGCCCGCGCCGTACGCCTTCGCGTTCGGGCATGGGCTGGGCTACTCCACCGTGGAGTACGAGTCGGTGACGGTGGATGCCGCGTCCGTCGACGCGCCCGCGCCGACGCTGCGGCATCCCCTGTTCGCGCCGCGCGGCGACGAGCACGTGGTCGCCGCGACCTTGCGCGTGCGCAACACGGGGTCGCGCCCGGCCGAGGAGCTCGTGCAGCTCTATGCGGTGGCCTCGGGCTTCGGCTTCCCGGCCCCGCGGCGCCTGCTGGTCGCCTACGAGCGCGTGCGGCTCGAGCCCGGCGAGGCGCGCGACGTGGCGCTGCGGTTCGCGGTGGAGCGGCTCGCCGTGTGGGACGACGCCGCGCAGGTTCCCGGTGCGGTCGCAGACTGGCTGCACGCCGGCGCGCTGCGCGTGCAGCCCGGCGTCTACCGCCTGTCGGCGGGTCCGTCGGCCGACGCGCTGCCGGTGTCGGTCGACCTGACCGTGCGCTGACGCGGCGCCCGCGCTCTCCCCGCGCCTCCAACGGTGAGAGTGCAACTGGTGGACGAAAGGTAGGGAAGCAACCGCTCCCTCGTCCGCCCGCTGCACCCTCACCGATCTGCGCGGGGCGGCGCTGGGGCGGGATGCCGCGGGCTCAGGCGCCGACGGCCGCCAGGATCAGACCGGTCGGGATGCTGACGGCCAGGATCACCACGAGCACGCGGAACGTCCACAGGAGCGCAGGGTGGGCGGCTTCGCGGTGCCGCGCCGCAAGGATGACGAGGATCAACGCGGCGACCAGCAGCGCCCCGCCGGCGAAGGTGAGGGCGAGCAGACCCGATAGCTGCCCGGCCAGCACGCCGAGGTTGCCGAGGTTGAACAGCACGAACGCGGGCCAGACCAGCCGCGTGCTCGCGTGCCGCGCCAGCCAGCCCAGCGCCGCCCCGAGAACGGCCTGCGCGACGCCGCCCACCAGCACGATGTACGCGGTCGCCCACGCGGTCTTCTGCGTCGTGACATACGCGGTGGCCGCGGCCAGCACGCCGCCCGCGATGACGTAGACCGCCGCCGCCACGAAGAACGGGAGCGCCCGGCGCAGGGCACCGGACGCTCCCGTCATGTCGAGCTTCTCGCTCACACCAGGATCCGCAGCGGCTCGGTGAGCAGCTCGGTCAGATCCTTCAGGAAGGCGGCTGCTCCGGCCCCGTCGAGCACCCGGTGATCGACCGTGATGGTCAGCCGTGTGCGCGGGCGGATCTCGACCTTGCCGTCGACCACGACCGCCTCGTCGGCGGTGCCGCCCACGGCGACGATGATCGCCTCAGGCGGGTTGATCACCGCGGTGAACTGGTCGACCCCGAACATGCCGAGGTTCGACACCGAGATCGTGCCATTGCTCATCTCATCGAGCTTGAGGCGGCCGGCACGCGCGCGCGACGCGAGGTCTTTGACCTCGGCGCCGATCGCCGTGACCGACTTCTTGTCGGCATCCTTCACGACCGGCACGACCAGCCCGTCGTCGAGGGCCACGGCCACACCGACGTTGACGTGCTTGTGTCGCAGGATGGCGTCGCCCCCGAACGAGGCGTTCGCCTCGGGGTGCAGCGCGAGAGCGACGGCCACGGCACGCACGATCAGATCGTTGACGCTCACCTTGACGCCTGCATCGGCCAGGCGCGTGTTGATGTCGCGGCGCACTTCCGTCAGCCGTGACGCGTCGACCACGCTGGTCAGCTGGAACACCGGCACCAGCGCCGCCTCGGTGAGCCGGCGTGCGGTCACCTTGCGGATCTGCGACATCGGCACGACCTCGTCATCGGGCTGCGGCGTGCCGACGGGAGCGGCGGATGCCGCGGCCGGGGCCGCCTGCGGCTCGGGTGCGGTGGGCGCCGCCGGTGCGGCGGCGGGCTTCGAGCCCGAGCCGATCAGCTGCTCGATGTCGGCGCGCACGATGCGGCCGCCGGGGCCCGACCCGGTCACGGTGGCCAGATCGATGCCGTGCGTCCGCGCGAGCGAGCGCACGAGCGGGGTGGCCTTGATCTTCGATCCGGATGCCGCGGGTGCCTCGCTCTCGTCGGCGGGCGTCTCTGCGGTCTCGGCCGGCGTCGCCGGGGCCGTCTCGGCCGGCGTCGCCTCGGGAGCCGCGGGCGCAGCGGCTGCGGCCTCGGCCGGTGCGGCCTCGGGCTCCGCCTGCGGCGCAGCCGCGGCATCCCCCGATCCACCCGACGAACCCGCACCCGACCCGTCGCCGATCACGGCGATCGGAGCGCCGATGGCGACGTTCTCGCCCGGCTGCACCAGGATCTTCTCCAGCACGCCGCCCTCGTAGGCTTCCAGGTCCATCACGGCCTTGTCGGTCTCGATCTCGGCGATCACGTCACCGCGATTCACGGTGTCGCCTTCGGACTTGAGCCACTGGGCGATCGCGCCCTCGGTCATGGTGTCCGACAGGCGCGGCATGAACACGTCAGTCATGGTTCACGGTCCCCCTTCTAGCGCGCGAACCGCGTCGCATCGAGCTGTTCGTTGATGACGCGGATGAGCGCGTCGGCGTCCGGCAGGGCGATCTTCTCCAGCGACTTCGCGTAGGGCAGCGGAATCTCCGCGGCCGCCACACGACGCACCGGAGCGTCGAGGTAGTCGAACGCACCCTCCTGGACCGAGGCGGCGATCTCCGCGCCGATTCCGTAGGTGAGCCAATCGTCTTCGAGCACGACGGCCTTGCCGGTCTTCATGACCGAGCGGCACACCGTCTCGCGGTCGAGCGGGCGCAGGCTGCACAGGTCGACGACCTCGACCGAGATGCCCTGCGGCTTCAGTCGCTGCGCGACGTCGGCGGCGATGACCGCCGAGCGTGAGTAGCCGACGACGGTGATGTCGGTGCCGGGCACCGTGACCTTCGCCTTGCCGAACTCGGCCACCTGCTCGCCGTCGGGAACGACGCCCTTGGTGTTGTACAGCGAGAGGTTCTCGAGCAGCAGCACGGGGTCGTCGTCGCGGATCGCCGCGGTCAGCATGGCCTTCGCGTCGGCCGGCGTCGAGGGCGCCAGCACCTTGAGCCCCGGCACGCTCGCGTACCAGGCCTCGATGTTCTGCGAGTGCGTGGCCGCCAGCTGCTGGCCACCGCCGCCGGGGGTGCGGATCACCATCGGCACCGACGTCTGCCCGCCGAACATGCCGTAGATCTTCGCCGCGTGGTTGACGATCTGGTCGATCGCGATCAACGAGAAGTTCAGCGTCATGATCTCGACGACCGGGCGCATGCCGAGCATGGCGGCGCCGATCGCAGCTCCGACGAAGCCCTCTTCGGCGATGGGGGTGTCGCGCACCCGCTCGGGGCCGAACTCCTTGAGCATGCCCGCGGTGATCTTGTACGACCCCTCAAACTTGCCGATCTCCTCGCCGAGAAGGAAGACCTTCTCGTCGCGCAGCATCTCGGTGCGCAGGGTGTCGTGCAGCGCCTGCCGGTAGGTGATCTCGGGGGCGGATGCCGCCTGCTTGTCTGCGTTCTCAGCCATGGGCGTCACGCCTCCTTTCCTGCGCCGACCGGTTCCCGCTCCCACCCGACGGGCAGTACGGGGTCGCCCGGCATGAGGCGCGACGCGTTCGGGACATCGGTCGCATACGTGAAGTCGAACAGCGTCGAGGCGGCGGGCTCGGGGCTGGCGTCGGCGAACGCGATGGCGTCGGCGACCTCCTTCGCGGCGTCGCCGTCGATCTGCTCGGCGGTCTTCTCGTCGAGCACGCCGTCGGCGATCAGCTGCGCGCGGTACGGCGGCAGCGGGTCGTGCTCCTTGAGCTCGGCGACCTCTTCCTTCGTGCGGTACCGGGCCGGGTCGACCACCGAGTGGCCGCGCAGACGGTACGACATGATCTCGAGGATGCCGGGCTGACGGTTGACGCGGGCGTCGTTCAGCATCTCCTCGGCGGCCTGACGGACGACCTCGGGGTCGCTGCCGTCGACGCGGCGGCCGGGGATGCGGTACGAGCAGCCGCGCTTGTACAGCTCGGGCTCACCGGAGGCCATCTCGACGGTCGTGGCCATGCCCAGACCGTTGTTGATGATCACGTAGACGATCGGCAGCTTCCAGATCGACGCGATGTTCAGCGCCTCGTGGAAAGCGCCGATGTTCGTCGTGCCGTCGCCCATCTGGCACATCACGGCGTCCGAATCGGGGCCCGGCTTCTGCTGCAGCGTGATCGCGAGCGCGGCGCCGGTCGCCGGAGGGATCTGGCCGCCGACGATGCCGTACCCGCCGAGCATGCGCTTGTCGGCGTCGTACATGTGCATCGAACCGCCGAGGCCCTTCGAGACCCCGTCGGAGCGGCCGAACAGCTCGGCCATCACCCGATTCGCGCCCATGCCGCGCGCGATCGCGTAGCCGTGGTCGCGGTAGTTCGTGAAGAGATAGTCCTGCGGGCGCAGGGCGGTCATGAGCCCCACGACCGTCGGCTCCTCGCCGAGGTTCAGGTGGCAGTAGCCGCCGATCTTGGCCCGCTGGTACATCTCGCCCGCGCGCTGCTCGAACTCGCGGATGAGCGCCATCTCACGGTAGTAGTCGACGCGGGTCGCGGCATCCACCCCCGTGCTCTTCTGCGCAGTGCTCTTCTGAGCCGTGCTCGCCTTGTCAGGGGATGCCTTCGCGCCCGTGGTCCTCCTCGCGGGTGCCTTCGTCCTTCCTGTCGTCGTCTTCGCGCTGTCCGCGCGCGCAGAGCCGCGTGTGGCGGCCTTCTTCTCGCGCTGCGGATCCTGCGTTCGTCCGGCCATTGTCGAATCCCTTTCACCGAACAACGCGGTTTGTGACCGCGTGCCTCGTCAGGGACCGGGGGGTTGCTCCTGCAGCCCGAACCGATCCTCGCTTCCGCCGCATTTCGGGCACACCAGCGGCGGGTGCGCGCCGCGGACGGTTTCTCCGCAGACGCCGCACGCCCATTCCAGAACCCGGCCGACCAGGTCGTGCCGGCTGAGTATTCCGACCAGACGGCCGGAGGAGACTACGGGGACACGACGGATGCCCGAACCCACGAGGATCCGGCGCACCTGCTCGATGTCGGTGTCGGTGGTGACGCTGATCACGGCGGTCGTCATGACGTCCTTCGCCGTGTGGCCGCCGCGGGTGAGCATGTCGAGCTCACTGACCAGCCCCAGCACCGCGCCGGTATCGTCGACGACGGGCACCGCGCTGATGCGCGACGACGTGAGCGTGTCGGCGATGTGCGTGACCGGAGTGTCGGGGGTGACCGTCACCACCGGTGCGGTCATCACCTGACCGGCCGTGATCCCCGCTGCCGAACCTGCTCGTGGCTCCATGACCTCACCTCTTGTCCCTCATCGCAGATTATCAGTCCTGGGAGCCCTCCCGGTTGTCGAGGACCGTGCGAAACCTTGCGGCGGGGGTGGATGCCGCATCCCGAATCATCCTCGCGATGTACACCGGACGCGACTCGCGGGCGATGCGCGGGGTGGATGCCGCTGAATAGCGTCGATGACATGGAGATCACATCGACCGACCTGGGGCTGGCCGCCCGGGTGCAGCAGCTGACGAAGACCTACGGCGCGGGCGAGAGCGCGGTGCGCGCGCTCGACGGAGTGACGGTGGGCATCCGCCGTGGAGAGTTCACCGCCATCATGGGCCCGTCGGGTTCGGGCAAGTCGACGCTCATGCACATGTTCGCGGGGTTGGATGCCCCGACCACCGGCCACGTGTGGATCGGCGACACCGAGATCACGGGGCTCAGCGACCTCGAGCTGACCGTGCTGCGGCGGCGCCGGGTGGGGTTCGTCTTCCAGGCGTTCAACCTCGTGCCCACGCTCGACGTGACGGGCAACATCCTGCTGCCGTTCGATCTCGACGGGCGGCGCCCGTCGGCGCTCGAGCGCTCGCGCATCGACGGGCTGATCGCCTCGCTCGGGCTGAGCGACCGCGTGCACCACCGTCCGCACGAGCTGTCGGGCGGGCAGCAGCAGCGCGTCGCGATCGCGCGGGCCCTGGCCACCGCGCCCGACCTGGTGTTCGCCGACGAGCCGACCGGCAACCTCGACTCGCGCACGGGCCGCGAGGTGCTCGCGCTGCTGCGCGCGGCCAGCACCGAGCACGGCCAGTCGATCGCGATGGTCACGCACGACCCGATCGCCGCGTCGCACGCCGACCGCGTGCTGTTCCTCGGTGACGGGCGCATCGTCGCCGACAAGCCGCGGCAGACCGCCGAGCAGATCTCGGCGTACATGCTCGCGGCCGAACAGGGTGCCGGGCTGCAGGGGGCCCCGGTGCAGGCGAGTGCGGTGACAGCATGAACGGGCGGCATTGGCTGCGCGAGCGGGGGATGGGCGCCAGCATCCTCGTCTCGGCCATCTCGGCCGCGTTCGGGGTCGTCCTCATCTCGGCCAGCGGGTACATCGGCGCGATGCTGCGGGTGGACCCCGCCCTGAGCGACAGCGAGACCCTCGCGTTCGTGCTGAGCTTCATCACGTTCGTGCTCGTGGGCCTCGCGGTGTACGTCGCGGCGGTCGTGACGGCGAACACGTTCTCGACCGTCGTCGCCGGTCGCACCCGGCAGATCGCGCTGCTGCGACTGATCGGCGCCTCGGCCCGATCGCAGCGCGCCGAGGTCGCGCGGCAGGGGCTCATCGTGGGCGCGATCGGTGCTGCCACCGGTCTCGTGCTGGGCACCGCGGCCTCGTTCGCCGGCATCGTGCTGCTCGCGCGGGCGCTGGGCATCCAGGGCGTGGGCTATGAGGTGCTGCGGCCGGCGCTGGTCGTGCCCGCGGTGATCGTGGCGCTGACGACCTGGGCGTCGGCGTGGGTGGGATCGCGTCGGGTGCTGACCGTGACGCCGTTGCAGGCTCTCGGATCGTCGACCGAATCGAGCCGCGAAGAGGTCGTGCGCCGCACCGGGCGCAACGTCACCGCCATCGTGCTGGTCGCGCTCGGGGCGGTGCTGCTGGCCGCGGGCATCGTCATCGGGCTGGTCAGCCCGCTCGGGGTGGCCGTCGCGTTCGTCGGCGGAGTGCTCTCGTTCACGGGCATCGCGGTGGGGGCCGCGTTGTTCATGCCCCCGCTGCTGCGGGCCACCGGGCGCCTGTTCGGCCGCTCGGCCGTGGCGCGGCTGGCATCGGAGAACGCCCTGCGCTACCCGGAGCGCTCGAGCCGCATGGCGATCGGCGTCGTGATCGGTGTGACGCTCGTGACGATGTTCGCGGTCGCGCTCGAGTCGGCCAAGGCCGTCATGACGAAGGCCGCGGGCGGCACGCTGCCGCCGGAGCTCGCCACCCCGCTCGACGCGTTCGCCGGCATCATGATGGCGCTGGTGGGGGTCTCGGCCGTCATCGCCGCGGTCGGACTGGTCAACCTGCTGACGATCGGGGTGGTGCAGCGGCAGCGCGAGCTCGGACTGCTGCGGGCGCTGGGCCTGTCGACCGGACAGGTACGCCGCGTGGTGCTGCTGGAGGCGGCGCACGTGACGATCACGGCCGTCGTGACCGGCGTCGTGCTCGGGATCGCCTATGGATGGGCAGGCGCGCAATCGCTGCTGGGCGCGGTGGCCGCGAACCCGGAGCACGAGAAGGCGGGGCTCGTGTGGCCGGCGATTCCGGTGCCGGTGGTGGTGCTGATCGTGCTGGCCACTGCCGTGCTCACGCTCGTCGCCGCCGTTGTGCCGACTCGGTTGGCCACGCGGGTCTCGCCGGTGGAGGCGCTCGCCGCCGCGTGAGGGGGTCGGGATGCCGCGCCCGGGCTTCGGGCGCGGCATCCCGTGCTCTCCGCCTCTCTGCTTCTCTCCCTCTCCGCGAGGTCGCACGGTATCTCGCGAGGTCGCACGGTATCTCGCGAGGTCGCACGGTATCTCGCGAGGTCGCACGGTATCTCGCGAGGTCGCATGCGGGATACCGTGCACGGGCCTCACTCTTTCGCCGGGCCGCGAGCGGGTGCAGTCTGGACGCAAGCAGGGGAGGAACCATGCAGATCGACATCATCGACCACGAGCCGCCGTACCGGGTCGGCGTGATCATCGGGAGCCTGTCGCGCGAGTCCATCAACCGACGACTGGCGAACGCGCTGACGCGGCTCGCACCGGCAGAACTGCGGCTCGAAGAGATCACGTACGACCGCCTTCCGGTGTACAACCGCGACTTCGACGCCGACTATCCGCCCGAGGCGATCGAGTTCAAGGCGGCCGTGGCCGAGGCCGACGCGCTGCTGTTCGTCACGCCCGAGTACAACCGGTCGATCCCGGGTGCGCTGAAGAACGCGATCGACTGGGGCAGCCGGCCGTGGGGACAGAACGTCTGGGCGCACAAGCCGACCGCCGTCATCGGTGCCTCGATCGGACAGATCGGCACGGCGGTGGCGCAGCAGAGCCTGCGGGCGACGCTGAGCTTCCTCAACGTCCGGCAGATGAGCGCGCCCGAGGCATACATCCACTTCACCGAGGGGCTCGTCGACGCCGAAGGGAACGTGACCGTTCCGGGCACGGCCGACTTCCTGCGGACGTTCCTCGACGAGTTCCTCGTGCACACGATGCGAGTGCTCACCGTGGTCCCGCGCCCCTGAGCGCACGGAGTCGTGGGAAGCGCGGCACGCGCGACCGCGGCTCGTGGGCTCAGCCTGACGTGCGCTCAGCCTGACGCGGGCCCATCCGACGTGCGCTCATCAGACGCGTGCTCGGCGGACACCTGCTCGGCGGCGGGGTCGTGCGCCCACGTCGGGGCGAGTGCGCGGATGCGCGCCTCGCGCCACTGCCACACGCCCCAGAGCGTCGGCCAGACGAGCGGTGCCGTGCGGCCGCCGATCACGAGCCGTTCGCGCCACAGCGTGCGGGTCGGGTCGCCCGGTGCAACGCTGACGGCCATCTGGTGGTCCCAGACATCGAGCGTCGAGAGCGGACCGGTGAGGGGGATGCCGCTGTCCCGAAGGATCCGCACACGCCGGCCACGGTGATCGCGCTCGATCTCGCTGACGTCGATGAGCTGCGTGCCCATCGGCACGGGGCCGAGCGCGAGGCTCACGATCGCATCGTCGCCGGGAGCGAGCGATGTCGGCGCATCGTCGAGTGAGGCCATGGTGAGGAACGGCCCGTAGAGCTGCGCGAGCGCCGCCGGCGAGTGCAGGGCCCGCCATGCGGCATCCGCATCGCAGTCGATCGTGAACCTGAGCAAGACCCGCATACCGGAAGTCTCTCCCACGACGGCCCCCGCGTCGACCGTAGGCTGTCGTGGTGCCGGTCTTCGATCAGTCGTTTTACCAGGTCCGCCTCGAATGGGGCATCGACGGGCTGGCGCGCCTCGCGCCCGCGGACGTCGTGGTGGTGGTCGACGTGCTGCGTTTCACGACGGCGGCGACGGATGCCGCGGCCCGCGGTGATTCGTTCCCTCTCGATCACAGCGGGTCGGTCAACGGCGCGCCGCTCGCCGCGGCCGCGACCGGGGCGCTCGTGCTCGCCGGCAGCCTGCGCAACGCCGGGGCGGTCGCACGCGCGATCATGGCCGAGCAACACCGACTCGGGGGACGCGTCAGCGTCGCGGTGCTGCCGGCGGGGGAGCGCGCGAAAGACGCAGCCGACACCATCCGCTTTGCGATCGAAGACCAGCTCGGCGCCGGTGCCATCATCGCGGCGCTCGCCGATCTCGGCATCGACCACATCTCGCCCGAAGCCGCCGTCGCCTGCGAATCGTTCCGCGCGCTGCGCGGCGCCGTGCGGCACCTGCTGACGGCCAGCGGCTCGGGGCGCGAGCTCGTCGAGCGCGGACTGCGCGATGATGTCCTGCACGCCGCCGAACTCGACGCGTCGGACGCCGTGCCGGTCCTGCGCGACGGGGCGTTCGCGCCGGCGTGATCCCGGCGCGACGCGTCAGGTCGCTGAGCGTGCGGATCGGGGCGACGGGGCGGTGACCGCGCCGCCGCACGGGCGCGCGGCATCCACTCCCTCCGTCACCGTGGCGTCATCGCGGCGCGCCGCGTGGCGGGGCTGATCTCGCGGCGCGTCCACCGCAGGAGGAACCGTCGATCGAAGGCGCGGGAGCACCGCGCGCACGACGTCTCCTGCGAGGGCCGTCGATGTCGGTACACGACGTGCCCGGCCGGGCAGCGGCCCACCCACGGTGCGAGCTCGGTCGCCGTCTCGAGCCGGTGCGTGGTGCCACCGACGTAGCCGAGCTCGCGGGCCGTCTTCTTCCAGACCGGACCGTGCCCCGCCGCGGGGCCCGCCAGCGCGTGGGCGACCTCGTGCAGCAGTGTCTGATGGTTGTCGTCGTCGCCATGGCGCGCGGCGAGATACCGCGACATGCTGATGCGTTTTCGCGTGTAGTCGCACTGCCCTGCACGGCGCTTGGCATTGTCGAAGCCGAACGACCACGAGTCGTCGAGGTGGAGGGTGATCAGCGCGTCTGCCCAAGCGCGCACTCGCTGCAATTCCGACATGTCGCCAGCGTAGAACGTACCTACGACACTCTGATTCAGACGGCGACGGATGCCGCGGCAGCACGCCGCTCCGCGGCATCCACCGCCATCAGAGTGGACTGCATCTGGTCTTCGGGCGCACCCGCCTGCTGGCGCAGGAACAGTGCGCGCTTGAAATCGGCGCGAGCCGCGTCGAAGTCGGCGGCGTCGTACGAGACCTTGCCCCGGTGCTGGTACGCGAACGCGGCGATCGCGGGCCACTCCTGGCCCTCGGCCTCTTCGGCGCAGGTGGTGATCTCGGCGATGGCCGCGTCGTAGGAACCGCGGAACTGCAGGATCGTCGCATGCAGGATGCGCGCGCGCAGAAGGTCCTTGCGGGTGCCGGCCATGCGGGCCTGGCGCACCGCGGTCTCGGCGACGGTGAGGGCCTCGTCGAGCTCGTCGAGCACCTTCAGCAGCCAGACGCGCTCGAGCAGCGCGGGAAGGCTGCGCTGCCCGCCGATCTCCCCGAGGCGCTCGCGGCACTCGCTCGGGTCGACGATCTCGCGGAGGGTGTGGGGGTCATAACCCTCGATGTAGCTCACGGATGACTCCCTCCACGCACGGTGTCTCCAGTGTGCCCGACACAGGCTGTGCGGGCGCTCAGGGGCGCCGCGTGTCCGGCGGGTGGATGCTGATCGGGGTTCTGGGCGGGCGGGGTGGATGCTGCGGCTGGTCGCTGCGCGCTGCGCGCTGCGTGAGCGGGTGTTGCGCGCGGGTGTCAGCAGCCTTGTCCGTGGGGGTCTTCGGTGCAGGTGTGGGCGACCAGGGCGGTGTGGGCTTCGTAGATGCGGATGCTCTGGCCGGGGCTGGTCGCGGTGATGTACCCGGTGACGGGTCGCCAGGTCCCGTCGCCGAAGTCCACGGCCGGGGCGTACGCGACGGTCACGGTCGCGGTGTACCGGCCGCGGTCGGTGTAGGCGTGGCTGGTGGCGGTGGGGGTGAACTGCACGTCCCCGGTGGTCTGCCAGCTCTCCCCGGGGGTGGCGGTGGTGCTGGTGGTGCCGTCGCCGTGGGTGAACGTGTAGTGGTCGGGGGTGAACCGGACTCTCACGGTGAACCCGAGCAGGACCCCGTGCAGGGTCTGTGTGCGGGTGGTGGCGACCAGGTTGGTGGGAAGCCCGGCGATCCCGACCCGGTCGGGTTCGCTGGCCAGGTCCGGGGTGTCGGGGCGGAATGAGGCCAGGTCGGTGATCGTGACGGTCGGGATGCTGCGGGCCGTGCCCGGCTCATCCGTGTCGGGTGCGGGGGTGGGTGTGGTGGTGCAGGGGATGGCCGGGGACTCGCAGTCCACCGCCGTCGCGTCCAGGACCTCGGGAGGATCCGGCGCGGGCGCTGCCCGCACGGGAGCAGACCCGCCGCCGTTCGTGCCGTACATGCCGTTCGCGCCGTTGCTGCCTGATCCGGGTGCTGACTCCGTCCGGCCCGGGCTCGTGCGCGACGCCGAGACAGTCACCTCATCATCACTGGGGCATCCAATCCATTGGTGTGACTGCGCACAGGTGGCGCTCTCAGCATGAGCGGAAGCCATCGGCAGACCCAACAGGCTGAAGAGCAGAACAGCGACAGCTAACTGGATGCGCATGACGAGTCGTCGACGTTCGAGATTGACTCGATCTTGAGTCTGTGTGCAGCGAAGGGCGCCACGACGAACCCGATCTCGACTGCGTATCGGTCGGGCCGATCGGGGCTGACTTGCGACTCCCCGGCCGTGTTGGTGACGGAGACGTTCGATATGTCGACGCAGGCATGCCCCATGACAGGCGCGACGACGTCGGGCCGGTACCGCACCGCTGTGTACGCGACGACGTGGGTCTCACCGCTGACAAGCAGGCCATCGGCATGCATGCCTGTCAACGATTTCTTCTCATCAGCGAGTGCGTCGCCGGTCTCCCACTTGTAAACGTCCTCGAAGGTGGCGGGGTCGCTGAGGTCGACGTTGTTGAGCGCATCGACGTAGGCGCGGTAGGTCTTCTCGGCCGCGGCGAAGGCCTCGTCTTCGCTGGCGAACGCGGCGGTCTTGGTCGGTGTGGGTTCTGCGGAGGGCGCGCATCCGGCGATCAGCGCGGTGGCGCACACGAGGGCGGCGGCGAGCCCGAGGCGAGAAGACACAAGCCCACCGTAGCGATTCCCGGGCTCTGACCGCCCGAGTTATCCACAGGCGAAGCGCCGCGGGCAGCGGCATCCACCTCGCTCCATCCGGCAGCGGGCACGACCCCGAACCCTCGCGCTACGGATATCCGCGTTCGCTGTTGTCAATCGCGGGCGCGAACGACACCTCGATCAGGAACTGCACGGGGGGCGCGGGAATCGGCGAAGCGGATGCTGTCACCTCGCCCCCCTGTCCGCCGCCGAGGGATGCGCGGGAAGGGCTGGGTTCTCCATGGTCCGCGGGGCATGCCATCCTGATCGGATGAACCGCACCCGCCTGTTCGTGCTCACCACCGCGATGCCGCGCGCATGACCCTCGAGGCGGTGGAGGCCGAGGTAAGGCCCCGACCTTGGCGTCCGTGGCGCAGCCCGTGGGCGTGGGGTGCCCTGCTGCTGCTGATCGCCCTGCCCTGGTATCTCGGCGGCGCCGGTCTCGACCTTCTGCCGTACCTGCTCACGCTCGTCGGCGGTTGGACGTTCGGATTCTCGTTCGTGAACCTCACCCTGCGCATGCCGCCGCGCCGCGGTCTCGTTCTCCACCTGGTGGTCGCCGTGCTCGCCGCCGTCGTGGTCGCCACCACGATCTTCGGTCAGGTCATCCCGGATGCGCGCATCCCGGAACGGTTGCGGGCGCTGCTGGTGCTGCTGCAGCTGGCCGTGATCCCCGCGATCGGCTGGATCTGGCTGGCTCTGCTCGGGAGGATCACGATCGCCGTGCGGCGACCGCGCGCGGAGAAGACCGTGCCCGGGTTCGCGCGCGAGCGCGACGGGTCGATCGTGCGCTTCCCTGCCGTGCGGATGCCCATCAGAGACCTGCGGATCGCCGTGGTCGTTCTCGTCGTCCTGCTCGGAGGGACCGCCCTCGCGCTGCTCGTTGCGTTCGACGCGTTCGTGCTGGGGCCAAAGATGACGGTCATCCTGCTCGGTACGGTGATCGGCCTGCCCGCCTACTACGGCCTGATGGCGTACTACCATCGGCGCACGATCGAGGCCTCGGTGTGGCTCGCATCCGGCCGGATGCGGATCGTCGCGGGCGCCGAACGTTTCGAGGTGGACTTCGCCGACATCCGGATGCTGCGCTGGCGCACCGACAGCGAGGAGGCGCGCGTGGAGGTGCGCACGGCGTCGCTCGACCTCTCGCTGATCGCCGGTCTCGCCCGGGTGCCCAAGGGAGCCATTGCGGCGCTGCCCGGGCTGCCACCGGACGTGCGGAGGTCGCTGGAGTCGGCGGGCCTCTCGGCGGAGACGGGCCGGGCGAAGGGGATGACCACCTGGACCCGTCGGGACGATGAACCCTGAGGGGGAGTATGGTCGCCGGCTCCGGTCGATTCGCGAACCTCGAGAACGACAGCGCGAAGCGACCGGACGCGCGAGATGGAGGCGCGAACGCGGAGAACGACAGCGCACGCGGAGAACGACAGTGCGAACGCCGCGGGCCGTGGCACCCACTCTCCCGGCACGGCGGCCGCTCACAGAGTTCGGACGATCGCACCAAGTTCGGACGCAAAGCGCCACATGGCTCCGAAGAAGGCGCGACCTTCCGAAGACTGTGACCCCGGCCCGCCCCGGGTCCCGCCTCACACCAGCCCCAGGGCGAAGCCCCGCGCCGCCGACCCGCCCGTGACTAGGCTCGCTCTGTGAGTTCCGACGGTCTGCGGGTGGCGGTTCTCGGCCCCGTGGCGGTCGAGGCCGGCGGCTCGCGCATCGACCTCGCCGGAGCCAACGCCCGCGCCCTGGTCGCGGCGCTCGCGCTGTCGCCGCGCACCGCGCGCAGCGTCGATGCGCTGGCGGATGACGTCTGGGGCGACGAGCTTCCGAAGAATCCGCGGGCGGCTCTCCAGACTCTCGTCTCGCGCGTGCGGGCCGCCGCCGGTGCCGACGCCGTGCGGAGCACCCCGGGCGGCTACGCGCTCGGTGACGCATCGACCGACCTGGCCGAGGCGGTGAGCCTGCTCGACGACGCAGCCCACGCCCCGGACGCCCTGGGCCCCCTCGACGCCGCGTGTGCGCTCTGGCGCGGTGAGCCCGGCGCGGACCTCGAGCCCGCCCCGGTGGCGGCGGCGGTGCGGGATGCCGCGGCAGCCCTCCGCGCTCGACTCGACGCCGCGCGAGCGCAGGGTCTGCGCGCGGCCGGCCGGCTCGACGAGGCCGTCGATGCGCTCGAAGCCCTCGCGGACGCGCACCCGTACGACGAGGTCGCGCATGCGCAGCTCATGCGGGCCCTCGCCGACGCGGGCCGCACCGCCGAGGCGCTGACCGTGTTCGCCGACCTGCGCGCCCGCCTGCGCGACGACCTCGGGGCCGATCCGGGCGAGGAGGTCGCGCGCCTGAACGCGTCGCTCCTGCGCGGACAGACGACGGCGACCACGACCCGTCTGCGCATCGGCCTGCAGGCGGCCCCCAACGAGCTGCTCGGCCGCGACGACGACCTGGCCGCGATCGACCGCCTGCTCACGCAGTCGCGCGTGGTGACGATCCTGGGCACCGGCGGACTCGGCAAGACCCGTCTCGCGCAGGCGGTGGCGGCGGCATCCGTCTCTCCCGCCGTGGTGGTCGTTCCGCTGGCCGGCGTGCGCGACGACGGCGACGTCATCCCGGCGATCGCCGGGGCACTCGGCATCAGCGAGGCGTCCGGCGGCGGCACGCTCGCCGACCTCCGTCTGGGCCCCGACCTGCGCGCCCGCGTGCTCGCGCCGTTCGCCGAGCAGCCCACCCTGCTCGTGCTCGACAACTGCGAGCAGGTCATCGACGGCGTCGCGGCATGGACCGCCGACGCTCTTGCGGCGGCGCCCGCGCTGCGCGTGCTCGCCACGAGCCGCACGCCGCTGGCCATCGCCGGAGAGGTCGTGTACCCGCTCGCCCCGCTCGGGCTCGAGCGCGCCGACGCCCCCGCCGTGCGGCTGTTCCTCGAGCGGGCGCGGGCGGTGCGGCCCGCGGCATCCCTCTCCCTCGACGTCATCACCCGACTCTGCGGCCACCTCGACGGGCTTCCGCTGGCGATCGAGCTGGCCGCCGCGCGCGTGCGCACGATGACCCCCGAGCAGATCGAGCAGCGCCTGCAGGACCGGTTCGCCCTGCTGACCACGGGCGACCGCACCGCCCCGGAACGCCATCGCACGCTCGAAGCCGTGATCGGCTGGAGCTGGGACCTGCTCGACGACGACGCCCGCCACGCGCTGGCCGTGCTGGCGGTGCTGCCCGCCGGATTCAGCGCCGACACCGCCGCAGCCGTGCTGCGCCGATCCGCCGACGACGTGATCGAGCGGCTCGTCTCGCAGTCGCTGCTGATCGCCGTGGAGCGGCCGGGCGGCCTGCGCTTCCGCATGCTCGAGACGATCCGCGAGTACGCGCTGGCACGGCTCGCCGACGACCCCGACGGTGTCGAGAAGGCGTGGGATGCCGCGGCCGAATGGGCGCGG
The DNA here is from genome assembly GCF_040196215.1 of Microbacterium sp. KR10-403. Classification (NCBI taxonomy): domain Bacteria; kingdom Bacillati; phylum Actinomycetota; class Actinomycetes; order Micrococcales; family Microbacteriaceae; genus Microbacterium; species Microbacterium sp. KR10-403. Next base: position 98,643 of record NZ_JBEGDC010000008.1, on the reverse strand, counting down.
ATCTTCAGCACCGCACAGCTCGGGCACGCCTTCGAGCTCGACTCGCACACGCAGGTGCGCGCCGAGCACGACAATCTCATCGCCGTGCTGCGCCGTGCCATCGACCACGGCGACGACGTCACGACGGTCGCGCTGTTCGCCTTGCTCGCCCAGGCGTGGATGGTGCAGGGCGCGCTCACCGAGATGATCTCGTTCACCGAGCCCTCCGTCACGGCGGCGGTGCACCTGAGCGAGGACCGGGTGCGCGTCGACGCGCTCCTGGTCGTGCTGATCGTCGGCACACTGCTGGGCCAGTTCGCGCCCGGGCCCCTTGCGCTGCGCTCCCTCGCGCGCGTGCGGTCGCTGCGGCGCCGGCACCGCGACATCGAGCCCGTCATCGGCGCGCTCGCCGACGCGGTCGTGACGATCTTCGCGGCCTGGACGACCCATGAGACCGAGCGCGTGGAGATCGCGCTCGAGGGCATGCGCACCAGCGTCGATCCGGCGGCGCGGCTGGTCGGCGAGTCGCTGATCGCGCAGCTCGCCGAGAACGACGGGCGCCCCGAGGTCGCGCTGCAGGCCGCACGGCGGGTCGAAGAGCTTGCGGCCGAGACGGGGGCCGAGTGGTTCGCGGCGATGGCCGCGGCATCGGTCGCGGCGCTGGCGAGCCAGACCGGTCAGCCGGCGCTCGCGCTGGAGTGGCTCGATCGCGCCGACGAAGGGTACGGCCGGTTCTCCGCCGGAGAGCAGCAGCGCCAGCTCGCGTGGCTGCGCGCATCGAACCTCGTGGCGCTCGGCGAGATCGCCGCGGCCCGTGCGATCTACGCCGAGCTCGCCGGTACCAGCGAGCACGTCGAGGACGGGCCCGAAATCGCCGCCATCGGCGTGTACGGGCTGGCCGAGATCGCGCGGATCGACGGCGACAGTGCGGCCGAGGTGGCGGGCTTCGAACGTGCGATGGCGATGATGGATGCTGCGCTGGAGCGCGTGTCGCCGTGGCATCTCATGGCGCGGGCCGGTGCGCTGTCGGCCGTCGTGTTCGACGGGCTCATGTCACCTGCGGAACGGGCGCGCTGGGCCACGCGGCTGCGCAGCCGTACCCTCGCCACGGTCCGGCTGCGCACCGACGGCACCGACCGTCCGGTGCTGGGCACGGTGCTGGTGGGCTGGTCGGCGTGGATGATGCAGGATGCCGCGGACCTCGACCGCGGGCTGGAGGCGCTGGCCCTCGGCGAGGCGCTGGGCGCCCGGCAGGACATGCACAGCCTGAGCTGGGCCGAGCACGACTCCCGCGCGGCCGAGCTCGTCGGAGCCGAGCGGCTGGGGGCGGCGAAGGAAGCGGCGTCCGCCCTCGGTCGTGACGAGATGCTCGCGCGGGCGCTGACCGTGCTGCGCGCCCCGATGGCGAACGCCGAAACCGGGGATGTCCGCTGAGACCCAGGGCGACGCCCTCGGTCTCAGCAGGAATCCCCGGTCTCGACAATGGGTCGGCGGATGCGGCATCCACCGGCCCATCGTCACGCTGAGCGACCCAGCGACCCGCGCTCAGGCCTTGCGCATGTACGCGCGCACGGTGAGCGGCGCGAACACCGCGACGATGACGGCGGCGCCGAGCAGCGACATCCACACGTCCCCGGTGATGGCGCCGTTGTTGGCGATCTCACGGACGGCCGTGACCAGGTGCGAGACCGGGTTGATGTTCACGAACCACTGCAGCCAGTCGGGCATCGTCGACGGGTCGACGAACGCGTTCGAGAAGAACGTCAGCGGGAACAGGACGAGCATCGAGATGCCCTGCACGCTGCCGGCGGTACGGGCGATGACGCCGAAGAACGCGAAGATCCAACTGATCGCCCACGAGCAGGCGATGACGAGGATGCCGGCGAGCACGACGTTCCAGAATCCGCCGGCGGGGTGGTAGCCCATGACGACGCCCATGACGAAGGTCAGCGTGGTGGCGATCGCATAGCGGACGGTGTCGGCCAGCAGCGCTCCCGACAGGGGCGCGATGCGCGCGATCGGCAGCGAGCGGAACCGGTCGAACACGCCCTTGTCCATGTCCTCGCGCAGCTGCGTGCCGGTGACGACCGAGGTCGTGATGACCGTCTGCACGAGGATGCCGGGGATCAGCACGGGCAGGTAGCTCTGCACGTTTCCGGCGATGGCACCGCCGAACAGGAACGCGAACATCAGCGTGAAGATGATCGGCTGCACCGTCACGTCGACGAGCTGCTCGGGTGTGCGGCGGATCTTCACGAGGCCGCGGTAGGCCATCGTCAGCGTGTTCTGGAGGGTCTGCACGAGGCTCGTGCGGTTGCTCAGGCGCCGTTCGGACGCCGGGACGATCGGGGTGGCGGCGATGACGCTCATGCCCGGACCTCCTCTTTCTGTGCGGTGTCGACCTGGTCGGCGGCGTCATGACCGGTGATGGTCAGGAACACCTCGTCGAGCGTCGGCTTCTGCACGCTCATCTCGTCGAGGTGGATGCCCTCGTCGCGCAGCGTGATCAGCAGCTCGGCGACGCGGTCGGCGTCGGCCATGGGGGCGGTGATGCGGGATGCCTCGGGTGAGAGCGTCCCCGTGACGCCGAGCACGCGCTCGATGGCACGGAGGGCGTCGGCGGTGTCGGCGGCGTCGACCAGGCGCAGGATCAGGCTCGAGGTGCCCACCGACGACTTGAGCTCGTCGGCGGTGCCCTCGGCGACGACCTTGCCGCGGTCGATGACCGCGATCCGGTCGGCCAGCTGGTCGGCCTCGTCGAGGTACTGCGTGGTCAGCACGACCGTCGACCCGGTCGCGACCAGTTCGCGCACGGTGTCCCACATCTGCCCGCGGGTGCGCGGGTCCAGACCTGTGGTCGGCTCGTCGAGGAAGATGAGCGGGGGCTGTGCGATGAGGGATGCCGCGAGGTCGAGGCGTCGGCGCATGCCGCCCGAGAAGTTCTTCAGGGGGCGGCGGGCGGCCTCGGCCAGGCCGAACCGCTCGAGCAGGTCGGTCGACTTCGCCTTCGCGTCGGCGCGCGACAGGCCGAGCAGCCGGCCGAAGATCATGAGGTTCTCGGTGGCCGAGAGCGTCTCGTCGACCGAGGCGAACTGCCCGGTGACGCCGATCAGCTGGCGGACGACCTGCGGAACGCGCACGACGTCGTGGCCGAAGACGCGGGCCGAGCCCCCGTCCGGACGCAGCAGCGTCGCGAGCATGTTGATGGTGGTGGTCTTTCCGGCGCCGTTGGGACCGAGTACTCCGTAGACGGTGCCGGTCGCAACCCGCAGGTCGACGCCGTCGACCGCGCGGTTGGACCCGAACACCTTCACGAGGGAGTCGGCCTCGACGGCCCATTCGGTGGAACTTGTCATGCGACAAGCATCGGAAGGCGCTCTTTCACCGCGCTGTCGTGTCGCTGTCGTGCGCTGTCGGCGGCTGTCGTCAGCTGCCGAAGGGGACGACGGATGCCAGTGCTCGCTCCAGCTGCGGCCGCAGCGTGCGCATATAGGTGTTGGAGATGTGGTTGCGGTCGCGCCAGACGAGCACGTTGCCGACGACCGCGGGGCACACGCTCGGGCCGCAGATCCAGTCGACCGGGTCGATCACCGCGACCCCCGCGGCCCGGGCGGCGTCGGCGGCTCCGTCGGTGTGCACCGCGGCCGCGCGGTCGAGGTCGCACGCGTGCGGACGCGTCTCGTGCGCGGCCACGCAGTCGCGCACGTACACATCGCCCGCATCGGTGCCCCAGGGCGTGTCGCGGAGCACGATAGGCACGCTGCCGGCCGCCCGCAGACTCGCGAACTCATCGGCGAATCCCGGGCGCGGGTCCGCGACGAAGCTGCTGCCGCTCCACGAGGCGATCAGCACCGCGTCCGGTCGGCTCCGCTCGAGTGCCCGCAGCGTCTCCGCGTTCGTCTTCGTGCACGAGGTGTGCTGGGCGCGCTCGAGGGTGCGCGGCACCGGCGTGAACGGGCACGAGTTGCGCACGTACGTCGTCAGCCGCCAGTGCCGTGCGCGGGCGATCTCATCCAGCACGCCGATCCACTGCCCGGCATGCGAGTCGCCGACCAGTGCCACATCGACGGTGCCCGCGGCATCCCCGAACGTGCACGGCTTCACCGCGTCGGCGTACACGTCCGCGATGCAGTCGCGCCAGGCGGGCAGATCGAGACCCGCGCGGGCGGGCGCCGGAGCGATGGCGGTGCGGCCGTCGACGAAGGATGCCCCGTCCGCCGTCGCCCATGCGGCGGCCCCGAACCCGGTCGGCGGGGCCGTCAGCAGCGCGTGGGCGGCGGCCGTCTGCTCGCCCTCGACGGCCGACGCGCGCACCGCGGGCGCCACGGCGACCCCGATCGCGAGGACGGTCACCGCGCCGCCGGCCAGCACCGCGCGCCACGGGCGCGCGGCCAGCGGCTTCCACCGCCGCGCGGGCGTCTCCACGAACCGGTGCGAGAGCGCCGCGAGCACGAGCGAGAGCGCGATGAGCCCGAGGGCCTCCCACCAGTGGAAGCGCCGTGCCAGCAGATGCCCGGCCACCACGACCACCGGCCAGTGCCACAGGTAGAGGGAGTACGACACGTCGCCCACCCACTGCACCGGGCGCAGATCGGTGATCCGGTGCAGCGAACCGGCACCCGCGGTCCGCCCGGCCGCGATGATCGCGAGCGTGCCCACCACCGGCGCGATCGCGCCCTGACCGGGGAAGGGCGTCTTCTCGGTGTAGAAGACGGCGACCGCGACGAGCACCGCCAGGCCCGCCAGGGCCGAGAGGACGCGCACCTGCCCGCGGACGCCCCAGCCGGCCGCGGGCAGGAGCGCAGCGAGAAGACCACCGGCGGCGAGCTCCCACACCCGCGCGGTGGTCACGAAGTAGGCGGCGGGGTCGCCCTGCCGCACGAGCCCGGCCGACAGCGCCAGCGACGACACGAGGACGACCGCGAACAGCACGGCGGCCAGAGGGCGCACGCCCACACGGGGCCGCCGGTCCGCGGCATCCGCCCGCCGTCGCAGCCGGCCCGCGATCGCGAGCGCCGCGATCACCGCCAGCGGCCAGAAGAGGTAGAACTGCTCCTCGACGCCCAGCGACCAGAAGTGCTGCAGCGCCGTGGGCGCGTTGTCGGCGGCGAGGTAGTCGACGGAGTCGGATGCCAGGACCCAGTTCTCCACGCTGAGCAGCGACGCCACGGCATGGCGCGAGATCTCGCCCCACTGCGACAGCGGCCACCACATCACGGTCGCCGCGAGCACGGCGAGCACCGTGACGAGCGCGGCCGGCATGATGCGCCGGACCCGTGCCGCCCAGAACGCGGGCAGCGAGATGCGGCCGTTCGCCTCGGCCCCGCGCAGCAGATGGGAGGTGATCAGAAAGCCCGAGATCACGAAGAACACGTCGACGCCCACGAAGCCGCCGGGGGCCGCCGCGGGGTAGAAGTGGTAGACCACCACGAGCGTGACGGCCAGGGCGCGCAGCGCCTGGACCTCGGGGAGGAACCGGCGACGGCTCGGCGAGGCCCGCGCGGGGGCGGGCGGGGCGAGGGCGGCCGATGTCATCGGGCTCAGTTCAGCCGAGATCGGTGAACCGACGTCGACGCTCCGGCGACACGGAGGCGAAGAGCGGACGACGCGCTATCGCTCGAAGAGGGTCGTGCTCGGTTTCGGGGAGGGGCGGGCCGCGGCATCCACCACCGGCGCCAGCGACCCCGCGAACTCGTCGATCTCGCGCCCCTGCGCCACCTTGGCGGGATGGGGTCCTGCGGCCATCAGCCGCGGCAGCCACTGCGTGGGCAGCGGCGCCGCCGACGCCGCGATCACGAGGTTGCCGAAGCGGCGCCCCTTCAGCGTCTGCACCTCGGCGAGCACGATGACATGCTCGAGCACGGCACGCACGGTCGCGACCTGCTGGCGGGCGAACGCGAGCCCGGCGCCGTCGGCGACGTTCACCAGCAGCACGCCCGTGGGGCTCAGAAGAGTGGATGCCGTCCGGTAGAACTCCACGGTCGTCAGGTGCGCGGGCGTCTGAGCGCCGGCGTAGACGTCCGACACGACGAGATCGACGGTGCCCGTCAGCGCCGGGGGAAGGCGGGTCAGACCCTCGCGCGCGTCGCCGATGCGCACCCGGATGCCGGCATTCTTCGGCAGCGGCAGGTGCTCGCGCACGAGGTCCCACAGCGCCGGCTCGAGCTCGATCACCTGCTGCCGCGATCCCGGCCGGGTCTGGGCGATGTAGCGGGGGATGGTCAGGGCCCCCGCACCGAGGTGCACGGCCGTGAGCGGCTGGCCGGGCAGCCGCAGCTGGTCGATGACCGCGCCCATGCGCGCGACGTACTCGAAGTGCAGGTGCGTCGGGTCGTCGAGGTCGACGTGCGACTGCGGCGTCTCGCCGACCATGAGCTCGAAGCCTGTCGTGTAGGGGCTCGGCACGACCCGAGCCAGGGTGCCGTCCGACAGGCGCGTCTGCGGAGCGTCGTCGTCGCGCTGTCTGTTCCGGCCCACGGGCTCAGGGTATCGGGCGCGGTGTGGCGGGCGCGGTGTGTTCAGAACTCAGCTGATCCGCGCGCCGGGGCGCGGATGCGACGTTGTACGCTGTACCGGAGTCACGGTCTTGATGAGTTCTGAACGGAGAGCTGCGAGGTTATACCGCAGGATCCGAACCTCGTCAAGAATCGGGCTGGACATGGCGCGTCGCAACGCCTATAGTAGGTAGTTGCGCTCTGGTTCTCCCTGCCTTCATATGGTGGTCGGCTGTGCTTGTGTGCCCCCGCTGTTCCCGATGGACTCGTCAGAGCATCCGATGGGCGGCGTTGCGAGGCGCGCAGGGTTCGGGGATGAGAGCGCGCCACCTGTCGACAAGGAACCGAAGCCCGCACCGGGCTCATGGAGGTTATCCCCTTGGCTGCTGCGCCCAACGCATCCAACACCACCACCCCCAAGAACGGCCGCGGAGCATCCCGCCTCTCGTTCGCCAAGATCTCCGACACGCTGACTGTCCCCGATCTGCTCGCACTGCAGACGGAGTCGTTCGACTGGCTCATCGGCAGCGACGCGTGGAAGACCCGCGCCGCAGAGTCGAGGGCCGCCGGCCGCGCCGACACGCCTGAGCACAGCGGCCTGGAGGAGATCTTCGAGGAGATCTCTCCCATCGAAGACCTCAGCGAGACGATGCAGCTGAGCTTCACGAACCCGTACCTCGAGCCGGAGAAGTACTCGATCGAGGAGTGCAAGGAGCGCGGCAAGACCTACGCCGCCCCGCTGTACGTCGAGGCCGAGTTCATGAACCACCAGACCGGTGAGATCAAGACCCAGACGGTCTTCATGGGCGACTTCCCGCTCATGACCGACAAGGGCACGTTCATCATCAACGGCACCGAGCGCGTCGTCGTGTCGCAGCTCGTCCGTTCGCCCGGTGTCTACTTCGACAAGACCCCCGACAAGACGAGCGACAAGGACATCGTCTCGGCGCGCGTCATCCCGAGCCGCGGCGCGTGGCTCGAGTTCGAGGTCGACAAGCGCGACCAGGTCGGCGTGCGCATCGACCGCAAGCGCAAGCAGTCGGTCACCGTGTTCCTGAAGGCGCTCGGCCTGTCCAGCGACGACATCCTCAGCGAGTTCGCCGGCTTCACTTCGATCGAGGACACGCTGAGCAAGGACACGATCCTCACCCAGGAGGAGGCGCTGCGCGACATCTACCGCAAGCTGCGTCCGGGTGAGCAGGTGGCCGCCGAGGCCGCCCGCAGCCTGCTCGACAACTACTACTTCAACCCCAAGCGCTACGACCTCGCCAAGGTCGGCCGGTTCAAGATCAACCAGAAGCTGGGCGTCGAGGCGCCGCTGTCGGAGTCGACCCTGAGCGTCACCGACATCGTCGAGACCATCAAGTACCTGGTGCGCCTGCACCGCGGCGACGCGACCTTCACCGGCCGTCGCGGCGGCAAGGACGTCGAGATCCGCATGGACGTCGACGACATCGACAACTTCGGCAACCGTCGCATCCGCGCGGTGGGCGAGCTCATCCAGAACCAGGTCCGCACGGGTCTGTCGCGCATGGAGCGCGTCGTCCGCGAGCGCATGACCACGCAGGACATCGAAGCCATCACCCCGCAGACCCTGATCAACGTGCGACCCGTCGTCGCCGCGATCAAGGAGTTCTTCGGCACCTCGCAGCTGTCGCAGTTCATGGACCAGAACAACCCGCTCGCGGGCCTGACCCACAAGCGCACGCTGTCGGCGCTGGGCCCCGGCGGTCTGTCGCGTGAGCGCGCCGGCGTCGAGGTGCGTGACGTGCACCCCTCGCACTACGGCCGCATGTGCCCGATCGAGACGCCGGAAGGCCCGAACATCGGTCTGATCGGCCGCCTCGCGACCTTCGCGCGCATCAACTCGTTCGGCTTCATCGAGACGCCGTACCGTCGCGTCGTCGAGGGCAAGGTCACCGACCAGATCGACTACCTGACCGCGACCGAGGAAGAGGACTTCATCGTCGCGCAGGCCAACGCGCCCCTCAAGGCCGACGGCCGCTTCGCGGAAGACCGGGTCCTCGCCCGCCAGAAGGGTGGCGAGGTCGACCTGGTCCACGCCGAGGAGATCGGCTACATGGACGTCTCCCCGCGCCAGATGGTGTCGGTCGGCACGTCGATCATCCCGTTCCTCGAGCACGACGACGCGAACCGCGCCCTCATGGGTGCGAACATGCAGAAGCAGGCCGTTCCGCTGCTGCGCAGCGAGTCGCCCGTGGTCGGCACCGGTATGGAGGGCTACATCGCCATCGACGCCGGTGACGTCATCACCGCGCAGAACGCCGGTGTGGTCGCCGAGGTCTCGGCCGACAAGGTGACGGTGCAGCTCGACGAGGGTGGCATCCAGGAGTACTACCTGCGCAAGTTCGACCGCTCGAACCAGGGCACCTGCTACAACCAGCGCGTGGTCGTCTCGGCCGGTGAGCGCGTCGAGGTCGGCGAGGTTATCGCCGACGGCCCCGCCACCGAGAACGGCGAGCTCGCGCTCGGCAAGAACCTGCTCGTCGCGTTCATGACGTGGGAGGGCTACAACTACGAGGACGCGATCATCCTCAGCCAGAACCTGGTGAAGGACGACACCCTCTCCTCGATCCACATCGAGGAGTACGAGGTCGACGCCCGCGACACCAAGCTCGGCAAGGAGGAGATCACCCGCGACCTCCCCAACGTCAGCCCCGACCTGCTGAAGGACCTCGACGAGCGCGGCATCGTCCGCATCGGCGCCGAGGTGCGTCCCGGCGACATCCTCGTCGGCAAGGTCACGCCGAAGGGCGAGACCGAGCTGTCGGCCGAGGAGCGCCTGCTCCGCGCAATCTTCAACGAGAAGAGCCGCGAGGTGCGCGACACGTCGCTGAAGGTGCCCCACGGTGAAGAGGGCACGATCATCGCGGTCAAGGAGTTCAACGCCGAGGACGGCGACGACGAGCTCGGCAACGGCGTGAACCGCCGCGTCGTGGTCTACATCGCCCAGAAGCGCAAGATCACCGCGGGTGACAAGCTCGCCGGCCGTCACGGCAACAAGGGCGTCATCTCGCGCATCCTGCCGGTCGAGGACATGCCGTTCCTCGCCGACGGCACGCCGGTCGACGTCATCCTGAACCCGCTCGGCATCCCCGGCCGCATGAACTTCGGTCAGGTGCTGGAGACCCACCTCGGGTGGATCGCCAAGACCGGCTGGAAGGTCGAGGGCGAGCCGGAGTGGGCCAAGGAGCTCCCCGCGGACGCCCGCGAGGCCGCGCCCGGCACGAAGGTCGCGACCCCGGTGTTCGACGGCGCGCACGAGGAGGAGATCGCGGGTCTGCTCGACTCGACGCTCCCCACGCGCGACGGCGACCGCCTGATCGACTCCAGCGGCAAGACCACGCTGTACGACGGCCGCAGCGGCGAGCCCTTCCCGGCTCCCATCTCGGTCGGCTACATGTACATCCTGAAGCTGCACCACCTCGTCGACGACAAGATCCACGCCCGCTCGACCGGCCCGTACTCGATGATCACGCAGCAGCCGCTGGGTGGTAAGGCGCAGTTCGGTGGCCAGCGCTTCGGTGAGATGGAGGTGTGGGCCCTCGAGGCCTACGGTGCCGCCTACGCCCTGCAGGAGCTGCTGACGGTCAAGTCGGACGACATCCTGGGTCGCGTCAAGGTGTACGAGGCCATCGTCAAGGGCGAGAACATCCCCGAGCCTGGCACGCCCGAGTCGTTCAAGGTGCTCATGAAGGAGATGCAGTCGCTCTGCCTGAACGTCGAGGTGCTCTCGGCCGACGGCACGGCGGTCAACCTCCGTGACACCGACGACGAGGCGTTCCGCGCAGCGGAGGAGCTCGGCATCAACATCTCCAGCCGCTTCGAGACCTCGTCGATCGACGAGATCTGATCCGGCCCGGCCGATATTTCAAGAATTCCGACACAGGAGAAATAGTGCTCGACGCAACTACTTTCGATGAGCTTCGCATCGGTCTGGCCACCGCCGACGACATCCGTCGTTGGTCGTACGGTGAGGTCAAGAAGCCCGAGACCATCAACTACCGCACGCTCAAGCCCGAGAAGGACGGTCTGTTCGGTGAGCAGATCTTCGGGCCCAGCCGCGACTGGGAGTGCGCCTGCGGCAAGTACAAGCGCGTCCGCTTCAAGGGCATCGTCTGCGAGCGCTGCGGCGTGGAGGTCACCAAGTCCTCCGTCCGCCGCGAGCGGATGGGCCACATCGAGCTGGCCGCCCCGGTCACGCACATCTGGTACTTCAAGGGCGTCCCGTCGCGCCTCGGGTACCTGCTCGACATGGCGCCGAAGGACCTCGAGAAGGTCATCTACTTCGCCGCGTACATGGTCATCTCGGTCGACGAAGAGGGCCGCCACCGCGACCTTCCCACGCACGAGAACAACCTCCGCCTGGAGATGAAGACCATCGCCGACCGTCGTGACGCCCGCGTCGCGACCCGTCTGGCCAAGCTCGAGGAAGACCTCGCCGCCCTTGAGGCGGAAGGCGCCAAGGCCGACCAGAAGAAGAAGACGAAGGATGCCGCCGAGAAGGAGATGGCATCCATGCGCAAGAACGCGGACGAGCAGATCGCCCGCCTCGAGCGCGTCTGGGAGGACTTCCGCACCCTCGAGGTCGGCGCCCTCAAGCCCGAGGACGACGTGTTCCACGAGCTGCAGGACCGCTTCGGCCAGTACTTCGAGGCCTACATGGGCGCGGAGTCGATCCAGCGTCGCCTGCAGAGCTTCGACCTGGCCGCCGAGGCCGACAACCTGCGCCTGCAGATCGCCGAGGGCAAGGGCCAGCGCAAGATCCGTGCGATCAAGCGCCTCAAGGTCGTGAACTCGTTCCTGTCGACGGGCATGAGCCCGGCATCCATGGTCCTCGACGTCGTTCCGGTGATCCCGCCGGAGCTGCGCCCGATGGTCCAGCTGGACGGCGGCCGCTTCGCCACCAGCGACCTGAACGACCTGTACCGTCGCGTGATCAACCGCAACAACCGCCTCCGTCGTCTGATCGATCTCGGTGCCCCCGAGATCATCGTCAACAACGAGAAGCGGATGCTGCAGGAGGCCGTCGACGCGCTGTTCGACAACGGCCGCCGCGGCCGCCCGGTCACCGGTACCGGCAACCGTGCGCTCAAGTCGCTGTCCGACATGCTCAAGGGCAAGCAGGGCCGGTTCCGCCAGAACCTGCTCGGCAAGCGCGTGGACTACTCGGGCCGTTCGGTCATCATCGTCGGCCCGACGCTGAAGCTGCACCAGTGCGGTCTGCCCAAGCAGATGGCGCTCGAGCTGTTCAAGCCGTTCGTGATCAAGCGCCTCATCGACCTGGGTCACTCGCAGAACATCAAGGCCGCCAAGCGCGCCGTCGAGCGCACCCGCCCCGAGGTGTGGGACGTGCTCGAGGAGATCATCCGCGAGCGCCCCGTGCTGCTGAACCGTGCGCCCACGCTGCACCGTCTGGGCATCCAGGCGTTCGAGCCGCAGCTCGTGGAGGGCAAGGCCATCCAGCTCCACCCGCTCGTGTGTGCGGCGTTCAACGCCGACTTCGACGGTGACCAGATGGCCGTGCACCTGCCGCTGTCGGTCGAGGCGCAGGCCGAGGCCCGCATCCTCATGCTGGCGTCGAACAACATCCTGAAGCCGTCGGACGGCCGCCCGGTGACCCTGCCCTCGCAGGACATGATCATCGGTCTGCACTACCTGACGACGCTCAAGGAGGGCGCCGACGGCGAAGGCCGCGTGTTCGGCTCGGTCGGCGAGGCGATCCTCGCCCGCGACGAGGGCACGCTCGACCTGCAGGCCAAGGTGCGCATCCGCATCCCGGGTCTCGCCTTCCTCGAGGGCGAGTCGCCCGAGGGCTACGAGACCCACGGCCTGGTCGACACCTCGCTGGGCCAGGCGATCTTCAACGACACGCTGCCCAAGGGCTACCCGTTCGTGCGCGAGCAGGCCGACAAGGGCAAGCTCAGCCAGATCGTGAACAAGCTGGCCGAGGAGTACCCGAAGGTCACCGTGGCCGCCGCCCTCGACGCGATCAAGGACGCCGGCTTCTACTGGGCCACCCGTTCGGGCGTGACGGTCGCGATGAGCGACATCCTCACTCCTCCGAACAAGGCGGAGATCATCGGCGCGCACGAGAAGCGCGCGGCGAAGGTCCAGGGCCAGTACGAGAAGGGTCTGACCACCGACGCCGAGCGTCGCCAGGAGCTCATCAAGATCTGGACCGAGGCGACCGACGAGGTCCAGAAGGCGATGCGCGACAACTTCCCGGCCGACAACACCATCAACCGCATGGTGTCGTCGGGTGCCCGTGGTAACTGGCTGCAGATCCGGAACATCGCCGGTATGCGCGGCCTGGTGAACAACCCGAAGGGTGAGATCATCCCGCGCCCGATCATCTCCTCGTACCGCGAGGGGCTGAGTGTGGCCGAGTACTTCATCGCCACGCACGGTGCCCGTAAGGGTCTGGCCGACACCGCTCTGCGCACCGCCGACTCGGGTTACCTGACCCGTCGTCTGGTGGATGTCTCGCAGGACGTCATCATCCGCGAAGAGGACTGCGGCACCACCAAGGGCCTCGAGCTGCCGATCGCCGCTCCCGGCGTCGACGGTGCGCTCGTCCGCGACGCGAACGTCGAGAACTCGGTGTTCGCCCGCACCCTGGCGGCGGACGTCGTGTCCGAGGCCGGCGAGGTGCTGGCCGAGGCCGGCTCCGACGTCGGCGACGTGCTGATCAACAGCCTCGTCGAGGCCGGCATCGAGACGATCAAGGTGCGCTCCGTGCTCACCTGTGACTCTGCGGTCGGCGTGTGCGCGAAGTGCTACGGCCGTTCGCTCGCGACCGGCAAGCTCGTCGACATCGGCGAGGCCGTCGGCATCATCGCGGCCCAGTCGATCGGTGAGCCCGGCACGCAGCTGACGATGCGTACCTTCCACACCGGTGGTTCGGCGTCGGCGGACGACATCACCCAGGGTCTGCCGCGTGTCACCGAGCTGTTCGAGGCGCGCACGCCCAAGGGCGCGTCGCCGATCGCCGAGGCCGACGGCCGCGTGACGATCGACGAGACGGAGAAGACCCGCAAGGTCATCCTGACCCCCGACAACGGCGACGAGCCGCACGTGTACCCGGTCCTCAAGCGCGCCACGCTGCTCGTGGAGGACGGCCAGCACGTCTCGGTCGGCCAGCCGCTGCAGGTGGGCACGCTCGACCCCAAGGAGATCATGCGCGTCCAGGGCGCCCGCGAGGTGCAGAAGTACCTTGTCAACGGCGTGCAGGGCGTGTACCGCTCGCAGGGTGTGCCGATCCACGACAAGCACATCGAGGTCATCGTGCGCCAGATGCTGCGCAAGGTCACCGTGGTCGACCACGGCGAGACCACGCTGCTGCCCGGTGAGATGGTCGACTCGCGCCGCTTCATCGACATCAACCGTGCGTCGGTCGGCGAGGGCAAGCGCCCGGCGTCGGGTCGTCCCGAGCTGATGGGTATCACCAAGGCGTCGCTCGCCACCGAGTCGTGGCTGTCGGCCGCGTCGTTCCAGGAGACGACGCGCGTCCTGACGCAGGCCGCAATGGAGGGCAAGAGCGACCCGCTCGTGGGCCTGAAGGAGAACGTGATCATCGGAAAGCTGATCCCCGCCGGCACCGGACTGACGAAGTACCGGAACGTCGTCGTGGAGGCCACCGAAGAGGCGAAGAGCGAGCGGTACCCCAACCGCATCTTCGCTTCGGACGGTGCGTACAGCGACGCCGACCTGAGCTACGTCGACTTCGACAGCTTCTCGACGGACGACTACACCCCGGGTTCGTACAACTGATCCGACCCGCAGCAGGAAGGCCCCCGGCACGCGCCGGGGGCCTTCCTCGTTTTCCGGCGTCCGCCGCGTAGCGTGGAGGGCGGGGGAGGGTGCGATGATCGGGGGACGCAACGGCTGGATCGCCTGGCCGGTCGGCATCGTGTGCGTCGGCGTGGTCGGGGCACTCGTGTGGCTGGCGGTACCCGGCGTGCCCACGGCCGTGCAGTTCGCGGGCGATGTGCTGCGCTCGGGCACGCGGCAGCTCGAGGCGGCGTCGGCATCACCCGAGCCGGTCGTGACGATCGCCGCGGGCGACGACTGCCGCGACCTCTACCCCAGCGACCTCTGGATGGAGCTCACCTGGAGCCCCGACCACGTCCTCAACCAGTCGCAGGACGCACCCGCGACCTCGGCCGCCGCGGTGCGCGACGCCCTGTCGCCGCAGGTGCTGATGACCTGTGCCTGGCGGACGGACGACGGCCAGACCCTCACGACGACGCTGTCGCGGGTGGATGCCGCGGCCGCCGCGATCGCCCGTGACGCGTTCACCGGCGCGGGGTTCGCCTGCGCCCCGCTGGGGGCCGGCGTGCGATGCACGCGGACTGTCGACGGCGTCGGCGAGGACGACATCGTCGACGGGGACCTCTGGCTGGTCACCACCGAGGACGGCTGGCGTCCCGAGGACTACACCGACCGCCTCGCGCAGCACCTCTGGCCGCGGTAGCGGGAGCCCGGCACCCCCCGGGTTCGGCAGGCGGCTTCTGCAGGTCTGGCCGCGCAGGGCTTGTCGTTTGTGACTGCCGAACATGGGGTGGCGCGCGGTGCGCGTGTTCAGCAGGCGGTTTCTGCAGGCCGGAGCGCCGGCCGGCTGCAGTTCGTGACTGTTGAACCGTGGCGTGGGATGGATGTCGCGGCGAGGCGCTGCAGGGTTCGGCAGGCGGTATCTGCGGTCCGGAGCGCGCGCGACTGCAGTTCGCGACTGTTGAACACCCGCGGGCACACCTTGAACACCCGCGGGCACACCTTGATCAGCCCGGCCGGGGGTCTGTGAACAGGAAGTTCAATGGGCTTTTCGGATGCGTGTCATCCTGGCCCGGCGCGCGCACCAGGGCGTGAAGCCGCGACCTCATCGCCTGGGGCCCGGCACCTCCCACGTGTGCACCGGGGCGTTGGCGTCCATGCCCTCCATGTAGAGCTTCAGCATCTCGGCGAGGGCCGCCTCGCGTTCGAGGCCTCGGTCCTCGAACGCCCGCACCGCGGCCACCTGCCACGACGCCCCGTTGACGCGGTCCCGGCAGCGCCCCTCGATGATCGACAGGTACCTGTCGCGGACGGCGGCCGAGACATCCCACCGCTGAAGGCCCTCGTGCGCGAGCGGCAGCAGCCGGCGCAGCACGAGCTCGTCCCACGGCACGGCGCCGATGCCGGGCCAGTAGAACGTCGCGTCCACGCCGCGTCGCGCGCCCTCGGCGAAGTTCGCGCGGGCCGCGTCGAAGCTCATCTTCGTCCACATCGGGCGGTCCTGCTCGGCGAGCATGCGCACCATGCCGTAGTAGAACGCCGCGTTCGCCATGATGTCGGCGACCGTCGGCCCCGCCGGCAGCACGCGGTTCTCCACGCGCAGGTGCGGCGTGCCGTCGACGACGTCGTACACCGGGCGATTCCAGCGGTACACCGTGCCGTTGTGCAGCCGCAGCTCCTGCAGCAGGGGAGCGCGACCCGCACGCAGCTCGGCCTCGGGGTCCTCATCGGTGGTCTCGGGGAGCAGCGCCGGGAAGTACCGCACGTTCTCCTCGAACAGGTCGAAGATGCTCGTGACCCACCGCTCGCCGAAGAAGACGGGCGGGCGCACGCCCTGATTGCGCAGTTCGGGGGACCGGGTGTCGGTGGCCTGCAGGAACAGCTCGGTGCGGGTCTCGGCCCACAGGTGCTTGCCGAACAGATACGGCGAGTTGGCGCCGAGGGCCAGCTGCGGGCCCGCGAGGATCTGCGCGGCGTTCCAGTGCGCGGCGAACGACGAGGGCGCCACCTGCAGATGCAGCTGCACCGAGGTGCACGCCGATTCGGGCGCGATGGTCGGCGAGTACATGCGCAGCGACTCGGTGCCGACGATGTTGAGCTCGAGATCCTCGCGGCGCGCGGCGAAGATCGCCTCGTCGAGGGCGGCGTAGCGCGGGTTGGCGCTCATCCACTCGCCCTCCAGCTGCTCGGGGCGCAGCGTGGGGAGGATGCCGACCATGACGATGCGCGCACCCGCCTCACGCGCCCGCTCGTCGGCGTGGTTCATCGACCAGCGCAGCAGCTCTTCGAGGTCGATCGCCGAGTCGCCCGGCAGCGGCCGCGGCGGGACGTTGAGCTCGATGTTGTAGCGTCCCAGCTCGGTCTGGAACGCGGGATCGGCGATGGCCCCGAGCACCTCGCCGTTCGCCATCTTCGGCCGTCCCTCGTCATCGACGAGGTTGAGCTCGATCTCGAGCCCGGTCAGCGGCCGCTCGAGCTCGAACACCTGCTCGTGCAGCATCTGCTCGAACACGTCGAGGCACCGCTGCACCTTGGCGCGGTACGCGGTGCGCTGCTCGCGCGTGAACTCGAGCGAGGAGATGTCGTCTCCCATGGCGACGAGCATGGCACATCGCGGCCGCCGTGTCGCGTCTACGCTGGGACGACGAAGGGGGAGACGAACAGTGGATGACGCATCCGACGAGACCACGCCGGCCCCGGCCGGCACGGCCGACCCGGGCGCGGGGCGCGGCCCCGCCTGGCTCGACGAGGCTCTGAGCACCGAGCTGCCCAGGCTGGTACGCCTGCGGCGGCACCTGCACGCGCATCCCGAGCTCTCCTGGCAGGAGAGCGCGACGACCCAGCTGCTGCACGACGTGCTGGCTGCCGCGGGCATTCCCGCCCAGGTGCTCCCCGGCGGCACGGGGCTGGTCGCCGAGCTCGACGGCGGCGCGCCCGGACCCGTGGTCGGCCTGCGCGCCGACATCGACGCGCTGCCGGTCCTCGAGGGCAGCGGGCTGCCGTTCGCCTCGACCGTCCCGGGCGTCGCACACGCATGCGGGCACGACGTGCACACGACCGTGCTCGTGGGCACGGCGCTCGCGCTGCACGCGGCACCGGCCTTCGCCGGCCGCGTGCGACTGCTGTTCCAGCCCGCGGAGGAGCGGATGCCCGGCGGGTCGCACCAGCTCGTGGCATCCGGCGCGCTCGAGGGCGTCGACCGCGTGTTCGCGCTGCACTGTGATCCGCGGGTGCCCGTCGGGCAGGTGGGCCTGCGGGTGGGGTCCATCACCTCGGCGTGCGACATGATCGAGCTCGAGGTCACCGGACCCGGCGGTCACACCTCACGACCGCACCTGACCGTCGACGTCGTCGGGGCGCTCGCCATGGTCGCGACGCGGCTGCCGCTGCTGGTGAACCGCCGCTTGGATCCCCGTTCGGGCGCGTTGCTGGTGTGGGGCGCGATCCAGGCGGGTGCGGCATCCAATGTCATCCCCCGGCAGGGCACGCTCGGCGGCACCCTGCGCGTCATGGACCGCGCCGCATGGGAGCTGGCCGAGCCCGTCGTCACCGAGCTCGTCGAGCAGCTGCTCGCGCCCAGCGGCGCCGAGCACCGGCTCACCTACATCCGCGGGGTGCCGCCGGTGGTCAACGACGCCGCCTCGGTCGCGTTGTTGCAGCGCGCCGTGACCGCCGGCGTCGGGGTGGACGCGGTCACCGACGCCGAGCAGTCGGCCGGCGCCGAGGACTTCGCCGTGCTGCTCGACCACGCGCCCGGCGCGTTGGCCCGGCTGGGGGTCTGGGACGGCCTCGAGCCCCAGGTCGATCTGCACTCGTCGGCGTTCCGCGCCGACGAGCGGGCGATCCCGGTCGGGGTGCGCACGCTCGTGCACACGGTGCTGGCAGTGGGGGAGTGAGCCCGCCGCCCGCACGTCGCGTTCAGAACTCAGCGATTCTGCGGGCCCGAAGGCGAGTTCACGTCGATTCGCGGGCCGCGCGCGCGATTCTTGCGGAGTTCTGAACGCTGCGCCGAGCTGACCCTCACCCGAAGATGTGCGCGACGAGGCTGGCCGTGTACCCGTCCGGTGCGAGGTTCGAGTACTGGGTGTCGATCATCACGCCGTCGCGCCAGAACATCGTGCGCCCGTCGGTGACGGGGTACTGCTTGTTCTTCCAGGTGCGCTCGCAGCGGGTGCCCTCATCGGGCGTGTAGCAGGTGGCGCCCTTTTCGCGGAAGGCGTTCATCGCGTCGAGCGCCGGGCCGCGGTCGATGTACGAGATGGTCGTGGTGAGGTTCGTGGTGTCGGCGCTGGGCGAGCCCCACACGCAGATGAGCGAGCCGTCGGACTGCACACCCGTCGGCCCGAATGCCTTGTCGTTCAGCGGCTGGTCCTGCAGCTGGGCGAGCACCGCGGCTGACACGATGGCGCGGCAGTCGGTGGGCAGCGCGACCGCGGGCGCGGCGGTCGGCGTGGTCGTCGGCGTGGGGGTCCCGGTCTGCTCGGCGACGGCCGGCGGCGTCGACGCGGGCGTGGTCGGCGCCGGGTCGGGTGCGCAGGCGGCCAGCACCGTGAGCAGGAGGAGGGATGCCGCGGCCGCGGCCGCAGTCGTGATCCGGCGCATCCCCTCACTGTAGAAGGAGCGCGGTGCGCGCCTCGTCCGACACGCGTCGGCATGCCTCCCTGATCCCCGCGGAGCCCGGCGGTACCCTCGCTGAGAAGGGGACCGTCCCCGTGTGAGGAGTCCTGCTGATGAGTGACCCCCAGGAGCCCGTCGGCGAGCCGGTCGAGGAGTCGACGTCGGTCGACGACGTGGTGGGCCGCGCGCACGAGGGCCTTGCCGAGGCCGAGGCCGCCGGTCGCGACGCGACCGATGAGGCCGCAGCCGCGGCATCCGCTCCGCCTGCCGATGAGCCGGCCGTCGCGACGTCCGTCGAGGCCGACGCGCCGGTTGCGGCGGAGCCGACCGAAGAGGCCGACGAGCCGGTGTTCTCCACGCCCGCTCTCAACGACATGCACGGCACCTACGGTGAGAACGTCGACACCGCCGCCACCGAGCAGTACCAGGCCTCGCGCGAGGCCGTCGAGACCGAGGCGTACCCGGCCGGAGCCGCCGCGGGCGCTGCCGCCGCGGCATCCGTCGCCGAACCGGTCGCCCCGCAGCCGATCTTCGTGCAGGCGCCCGAAGAGCCGCGTCCGCGCGGCAACCGCGGCGCCGCCGGCGGCATCGGCCTGGTCGCCGCCGTCTGCTTCGCCGCCCTGTACCTCGCCTCGGGCCTGGTCATCGGCCTGGTGAACGGCGACATCACCACCGGCGGCCTGACCGACTGGCTCGTGGACGCACTGTCGTCGTGGGGCCTGTGGGTGCCCACCGTGGTGTTCTTCGTCGCGTTCTGGCTGCTGGGCGCAATCATCAACCGCGGGCGCTGGGGCGCCTGGGTCATCATCGGCCTGCTCGTGGGCGTCGCCGCCTGGGGCGGGCATCTGCTGGGGCAGCTGTTCGAGGCCCCGTTCTGGAACGTCACCGCGTCGCAGGGCGCCGACATCGTCGACCAGCAGCTGTTCGCGCCGCTGGCGATCGCCGCGTTCATCATCGGGCGCGAGCTGACGATCTGGTTCGGCGCCTGGGCGGCCGCGCGCGGCAAGCGCATGACCGCGCTGAACGTCGAGGCGCGTCGCGAGTACGAGCGCACGCTCGAGGCGGGCCCGCAGCTGGCACGCTGATCCCATGACGAATGCACCGGGCGGACCGGGTCCTGTCGAAGGCGGACCGGTCCGCCCGGTCGTCGCATGGGCGTTCGCGACGGTGCTGTTCGTGGCGCTCATGGTGGCGGGCCTCGGGCTGGTGAGCCTGGCGACCGGGCGCGACGTGATCCCGGTGCCCGACTTCGGCGAGCTGGTGGGCACCGTCGCCGCGATCCTCGCGGCGGTCGCGTTCGCGGCGGTGCTGTGGATGCTGCTGCGCCGGCCCCGCCCGTCGCTGTGGGGTGCCGTCGGCACGGGGCTGACCGCGTTCCTCGTGTACCTGGCGACCGTGTGGATCGGTGGGGCGGTGCACACGAGCGACATCGTGCTCGCGGCATCCGTCGCCGGAGGGCTCGTCACCGGCGGCTTCGCCCTCGTGGTGGCGGGCGCCGGTCTGGTGGCCGGCTGGGGCGGGATCCTGCTCGTGCGCGCCCGCGGCGGACGCCCGCGCTGGCCGTGGGAGAGTCACGACGAGCCGTGAGCGCCCTCGCGCGTTACGGTGGAGGCGTGGAGCGCTCCCTGGAAACCCAGGTCAGCCAGGCAGTCGACGCCTGGCTGCGGTGGCTGCCGCGCTGGGAGCCGGCCACGCACCGCGGGCGGGTCGCCGTCTGCCGTCGCTGCTTCGGTTCTCCGGTGCTGTCGGCGGCGGGTCTGGGCGCCGACGTGCCCCACGGCGTGCAGCACGGGCTGTCGACCCGTATCAAGACGATCGTGGACCACGCGGTGGCCGACTACACCTCGCGCAACCTGCCGATGCTGCAGGCCGAGCTCGACCAGCAGGCCGAGCGCAACAGGTCCCGCAGCTACCGGCCCGGCGAGGGGCTCGACCCCGAGTTCGAGGGCATGCCGCTGGATCCCGACCCGCAGCCGGGCGCACCCTTCCTCTTCACGCTCGCGGGCATGGCCGACGAGGCCGACGCCGAGGTGCCGGCGCTGCCGCCGCTCAGCGACGAGGCCAAGGCCGCGCTGCGCCAGGAGGTCGGCCTCGCCGACGAGTACGCGAACATGGTCGGGCGCGAGGTGTGCTCGATCCTGCTGGGGCACAGGCTGCGCATCCAGACCGCCATCGGCGAGTACGTGGAGCCGCAGGTCGCGGCGCTCCTCGAAGAGCTGACCCGGTCGCTGGACGCGCCCTTCGACCCGACCGACTGACCGCCCGTCACCGAAGCTCGGCGCGGGGATCCAGCGCGATTTGCTACGATGACCGGGCCCGACCGCTGTCCGCTCACCACGCCGACGGCGCATCACCCTGTGCACAGACCCGGCTACGAGGAGCGACCGCTATGCCCAAGCGTCTGCCCTCCGAGCCCCCGGTCCTGCCCGGCCTCACCTACGTGCGCCCGCTCGGTTCGGGCGGGTTCGCCGACGTGTTCCTCTATGCGCAGGACATGCCGCGTCGCCAGGTGGCGGTGAAGGTGCTGCCGTCGGGCATCCACGACGCCGAGCTGCTGCGCATGTTCAATGCCGAGGCCGACATCCTCGCGCACCTGTCGGCGCATCCGTCGATCGTCACCGTCTACCAGGCGGGGATCTCGGCCGACGGCCGCCCCTATATCGTCATGGAGTACTGCCCGGGCTCGCTCGCGCAGCGCTATCGGCTCGAGCGGCTGCCGCTCGACGAGGTGCTGACGATCGGCGTCAAGATGGCCGGTGCCGTCGAGACCGCGCACCGCGCCGGTCTCGTGCACCGTGACATCAAGCCCAGCAACATCCTCATCACGACCTTCGGCTCTCCCGTGCTCGCCGACTTCGGCATCTCGTCGTCGCTCGCGCCGACCGGCGGCGGCGAGGTGTTCGCGATGAGCGTGCCGTGGAGCGCCCCCGAGGTCATCGCCGAGCAGACCGCGGGCACCGTCTCCAGCGAGGTGTGGGGCCTGGGCGCGACCGTCTACTCGCTGTTGGCCGGGCACAGCCCGTTCGAGCGGCCGGAGGCGGGCCAGAACTCTCGCGATCAGCTGCGCCGCCGCATCCAGCGCGCGTCGTTCCCGACGATGCGACGCCCCGACGTGCCCGCGCAGGTGCTCGAGGTGCTGCAGGTCGCGATGGCGCGCGACCCTCAGGACCGCTACCCCTCGGCGCTCGCCTTCGCGCAGGCGCTGCGCGACGTGCAGCACGCCCTGGGGTTCCCTCCCTCGCCGCTCGAGGTCGCCGTGGACGAGTGGGTCCCCGGCGACACGACCGTCGATGTGCGGGATGCCGCGGCCCGCGGCCCGCTCATCTCGTCGGTGCCGCACGCGTCGCGGCGCCATGCTCCCGCTGCCGCCCCGCTGACCGCGCGCGATGAGGACACCGACATCTCGGCGCCCGCCGTGCACACCTCCCGGCGCGTGTGGCCGTGGATCGTGACGGGTGCCGTCGTCGTGCTCGCCGTCGCGCTCGTGGTGTGGGCCGTCGCCTCCGGGGGAGTGGCCTGACATGAAGCGCGGCTCGCTGATCGCAACGGTCGTCGCAGTGGCGGCGGTCGCGGCATCCGTCATCACCGTCAGCGCGGTCTGGCCCGGTCTCGACTCCCGTTCCACACCGCCCGAGCAGACGTCGGTGTGGGCCCTGCAGACCGGCGAGGGCCGTCGGTACGCGCGGGTGAACACGGCGATCGGCGAGCTCGACACGGTGCGCAGCGTCGCCAACCCCTCGGCGGTCGCACAGACCGGCGACGGGGCGTACCTCTTCTCGGAGAGCTACGGCAAGGTCACGCGCATCGACGAGGCGCTGCCCGACGATCTCGACGACGAGGCGCTGCGCGAGTCGCCGTCCACCCCGCCCGGCACCGTGCAGGCCGCCGTCACCGGCGACTACGTGGCGTACCGCACCGACTCGGGCGCGGTGTACGCGGGGCGCATGGGCGACACCTCGCCCGGCCAGCTGAACCCCGACGGCGCCGATCCCGACGCGCCGCAGTTCACCGCGCAGGCCATCGCGGTCGACGACGCTGGCGTCGTGTACGCGTTCTCGCAGAAGGACGCGGTGGTCGTTCGCTATCGCATCTCCGACGGCGAGGTGCTGGGCCGCGATGCGGTGCCGAACGCGCCCAGCGGCTCGGCGCTGGGGCTCACCGCCGCCGGCGGCACGTGGTTCCTCGTCGACGAGGACGCGAACAAACTCTGGCGGCGCGGCGCCGAGGCCCCGGTCTCGCTCGCGCTCGTCGGCGACATCGCCTACAGCCGTGCGCAGTCGTCAGGTGACGCCGCGTGGATCGCCGACGACACCGGCCTCGTGAAGCTGCCGGTCGACGGCGCCGACCCGGAGCGCGTCGTCGGCGGCTCCGGATCGACGCGTGACCTGGGCACCCCGGCGCGCCCGGTCGTCGACGACGGCGTCGTCTTCGCCGCGTGGGTGGGGACGGACACAGGGACGCTCTGGCGCAGCGACGACGGCGAGCATGCCCTCGACTTCGGCGACAAGACGCTCGGCGACGATCGGCGCCCGGTGTTCACCGGTAGCGGCACCGCGCTGATCCTCAACGAGACGCGCAGCGGCTGGGTGTGGAACGCGCGCACGGCGGCGCTGCTGCCTTCCAGCCAGGACTGGTCGCTCGACGACACCTCGGCGCCCGAGACCGCGCCCAGCGACGAGGAGGCGCAGGTCGTCATCGACCCGAAGCCGCCCGTGGCCGAGGCCGACGCGTTCGGTGTGCGGGCGGGCAGCCTCGTCACCCTGCCGGTCATGCTCAACGACCACGATCCGAACGAGGACGTGCTCACGATCGACGCCGGCAGCATCACCGGGCTCGACGAGAGCTTCGGCACCCTCTCGGTCACCGACAACGGCCAGCGTCTGGCGGTGCAGGTGTCACCCGATGCGCACGGCTCGGCATCCTTCCGTTACCGCGTCACCGACGGCACCGCGAAGGACGGGCTCTACTCCGAGCCGGCGACCGTCACCCTGACGGTCAAGGACAGCAGCGACAACTCCGCACCCAAGTGGTGCGGAACGGCCGACTGCCTCGCGACGTGGCCGTCGCCGCAGGTCGCCCCCGGCGGCACGGTGACCGTGCCCGTGCTCGACGGCTGGGTCGACCCCGACGGCGACCCGCTCATGCTGCTGGGCGTCACGGATCCGTCCGGGACCGGGGCCGCGGCATCCACCCCCGACGGCGACGTCGTCTACCAGCACTCCGATCCCTCGGTGACCGAGGCGCAGATCGTCCAGCTGAAGGTGACCGTCAGCGACGTCCGCGGGGCGACGACGACCCGCGACCTCACCGTGCGGATCACGCCCACACCGAAGCTCGAAGCGGAATCGTTCGCCGTCACCGAGACGCAGGGCGGCGGCATCACCGTCGATGTGGGACCGCATGTGCAGGGCACGCAGGGGCGCCTCTCGCTCTCGAGCGTGCGCGTGCTCGACGACGCGTCGGCCGAGGCCGTGGCGACCGCGGGCGGCACGAGCTTCGACATGAGCACGAAGGGGCCCGGGATCTACCGGGTCTCGTACACGGTCACCGACGGCGACAGCGAGGCGTCGGCGACCGCGCGCATCACCGTGCTGCCCGACGACGCGCCGGCGCAGCTGGCCACCTCGCCCGTGGTGGCGTTCGTGCGTCCGCAGCAGGATGTCACCCTCGACGTCTTCAGTGCCGTCAGCAACCCCACCGGGCGCGTGCTGCTGCTCAGCGACATCGAACCGCACGCCACCGACGGGGCGACGATGTCGGTGGATGCCGTCGGCCAGAACTACCTGCGCATCTCGGGCTCGACCGCCGACGGGTCGCCGGGCCAGCTGGGGACGATCACCTACACCGTCTCGGACGGGACGAACGACGCGGGCGCCCGCATCACGGGCGAGGCGACCGTGTATCTGCTGTCGGCCTCCGCAGACCTCGCCCCGATCGCCGTCGATGACACGGTCGTGGCCCGTGCGGGCGCGCAGGTCGACATCCCGGTGCTCGACAACGACGTGTCGGCCTCGGGCGGGGCCATGACGCTGAACCCGGCATCCGTCCGCTCGTCGACCAAGAGCGCGCTGGCCTTCGCCTCGGGGCGCATGCTCCGCTACCTGGCGCCCAGCACGCCCGGCGACTACCGCGTCGAGTACTCGGTGTTCGCGGCCGGATCGCCGACGCTGGCCGACACCGCCGTGGTCCGGATCAAGGTGATCTCCGATGAGGCGAACCGTGCGCCGCGGCCCCGCACGCTCACCGGTCGTGTGCTCACCGGGCAGTCGACGACGATCCCGTTCCGGTCGTACGGCGTCGACCCCGACGGCGACGACGTGAGCCTCGACCGCATCCTGACCCAGCCGGCGAGCGGATCGGCCACGATCTCGGCCGACGGCGAGTCGATCGAGTACGCGAGCGTGCCGGGCTTCCACGGCCAGGTCTCGTTCACATACCGGGTGGTGGATGCCGCGGGTGCGACGGGCACCGCGACGGTGCGCGTCGGCGTGCTCGACGAGCAGGCGAACCCGAGCCCGGTCACCTTCACCGACTACGTGCAGCTGCAGGTGGGCGAGAGCAACACCGTGCGGGTGGACCCGCTCGCCAATGACGTCGATCCCACCGGCGGCGCCCTCGCGCTCAGCGATGTGCGTCCCGACGCGGTCGAGAAGCTCGCCGACGGCAGCGACAACCCCGAGTTCGCGCGCCTGGAGGGACTCATCGGCAAGATCACCGATGACCAGGTCGTCATCAGCGCCGGTGCGTCGCCGGGCACGATGTCGTTCCTGTACGACGTGACCAGCAGCACCGGCAACACGGCCCGCGGTCTCATCGTGGTCAAGGTCGTGCGCGGCGCGGTGCCCGACTATCCCGTCATCTCCGACACGGTGCTCACCGCGGTGACCCGCGAGCAGTTCACCTCGGGCGTCGACGTGGTGGCCGGCAAGGTGAGCTGGACGGGCGGCGAGGTCGGCGACCTCACGCTGAGCCTGTGGGGCGAACCCGAGGGCGTCTCGGTCTCGGGGACGAAGCTCTCCGGACCGCTGCCCGACCACACCCGCATCATCCCGTTCGAGCTCTCGGGCACGTCGACGGCCGGACAGAAGGTGACGTCGTACGGCTTCCTGCGCATCCCGGGTGCCGATGACCTGACGCTCGCGCTGAAGCCCGACCTGACCGCGCAGCAGGTCACCGAGGGCGACTCGGTCACCTTCGACATGGCGAAGCTCGTGAGCCTGCCCACCGGCGCGGTGCTCGAGGTGGGCGACAAGATCGCGGCGACGAAGGCGCGCGAGAAGGCCGTGTGCGCGTCGGCCGGCGGCACGAAGGTGCGCTACGACGCCGGACTCGGCGCACCCTGGACCGACGCCTGCGTCGTGCCCGTGCGCATGAGCGGGCAGAAGGAGTGGACGTACCTGTCGGTGCCGATCTCGGTGACCGCGCTCGATCCCGTCCCGGTGCTCGAGTCGGCGTCGCTCACGGTCAGCCCGGGCGCGACCGTCACCTATGACCTCAAGAAGCTCACGACCTGGCAGGGCCGCGAGGACTGGGACGACATCGTCTACACGATCGACTACCAGGGGCACGATTTCACCGTGACGCACGAGGGGACCACCGTCACCATCGTCGGGGCCGACGCCGCCGCGCCGGGCGATGAGGAGGTCGCCGTGGTCGGCGTCTCCAGCCATCCGGGTGTGTCGCCGTCTCGGCTCATCCTGCGGGTCGGGGCGGTGCCGAGCACGCTGCCCAAGGCCGGGACCGTCTCGCAGAAGTGCTCGCAGGCCGACGGCTCGAGCTGCACCGTCGAGGTGATCGGCGCGGCCGGCGAGGTCAACCCGCTGCCGGGAACGCCTCTCCAGCTCGTCGACGTGCGCAGCGGCGGCACGTGCAGCGGCGTGACCTTCGCGGTGGCGGATGCCTCGCACGTGCGCGCCTCGTGGGCAGACGACACCGTCGGTCAGACGTGCACCGCCGTGTTCTCGGTGCGCGACGCGCAGGGGCGCGCCACCGCGGGCGATCGCGACGGGCAGCTTCTCCTCGATCTGCACGGCTACCCGAAGGCCCCGGCCGCGGTCGTGCAGTCGGGCTACGCCGACGGCACGGTGACCCTGCGGGTCGACGCGGGCGCGGCCAGCCAGGCCTATCCCGAGCTCACCGGATTCGTCATCCGCTACAAGGGCGATGTCGTCGCCCGGTGCTCGGTCGACGGCGTGTGCCCGACCATCGACGCTCCCAACGGCGAGGCGCGCACGTACGAGGCCAAGGCGGTCAACGCGGTGGGCGAGTCGGCGGGTTCGGTCAGCACGACCGCCTGGGCATACGACGCACCGCCCACGCCGAAGTCGGTGACGGCGACGCCGGTCGTGACCGCGAACGGCGAGGGCGGAGTCGTCAAGGTCACCATCGACGGCATCGACACGGGCAAGACCGCGAAGCTGCGGATCACCAGCGACGGCGGCGAGTCGGTCGACGTCGACGTGCCGCGTCACGGCACGTCGGTGACGATCCCCACGTACCGGATCGGCAGCAACGAATCCACGCCGCTCACGGTCACGCCGATGTCGCCGTTCACGCTGCCGCCCGGCTTCGACGGGTCGACGACGGGCCAGGCCCGGACGATCCTCGCCAACGGCGTGGGCGCGCCGAAGAACCCGAGCCTCACGGTCTCATCCAAGGCGAAGGACGAGAGTACCGCCACCATCACCGCGAGCGGCTCGGCCAGTCCCAACGGCACCGGATCCACCGTCTTCTACGGCATCGTCCAAGACGGGCAGAGCTGCCAGGCGACGAGCACGGACGCCTCGGCGACCTTCGACGTGAACATCGGCCAGACCTACACCTATCGGCTGTGCGCCGAGTCGCGGGTCGACAACCAATCGTTCGGGCGTGTCGAGACCACTGCCCAGGTCGTCGCACGCCCCAACGATCGCGGCCCGCAGGGCTACACGTTCGTGGTCGACAGCAGCCCCGTGACGAACAACGGGCGGGCTGAGTGGAAGATCGACGACCAACCGACGACCGATGGTGACGCCCCGCCGCGATGGGCGACGCTGCGCTTCAGCAACTATCCGACCGATGTCTTCGACCGCGATCCCGGCATCGAGGTCTGGTACGACTACGGGATCGTCAACGGAGCGCGCAGCCTGGTCACACCCAGCAGCGGCAGCGCGCCGTATCAGGTGTGGGCAGACGTCAATGAGAATGCCTACGTGTGCACCGGCGGTTCCGCGCTGAGTCTTCAGGCCACGTCCTCCGACGGTTCGGCGACCATCACGGCGGCGAGCATCAAGTATCAGCTGACGACCGGTGGTTCGACGACGCTGTCACTCACAGACAAGGTGCCGGTGGGGGCGAAATCCGCAACGGGGACGGCCACGCTGCATTGGAGCAAGTGGGGCCTGAACGATGCGACGGTGTCGTTCACTCTCGGCAGCTGTGATCCCAACCTTCCGCAACTCGACACCCCGACGGATGTCGCTGTGGCGCAGTCGGGAGACGACGTCAAGATCACCTGGAGCGCTGTTTCGGACGCGACCGGCTACGACGTGCAGCGTGCGCCCGCCGACGGCGGCAGCTTCAGCAGCGTCGGCCAGACGAGTGCGACATCGCTGGTCGACAAGACCGTCGAGGCAGACACCTCGTATCGATACCGTGTGGTCGCGCTCAACGACAACGGCAAGGCGGTGTCGTCGAATCCGTCTGTCGCGGTGACATACACACCGCCGGCGCCCGACCCCGACCCGACCGAGACGACCGGCACCGGCGGCTGACCGGCCCGCAGCATCCATCCCTCCCAACCTCCCGACAGGAAGACACGAATGACGATCCCCCAGGAACAGGCCACGTGGTTCGCCGACACGTTCCGGCAGCTCGCCGAGAACGTCGAGCACGCCGTGCTCGGCAAGCGTCACGTCATCGAGCTGGTCCTGGTCGCGATGCTGAGCGACGGGCACGTGCTGCTCGAAGACGTGCCCGGCACCGGCAAGACCTCTCTGGCCCGCGCCCTGGGGCAGTCGGTGCAGGGGACGAACACCCGCATCCAGTTCACCCCCGATCTGCTGCCCGGCGACATCACGGGCATCACGGTGTACGACCAGAAGACGGGCGTGTTCGAGTTCCACGCCGGTCCGGTGTTCGCCAACATCGTGCTCGCCGATGAGATCAACCGTGCGAGCCCGAAGACGCAGGCGGCTCTGCTCGAGGTGATGGAGGAGGGCAGGGTCACCATCGACGGTGTCACCCGCCCGGTCGGCGTGCCGTTCCTCGTGCTGGCGACGCAGAACCCGGTCGAGCAGGCCGGCACCTACCGGCTGCCCGAGGCGCAGCTCGACCGCTTCATGATGAAGACGTCGCTCGGCTACCCCGACCACGCGGCGACCGTGCGCATCCTCGACGGCGCGGCCGTGCCGACCTCGAAGCTCGACCCGGTCATCACCCCGCAGGCCCTCGTCGGCATGGCCGACCTCGCGCGCGAGGTGTACGCCAACGCACTCGTGCTCGACTACATCGCCCGCATCGTGGACGCGACCCGCACGGCCGAGCAGGTGCGGCTGGGCGTCAGCATCCGCGGCGCCCTGGCGCTCACCCGTGCCACGCGCACCCGCGCGATCTCGCAGGGGCGCACGTACGCAACGCCCGACGACGTGAAGGCGCTCGCCGGCCCGGTGCTCTCGCACCGCCTCATCGTGCACCCCGAGGCCGAGTTCGACGGCGTGACCGCCGAGGCGGTCATCGGGCAGATCCTCCTGGATGTTCCGCCGCCCACCCAACGCGAGGGCGCATGAGCTCTCGCCAGACCACCCGTGCCGCGTACACGGCCTTCCCCGAAGGGACGACGACGACCTTCGGCGGGATGACCGCGGGCGAGGGCACGACGACGCGGCGCACGAAGGTCACCGACCGGCGGCGCGGCGGTCTCGTGCGCGCGATCGTCGCCGCGCTGACGGCGGCACGTGCGGCGCAGACCGGCACGACGACGGCCGTGGGCTGGCTCGCCCGCACCGTCACGCCCGCCGGCTGGCTCGTGGTGGCTCTGGCGACGGTGGGGCTCACCCTCGGGTGGATGTTCGGTTGGGTCGAGGCGCTGGTGGCCGGCTTCGCCTCCCTCGCCCTGCTGGTGATGAGCGTGCCGTTCCTGTTCGGCGCGCGTGGGTACGACGTGGCGGTGCACCTGCCGCACGAGCGCGTGGTCGCCGGCGACCCGCTCGACGGGCAGATCGCGATCCGCAACATCGGCGGGCGCACGACGCTCCCCGGCCGCGTCGACCTCCCGGTCGGGCAGGGCCTCGTCGAGCTCGGCGTGCCGCTGCTGCGCCCGGGCCACGAGACCGAGCAGCCGGTCTCGATCCCGGCGATGCGCCGCGGTGTGATCACCGTCGGCCCGCCGACCGCCGTCCGCACCGATCCGGTCGGTCTGCTGCGCCACGAGCACGAGTGGGACGAGCGCCACGAGATCTACGTGCACCCGCGCACGGCCGTCGTGCCAGGGACGAGCGCCGGCATGATCCGCGACCTCGAGGGCAACCCGTCTCGGCGCATCGTCGACGCGGACATGTCGTTCCACGCGATCCGCGAATACGTGCCCGGCGACGCGCGACGTCAGATCCACTGGAAGTCGACGGCGAAGACCGGGCGGCTCATGGTCCGCCAGTTCGAGGAGACCCGACGGTCCCGGCTGGCCGTGATCCTCAGCCTGGCCGAGTCGGAGTACGCCACCGACGATGAGTTCGAGCTCGCCGTGAGCGCTGCGGCCTCGCTGGGCGTCCAGGCCGTGCGCGACGGCCGTGACATCGACGTGGTCACCGGATCGGCGATCCCCAAGATGGTGCGCGGCCGGATGCGGTCGATCGAGGTGCTGCAGGCGGGCACGCCGCGCGGGCTGCTCGACGGCTTCTCGCGGCTGAACGCGCTGGAGAGCACGATGCCGTTGCCCGAGGTGTGCCGACTGGCGGTCGAGGCCTCCGACACGCTCTCGCTCGCCTTCGTCGTCTGCGGCTCGCAGACCACCCCGCGGATGCTGCGGCAGGCGGCCCTCGCCTTCTCGTCGGCGACCGCGGTCGTCGGCGTCGTGTGCGACGAGAAGGCGCACCCGCGCACGCAGCCGCTGGGCGGCCTGACCGTGATGACCGTCGGCCTGCTCGACGACCTGCCCGGCCTCATGATCCGTGGAACGCAGACGTCCCTGATGACCGGAGCGGGGGCGACCGGATGATCCGCCGCACCGATGCGCAGGCGCGAGGCTTCGCGGCGCTGCGCACCCCCCACGTCGCAACCGGCACCGTCTACGCGGTCGCGATGGCCGCCGTCGCGGCGCTCGCCGCCTGGCCGGTCTACGGCGATGCGCGGTTCCTGCTCGTCGCGGGCATCGGCGTCGTGGTCGCGCTGCTGATCTCGGCGGCGGCGACCGTGTGGCGCTGGGCCGGCTGGCTGACGACGGTCGTGGCGGTGGCGGCGGTCGCCGTCGTCGGACTCGTCCTCGCTGTGCCGCCGGCCACGCTCGCTGCGCTGCCCGACTCCCTGCGCGACCTGCTGACCGGTGCCGTCACCGGCTGGAAGGACCTCATCACCGTCGACCTGCCGGTGGGCACGTACCGCAACCTGCTCGTTCCGGCCGTCATCGTCTTCCTCGCCGGCACGCTCGGCACCCTGCGCCTGGCGTGGCGACCGCGGCCGCACGGGGCGTTCGCCGCGGTCGTGGCGCTCGGCATGTCGGCGTTCGGGCTGCTGTTCGGCCGCACGGTGACGAGCGACCCGCTCACGCTCGGCCCGCTCACGGTCGGGGCGCCGCGCGAGCTCGGCTGCGGCATCCTGGCCCTCGTCATCTCCCTCGTCTGGCTGGCCTGGCGGGCCGCCGCGGCGCGTCAGGCCGCGCTGATGCGCGCGGCGCAGAGCAGCGGCGTGCGCCTGTCGCGCCGCCGCCGCGCCGCCGACGTGCGCCGTACGGCGCTGGCCGCGGGCATGGTCGTGGTCGCCGTCGCGGCCGGCGCCGTGGTGACGCCGGCGATCGCCGACGTGCGTGCGCGCGATGTGCTGCGCAGCGGCATCGGCCCGAGCCAGGCCATCAGCGAGGCGATCAGCCCGCTCACCGACTACCGCACGAACTTCACCGACGCCGACGTCGACGCACCGCTGTTCACGGTCAGCGCTGTCGACGGCCCGCTGCCCGACCGCATCCGGCTCGCGACCCTCACGTCCTACGACGGCGCCGAGTACCGCGTGTCGGCCGCCGCCTCCGGCGCGAGCTTCGTGCGCGTGCCGTCGCGGCGCAGCGCTCCGGCGGGAACCGAGTCGACCGTCCGGGTGACGGTGAACGGCCTGCGGGGAATCTGGCTGCCGACGTTCGGCGCCCTCGAACAGGTGCGTTTCACGGGGAAGGATGCCGCCTCCGCCGCCGATGCGTTCTACTACGACGCTGCGGGCGAGGCGGGCGTCGTGACCGGAGGCGCCGCCGAGGGGCTGACGTACACGCTCACGGCGACGTCGTCGTCGACCCCCGATCTGGCGACGGCTCAGGCGCCGGGGGCGACGCCCGAGGTGGCGATCCCCGACAGCGTGAAGTCGTGGATCGAGAAGCAGGACGCCGGCTCCGGCGGCGCGGGCCTCGCCTCGCTGGTGCAGGCGCTGCGCGAGCGCGGGTATCTCAGCCACGCGCTCTCGGTCCCCGAGGACGGCGCGAAGTGGATGCGGCTGCTCGGCGACGGCTACGTCTTCCAGCCGAGCACGGCGGGACATTCCCTGGCCCGCGTCGACGCGATGTTCCGCGACCTGCTGGCGCGCCAGGCCGACGACTCGAGCGGCTCGCTCGTGGCCGCGACCGGCGATGACGAGCAGTTCGCGGTGGCCGTGGCGCTCGTGGCCGAGCAGCTGGGCTTCCCCGCCCGTGTGGTCGTGGGGGCGCGCCTGTCGGCGGCCGGCGAAGACCTCGCCGTCTGCGACGACGGGGTGTGCACGGGCGGCGACGTGACGGCCTGGACGGAGGTGCGGGATGCCGGCGGCCAGTGGATCCCCATCGATGTCACGCCGCAGCACACCGAGGGCGCCGACATGGTGGTGACGAAGCTGCGTGACCCGGAGAACGCGACCGAGGTCCGCTCGCAGAACGCCGAAGAGGTCGACCCGCCCGACCCCACGAAGCAGGAGTCGAACGATGCACCGCACCGCACCGACGACCCCGCCGACCTGAGCGGGCTGTGGGCCGTGCTGCGGATCGGCGGCATCGCGCTCGCAGGTGCCCTGGTGCTGTTCGGGCCGTTCGCGGCGATCCTGGCGGCCAAGGCCGCACGCCGTCGCAGCCGCCGCCGTGACCGCTCGCCGCGCGCACGGGTCGTCGGCGGGTGGGACGAGTACCTCGACGCCGCCGTCGACCACGGGCGCCCGCTGCCGCCGGCCGCGACGCGCACCGAGGTCGCCGCCGGGCACGAGTCGCCGGCCGCGGCGACACTCGCCGTCGAGGCGGACCGCGCGGTGTTCTCGGACGCCGCGCTCACCGACGAGGAGTCGTCGCGCTTCTGGGCCATCGTCGACGACGAGCGCCGACGCATGGCGGCATCGTTGCCGCTATGGCGACGGATGCTCGCGGCCGTATCTTTGAAATCGTTCACACGGGGAACCGAGAGGAGGGGGCGCGGCCGCACGGCGGCGTCCGCTGACGAATGACGCACATCGACATCTCCACGCTCATCGCGGTGTCGCTCACATCGCTGGTACCCGTCATCGCGGTCTACCTGTGGATCGGTCTCGCCCTGCAGACCGTCTTCGCCAAGGCGGGCGAAGAGGGCTGGAAGGGCTGGGTGCCGTTCCTGAACACGGCGATCCTGCTCGAGCTCGGCGGCTTCGCCTGGTGGTGGGTCCTGCTGCTGATCATCCCGGGCGGTTCGCTCGTGGTGTACGTCGTGCTGATCATCGCCTGCCATCGCATCGGCACGCGCTTCGGCTACGGCGCCGGGATGACGGTGCTCGCCGCGCTGCTGTTCCCGGTGTGGGCGTCGATCATGGCATGGGGGCGCAACCGCTGGGTCTCGGCCCGCGAGGCCGCCCCGCGCGCCGCGGGCGTCCAGCGCACCGAGGCCGACCCGTGGCACGCGCCGATGCCGACGGGAGTCCGTCCCGCACCGCCGGTGCCGCCGCGGCCGGCCGCGGCTTCCGCTGCTCCCGCGTGGGCGCCCGCTGCCGCCCTTGCGTCGACACCGGCGCCCGCGTCGACGCCGGTCGCCGCACCCGCCCCTGTCGCTGCAGCGCCGGGATACGCGGCGCCGGGATATGCGGCGCCGCAGCACGAGACGCCCGGACACGCGGCGCCCGGACACGCGGCACCGGAATACGCCGCGCCCGCGTATACAGCCCCGGCTCCGACGTCGGTGCCCGCCGCGGCGGCCGCACCCCTGGCATCCGCCCCCGCCGTCTCCGACCCGACGGTGTCGTCGGCGTTCGGCGAGGCACCGCGTCCGGCCGCCGCCCGGGCTGTGCCGGACGACGACACCTTCGCTGCGTTCGCGCCGCCGTCGGCGCCCGCGCCCGCCGGTGACGACGACGACCTCGACGAGCCGGTCGACGTCGTGCGCCCGGCGCCCGTGGCCGGGCCCTTCACCGGAACGGTGCAGATCATCCCCGCCGCCACCGACGACGCTCAGGTCGGACCGCGCCGTGCGGCATCGCCCGTCGACGACGCCGAGCCGGCGGACGAGGCCCACGCCGAGGCGCCGATCCGCGAGGTGCCGGAGTGGCCCGCCCCCGCTCCCGACGCGAACCCCTGGGCGCCGCCCGCGCCAAGCGCGCCGGCTCAGGTGCGTCCGTTCGACCCGACCGCGTTCTCCGACACCTCCGGCGAGGTCTCCGCCGTCGCCGGTGCGCCGTCGCTGGGCGTGCCGATGTCGGCGCGCTCGTCGGTGTCCGCCCTGCGGCAGGCGCCCGAGCTGCCCGATTCGGAAGACGCCTTCGACGAGACGATCATCGCCTCGCGCAAGCGCACGCCGTGGATGCTGGTGCCTCCGCTCGGCGCGCCCATCCCGATCGTGCAGGACGTGATCATCGTCGGGCGCCGCCCGGTGAGCGACCCCGACTTCCCGCAGGCGCAGCTGGTGTCGATCGTCGATGAGACGCGCACGGTGTCGAAGACGCACGCGCGCCTCGAACTCAAGGACGACACCCTCTGGGCGATCACCGACCTCGACTCGACCAACGGCGTCGTCATCATCGACGAGGACGGCACCGAGATCGACGTCGAGCCGCACCGCCCGCTGCCCGTGCTCGGACGCTTCCTGCTCGGCGACGCCGAGCTGGCGATGGAGCGCGACGAGCTGTGACCTTCGTGCCGGACGACGACGAGCTCGGCGACACGCGCATCTCGCGTCGCCGTGCCGTCGCTCCGGGGGTGCCGGCGGCGCCGCAGCCCGCGGCGGATGCCGTGCCCGCGCTGCCCGATGATCTCGACGACACGGTGGTCTCACCGAGGCGGGTGCAGGCGGGGAGGGATGCCGCGGCCGACGTCGCAGCCGCGGACCCCGACGACCGCACCGTGCATGTGGACCGCGGGGCACCCCTTGCCGAACCGGATCCGGCGGCCGAACCGGAGGACGACGACAGCACCGTGCGCGTCCCGCGGCGCCGCACGGCGGAGCCGCTTCACGACCACACCCTGACGGTGCGCCGTCGTTCCACCGCCGACGACGCGCCGCCCGCCGACGAGCTCGACGACACCCTCGTCTCGGCCCGGGCCGCACGGGCCGCGGACCGCAGCATCCCGCACGCGGTGATCCCGCCGCGCGAGCGCGCCGCCGCCGACGGCGCGCCGACCCGTGCGATCTACCGTCCCCGCGCGGCCGAGCCGGTGCGGGTGGAGCGCACGCCGCCGCCGCCGCAGGCGCCGCAGGCGTACGTCGACACGGCCGCGCAGCAGCACGTCGCGCGCTCGTCGCGAACGCGCACGGCACTGCTTGTCGGCATCGCCGTGGTGGCGGTCGCCGCGGTCGGCGTCGGGGTGCTGATCGCCCTGCTGAGTGCGGGCTGAGCGCCGTTTGACCCGTTCGCCCGATGACGCGTATCATTGAGGCAGTGTGCGCTCATGCGCCCCTCTCGCTGTGCCTCGGCACCGGGTGGGGGAGTGCAGGTCCGCACTGATCCGGGACCGGCCTGTGAACAGGCCACCCCCACGGCATATCCACCACGAACAGCACGGCACCATCCTGTCGCGCCGGTGGATCTGTGGTGAAACCACGACGCTGTCACCGTGCAGCACAACACAGAAGGAAGAACGTGCCAACCATTCAGCAGTTGGTTCGCAAGGGGCGTTCGCCGAAGGTCTCCAAGACCAAGGCTCCCGCCCTGAAGTCGAACCCGCAGCAGGCAGGCGTGTGCACCCGCGTGTACACCACCACCCCGAAGAAGCCGAACTCGGCGATGCGCAAGGTCGCCCGTGTGAAGCTGCGCAACGGGACCGAGGTCACGGCGTACATCCCGGGTGAGGGCCACAACCTGCAGGAGCACTCGCTCGTGCTCATCCGCGGCGGTCGTGTGAAGGACCTCCCCGGTGTGCGTTACAAGATCGTCCGCGGTGCCCTGGACACCCAGGCCGTCAAGAACCGTAAGCAGGGTCGTTCCCACTACGGCGCGAAGAAGGGTTGAGTTAGATGCCTCGTAAGGGTCCGGCCCCCAAGCGCCCCGTCGTCAACGACCCGGTCTACGGCGCGCCCGTCGTGTCGCAGCTGGTCAACAAG
Source organism: Microbacterium sp. KR10-403 (assembly GCF_040196215.1). Taxonomy (NCBI): domain Bacteria; kingdom Bacillati; phylum Actinomycetota; class Actinomycetes; order Micrococcales; family Microbacteriaceae; genus Microbacterium; species Microbacterium sp. KR10-403. Next base: position 62,066 of record NZ_JBEGDC010000008.1, on the reverse strand, counting down.
ATCCTCGTGGACGGCAAGAAGTCCCTCGCCGAGTCGATCGTCTACGGCGCCCTGCAGGGTGTTGAGGCGAAGAGCGGTCAGGACGCCGTCGCCACGCTGAAGAAGGCGCTCGACAACGTGCGCCCCACGCTCGAGGTCAAGAGCCGCCGCGTCGGCGGTTCGACCTATCAGGTGCCGGTCGAGGTCAAGCCTCACCGCGCCAACACGCTCGCCCTCCGCTGGCTGGTCAGCTACGCGAAGGGCCGTCGCGAGAAGACGATGACCGAGCGCCTCCAGAACGAGATCCTGGATGCCTCGAACGGCCTCGGTGCCGCGGTCAAGCGCCGCGAAGACACCCACAAGATGGCCGAGTCGAACCGCGCGTTCGCACACTACCGCTGGTAACAACCAACAACCCCCGGTCGTTGAGCGAGGCCCACAGGGCCGAGTCGGAACGCGTTCCGGCTCGCGGCTGATGCCGCTCGCTCAACGACCGAGTAAAGACAAGGAAGACATCCCGTGGCACAAGACGTGCTCACCGACCTCAAGAAGGTCCGCAACATCGGCATCATGGCGCACATCGATGCCGGCAAGACGACGACGACCGAGCGCATCCTCTTCTACACGGGCGTCAACCACAAGATCGGCGAGACGCACGACGGCGCATCGACGACCGACTGGATGGAGCAGGAGCAGGAGCGCGGCATCACCATCACCTCCGCCGCGGTGACCTGCTTCTGGAACGGCACCCAGGTCAACATCATCGACACGCCCGGCCACGTCGACTTCACCGTCGAGGTGGAGCGCTCGCTGCGCGTGCTCGACGGCGCCGTCGCCGTCTTCGACGGCAAGGAGGGCGTCGAGCCCCAGTCCGAGACCGTCTGGCGTCAGGCCGACAAGTATGACGTGCCCCGCATCTGCTTCGTCAACAAGATGGACAAGATGGGCGCCGACTTCTACTTCACGGTCGACACCATCGTCAACCGCCTGAAGGCCAAGCCGCTCGTGCTGCAGCTGCCGATCGGTGCCGAGGCCGACTTCGTCGGCGTCGTCGACCTCATCGAGATGCGCGCGCTGGTGTGGCCCGGCGACGCCAAGGGCGACGTGACCATGGGCGCCAAGTACGAGGTGCAGGAGATCCCCGCCGACCTCGTCGAGAAGGCCCAGGAGTACCGCGAGAAGCTGCTCGAGACCGTCGCCGAGTCCGACGAGGCGCTGCTCGAGAAGTACTTCGGCGGCGAAGAGCTGACGGTCGCCGAGATCAAGGGCGCCATCCGCAAGCTCACGGTCGGCGGCGAGCTGTACCCGGTGCTCTGCGGCTCGGCGTTCAAGAACCGCGGCGTGCAGCCGATGCTCGACGCGGTCGTGGACTACCTGCCCTCGCCCGAGGACGTGCCCGCCATCGAGGCGCACGACCCCAAGGACGAAGAGAAGATCATCGAGCGCCACCCGAGCCGCGACGAGCCGTTCGCCGCGCTGGCGTTCAAGATCGCCGTGCACCCGTTCTTCGGCCGTCTCACCTACGTGCGCGTCTACTCGGGTCACGTCGACTCCGGCGCCCAGGTCGTCAACGCGACCAAGGGCAAGAAGGAGCGCATCGGCAAGATCTTCCAGATGCACGCCAACAAGGAGAACCCGGTCGACGCGGTCACCGCGGGCCACATCTACGCCGTGATCGGCCTGAAGGACACCACCACCGGTGACACCCTGGCCGACCCGAGCGCGCCCGTCGTGCTCGAGTCGATGACGTTCCCCGAGCCGGTCATCGAGGTCGCCATCGAGCCGAAGACCAAGGCCGACCAGGAGAAGCTGGGTGTCGCCATCCAGAAGCTGGCCGAAGAGGACCCGACGTTCCGCGTCGAGCAGAACTCCGAGACCGGCCAGACGACCATCAAGGGCATGGGCGAGCTGCACCTCGACATCCTCGTGGACCGCATGAAGCGCGAGTTCAAGGTCGAGGCGAACGTCGGCAAGCCGCAGGTGGCGTACCGCGAGACGATCCGCAAGGCCGTCGAGCGTCACGACTACACGCACAAGAAGCAGACCGGTGGTTCGGGTCAGTTCGCGAAGATCCAGTTCGCGCTCGAGCCCCTCGAGGTCACGGCCGAGAAGACGTACGAGTTCGAGAACAAGGTCACCGGTGGCCGCATCCCGCGCGAGTACATCGAGCCCACCAACCAGGGCTTCCAGGACGCCATGCAGGTCGGCGTGCTGGCCGGTTACCCGATGGTCGGGGTCAAGGCGACCCTGATCGACGGTGCCTCGCACGACGTCGACTCGTCGGAGATGGCGTTCAAGATCGCCGGTTCGATGGGCTTCAAGGAGGCCGTCCGCAAGGCGAACCCGGTCATCCTCGAGCCGCTCATGGCCGTCGAGGTGCGTACGCCCGAGGAGTACATGGGCGACGTCATCGGCGACCTGAACAGCCGTCGTGGACAGATCCAGGCGATGGAGGACGCGCAGGGCGTGAAGGTCGTCCGCGCGCTCGTCCCGCTGTCGGAGATGTTCGGCTACATCGGCGACCTCCGGTCGAAGACCAGTGGTCGCGCCGTCTACTCGATGGAGTTCGACAGCTACGCCGAGGTTCCTCGCGCCGTGGCCGACGAGATCATCCAGAAGACCAAGGGCGAGTGATCGTCCGGATGCCGCGGGCCGGCGTTCGGGCCGCGGCATCCACCCTTCACAACTTCACATCAAAGAACCAGAACCGTCTCTACTAGACTGAGAGACATCCCCGTAGCGAGCCGGTCGCAATCCAGTGCCCGGAATCTCTACACGACCGTCCTGAGGAGGACCCAGTGGCTAAGGCCAAGTTCGAGCGGACCAAGCCGCACGTGAACATCGGAACGATCGGTCACGTCGACCACGGCAAGACCACGCTGTCTGCCGCGATCTCCAAGGTGCTCGCCGACAAGTACCCGTCGGATGTCAACGTCGTCCGCGACTTCTCGTCGATCGACTCCGCTCCTGAGGAGCGCCAGCGCGGCATCACGATCAACATCTCGCACATCGAGTACGAGACCCCCAAGCGTCACTACGCTCACGTGGACGCCCCGGGCCACGCCGACTACGTCAAGAACATGATCACCGGTGCCGCTCAGATGGACGGCGCGATCCTCGTGGTCGCCGCCACCGACGGCCCGATGGCTCAGACCCGTGAGCACGTTCTGCTCGCCAAGCAGGTCGGCGTGCCGTACCTGCTCGTCGCGCTGAACAAGTCCGACGCGGTCGACGACGAGGAGATCCTGGAGCTCGTCGAGCTCGAGGTCCGCGAGCTGCTCGCCAGCCAGGGCTTCGCTGAGGACGCCCCCGTTGTTCGCGTCTCGGCGCTGAAGGCGCTCGAGGGCGACGAGAAGTGGACGCAGTCGATCCTCGACCTCATGGAGGCCGTCGACGAGTCCATCCCCGACCCGGTGCGCGACAAGGACAAGCCGTTCCTCATGCCGATCGAGGACGTCTTCACGATCACCGGTCGTGGCACCGTCGTCACCGGCCGTGCCGAGCGCGGCACCCTGGCCATCAACTCCGAGGTCGAGATCGTGGGTCTGCGCCCGACGCAGAAGACGACCGTCACCGGTATCGAGATGTTCCACAAGCAGCTCGACGAGGCCTGGGCCGGCGAGAACTGTGGTCTGCTCCTGCGCGGCACCAAGCGTGACGACGTCGAGCGCGGCCAGGTCGTCGCCAAGCCGGGTTCGGTGACCCCGCACACCAACTTCGAGGGCACGGCGTACATCCTGTCCAAGGACGAGGGTGGCCGTCACAACCCCTTCTACACGAACTACCGTCCGCAGTTCTACTTCCGCACCACGGACGTCACCGGCGTCATCACGCTGCCCGAGGGCACCGAGATGGTCATGCCCGGTGACACCACCGACATGGCCGTCGAGCTCATCCAGCCGATCGCCATGGAAGAGGGCCTCGGCTTCGCGATCCGTGAGGGTGGCCGCACCGTCGGCGCCGGCACGGTGACCAAGATCAGCAAGTGAGCCACTAGCTCCACTGCGGAGAGGGTCGGGTCCTTCGGGACCCGGCCCTTTTCGTGTTTCCGTGATTTTCCACAGGGTTTCGCAAGTCCGTGGTCGCCTGTAGCCTGCGGTGTGTGACTCGTGTTGCGTCTGATTCTCCTGTCGTCCGCCGGGGCGTTCGCACTCTCTCCTTCGGGACCGTCACCGCGCTGGTCGTCGCGCTGGCGTCGGCGTTCACGGTCGGGTCGCTCGTGGGAGGTGCGGATGCCGCATCCGCCGCCACGGTGAACGTCGGGTCTGTGCAGGCACAGATGGCGAATCAGTCCGGGTGGACGGGGCAGGGCGCGCCGGGCAGCGCGGACGGCAGCGCCAACCCCCAGGCCAACGACTGCACGCGGTACGGCATCGCCGCGGACGGCGTGACCACTGGCACCGCGCCCAACACCGGAGGGACCAACGGAAGCTCCCCCTACCAGAACGGGAACACCGCCTGGGTGAGCGCGGGGACCACGGCGCTCGTCGCTCACGGGCGCAGCGGGAACGATACCTCGACGTGTCAAGCCGCCAGCCAGGGGATCAACCTGAGCAGTCAGAGCACCATCGGCTTCTCGCCTCGCTCGGTGGGCAACGTCGAGACCGGCACGATATTCAACGTCGGACGCATGGTCCACATCAACCGTCCGGTGTACAACTCGAACGCCTGGTTCCGCGGTGACATGAACGTGCAGTTCCTCTCCACGACGCTCAGTTATCAATGGCGTCTGCACGAGACCACCAACAACGCCTCGCCGCCTGAGGATCCCCGGAACAACGACCTGCTGGATTTCACCAACCAGATCTCACAGCAGCAGATCACTGTCGGTGGGCTCAAGTACACGCTCGTCGTCTTCGGGTTCACGGCCCCGCAGGGCGCGAACAACACCTGCAACGCCACCGTCACCTCGACGACGAACGTGATCAACTCCTTCAGCACCGTTGAGGGAACAACGACGTACGGGTGTCTGTACGCGTCGCTCGAGCAGGTGCGCACCCTCACGGTCGTCAAGCAGGTGGCCGCGCCCAACGGAGCGCCCAGCTCCATCCCGGTCTTCACCTTCGATGCCTCGAGCACGCTGGCCGGCTCGCTGTGGGGCAGCGCCTTCTCGCTGACACCGACGGCCACCGGATCGAACGGCTCGGCCTCGATCACAAACAATCTCGCGGTCGGCCAGACAGTGAATATCACCGAGCGTGCGCAGACGGCGCCGTGGTCGTTCACGAGCCTGGTCTGTACCGACGGGGTCGGCAATGCGATCGGCAGGGTCACGGGGCAGTCCGTCACGTTCGACGGCGACTACTCGACTTCCGACGTCGCCGCGGTTCCCATCACCTGCACGTACACGAACACCTACACGCCGCGCGCGACCCTGACGCTGCAGAAGCAGGTCGTCACCACCGGTCAGACGGGCGCACTCGCCAGCCCGTTCAACTGGACGTTGACGGCACGGCCCCAGAGCATCTCCGGGCAGGGCGCGGTGTCGGGTGAGGGGCAGACCGGGCAGACGAACACGACGCCCAACCCGGCGATCACGAACCAATCAGTGATAGCGGGGACCTATGCGCTGTCGGAGACCGCGGACGGCTCCAACCGTACGGCGGGCTACGTCACAGGGCCGTGGACCTGCTTCCTGACGGCGAATCCGACTCAGTCCGTGCCGGTCACGGGTGGCTCCGTCACGCTGGCGAACCAGCAGAACGTGACGTGTCACGTCACGAACACCTTCCAGACCGGTCGGCTGGAGATCACCAAGACCGTGACGACGAGTCCGTCCGGCGGCTATACCGGTGGCACGAGCGTCGGCTTCACCGCGCGCTACACGTGCGACGGCGGCATCACCGGCACGGTCACGGTGAACCCGAGCGCCACCGATGGCCAGGCGGGCACCGTCGTGACCGTCGACGACCTGCCCGCGGGCGCGAACTGCACAGTCACCGAGACGGCGGTGCCCAGCGGATCTGAGGGTCTCGCGAACGCCTCCTGGGTCTGGAATTCACCTCCGGACACCGCATCCGTCGTCATTCCAGCCGATGACGCGGTTCGCGTGAACATCGCGAACTCGGCCACGCAGCGGACCGGAGTGCTGCGGATCACCAAGACCGTCGAGCCGGCCAACGCCGGTACCCCGACCACCGGTTACACGGGTGGGCTCGGCCGTGAGTTCACGGTCTCATACACCTGCACGCTCGGCGGGGCGACGACGGCGAGCGGCACCACGACGATCACTCCCGGGACGCCCGCGGAGATCCCCGGGGTCCCGGCGACCTCGTCGTGTGTGGTCACCGAAACGGCACCGCAGACCGAGGCGGGCGACTTCGCCGCGGAGGAGTACGACTGGGCAGACACATCGATCGATCCGGGTACGGTGACCGTCCCCGCCTCGGGAGCGGCCACGGTCGCCGTCACCAATACGTTCGAGCGGCACCTCGTCAGCCTGACCCTGGCGAAGGTCGTCACCGGTGCCGGGTACACCGGCACGGGCGAGGACTTCACCATCAGCTATGACTGCGGCAAGACGACCGGCGAGGTGACCCTGGCCGCCGGCGGCTCGCAGACCGTCCAGGTGCCCGCCCGCAACGTCTGCCGCGTGCAGGAGACCACGCCCTCCGAAGACCTTCTCGCGGACGGCTACGTATGGGACGCCCCGACGTACGAGGGGCTCACCGACGGCACCGTCACCATTCCGGCCGACGGGTCGGCGACCGTGACGGTCACCAACCACAACCGCATCGGATACGGCCGTATCTCGGTGACCAAGGACATCGCCAACTACGGCGACCGCGTGGCTTCGGGGACGACCTTCACGATCCACGTCGCGTGCAACGCACCCGCGCAGGGTGAGACCGCGGACTACGCGGCAGACTTCGACGTGAGCTGGCCGAACCCGCAGACCCCGCAGACCCCGCTGCTGCCGATCGGAACGGCGTGCACCGTCAGTGAGACGTCTGCCCCGTCGGGAAGCGACGGATTGCCCGACGAATCGTTCGCCTGGAGCGACCCGCCCGCCTCGCAGAATGTGACTGTGCCGGCCACGACGACGCCCGAGCCGGTGACCGTGACGAACGACATCACCCGGGTGACGGCGCCGTTCACGATCACGAAGACGGTGAACAACACGACCACTGCCACGCCGACCGCTGACTTCACGGGCACCTGGTCGTGCACGTACGCCGGTGCTCTGCAGGCCTCGGGCAGCTGGTCCGCGCCTGCGGCCGGTGGGCCCGCGACGCTGGATGCCCCTGCCGAGGTCTATGTCGGTTCGGTCTGCACCGTGACCGAGAACGATCCGGCCATTCCCGTGCCGGGCGATCCTTCATACTCGTGGGGTGTCAACGTGCCCGGACCGACGACGGTCGTCGCCGGAGGCGCATCGGCGACTGTCACGAACGTGCTCGACCGTGTGTTGGGCTCGTTCTCGGTGACCAAGTCGGTCGTCGGCGGGGCGCCCGGCGACGCCTTTGACGACGGGGACTTTGGTTTCCACTACTCGTGTGTGCCCGCCGGGGGCGGCACCGCGATCACCGGAGATCTGACGATGACGGCGGGCAGCAGCGCGGGACCGGGCGAGGGTGTTGACATCCCGGCGGGCTCGGTCTGCACCCTCACCGAGACCAGCACACCCGACGCCAAGGACCCCTACAGCTGGGACGGCGTCAGCTTCTCGGGAGAGGGCATGACGGACGGTACCGGTTCGGCCGTCTTCACGATTCCCGATGGCGGCACCGAGATTGCCGTGACGGCAACCAACACCATCAGCCCGAAGACCGTCGACGTGTCGGTGCAGAAGTCGCTGAGCGATCCGGACAACGGCTTGGCGGAGCCCGGTAAGACGTTCTCGATCTGGCTCGTCTGCGACGGCGTCACGCTCAAGGCGAAGGACGTCACCGTGGGCGGGACGGCGACCTGGGCGGTGCCGCTCGGCGTGACCTGCCACGCCGTCGAGGCGCAGGTCACCAACGGTCTGAAGGACGACTCGTTCGCCTGGGGTTCGCCGGTCTACAGCGATCCGGTGCAGGTGGAGGACGTCGACGGCACCTACTCGATCACGGTGGCGAACTCGATCGTGCGCCGGTACGGCACGATCGGCCTGCAGAAGACGTTCGACAACAACGGGTTCAACGGCGTCGTCGATCCCGACAAGGAGTACACGGGCACCTGGAGCTGCCAGTACGGCACCGATGACCCGGTGACGGGGACCTGGACCGGCGTAGCCGGCGAACCCGCGACGCTGACAGGGGTCCCGGCCGCCGGCATCCTGCTCACGAGTACCTGTACGGCGACCGAGGACGACCTCGGCGATCCCTCGTCGACAGACCCATCGTATGCATGGGCCGATCCTCAGATCACTTCGATCCAGAGTGTCTCGGGTGTCGTTGCCGACAACGTCATGGGCGTTGCGAACGCGCTCATCCGGCACACCGGGTCGATCGATGTCACCAAGCACCTCACCGGCGCCACCGCCGGTTTCGCGCCCGGCGACGACTTCGACGGATTCACCGTCGGCGTCGCCTGCACGCGCGGTGACGACCAACGGCTCGAGCGTGAGGTGAAGGTGCAGCCCGGCGGAGCCGCGGTGACCCTCATCGACAACGTTCCGGCGGGCTGGTCGTGCACGGTCACGGAGCTGTCGCCGCCCTCGAGCCTTCTCCTGGACACGTCGTATGCCTGGGGCGGCATCCAGTACGAGATCAACGGCACGGCCGGCGACACCGCCACGATCGTCGCCGATGAGACCGCGCACGCCGTTGTCACGAACACGATCTCGCGCGTGACCGGCACAGTCCAGATCACGAAGCAGATCACGACGCCGGCTGCCGTGGCGGACGGTGCAGCCTTCACCGGCGGGTACGAATGCGTCTACCGCGACGGTGAGTCGGGCGAGCAAACCTACTCCGGGACATGGTCGGTGACGGGATCCGGTGAGGCCACGCTCACCGGGGACCAGGACATCCCGCTGACATCGTCGTGCACGGTGACCGAGACGGCGCTCGACGATGCGGATCTCGTCGACGGGTCGTGGACGTGGCAGGACCCGGAGTACTCGGATGCCGCGGTCATCGCTTCATCTGCGCAGCCGGCGGCGCTCACCGTCACCAACAGCGCGCAGCGCGTGTGGGCGGGGCTGCAGATCCACAAGACCTACGACGGCGTGGCGGCCGCACTGCCCGACGGCCTGCAGGTCGGCGGCGCATGGACGTGCACGCTCGGCGGACAGACGGTCGCCTCGGGGCGCTGGGCGACCGACGCCGCGGGCGGTTCGACCACCGTCGCGGCACCGAGCGACGAGGCCATCCCCGCGACGGCCGACTGCGCGGTGCAGGAGGACACCCTCGATGACGCGGACCTGACCGACGGCTCGTTCACCTGGAACGTCCCGACGTTCACGCCCGACAGCGGCGAGGTCGCCACCACAGCCGGTGACACGGGCGAGGTCACGGTGCACAACTCGACGAGCCGGGTCCGCACCGAGTTCGCGATCACGAAGGATCTCGTGGCCGGCGCGCACACCTTCGACCAGAACCTCGACTGGATGCAGACCTTCACCGGCGAGTACTCCTGCCGATACGCGGGCGACGACCCCGTGACGGGAGAGTGGGGACCTGTCGCACACGACGGCGTCGTCACGATCCCCGACATCCTCGTCGGATCAGAGTGCTCGGTGACCGCTGAGACCCGGCCCGACCAGCCCGTTCCCGGTGCGCCGTCGTTCGTGTGGCTGCCGGCCGACCTCGGCTCGAGCGTGGTCGCACCGGAGGCGGGCGCGGCATTCCCGACCATCACGGTGACGAACACCGTGCAGCGACTCGTCGGCGCCTTCACGCTCAGCAAGACCGTCACCGGTGACACCGCGGGACTGGTGCCGGGATCGGTCTTCACCTTCACCTGGCAATGCCGGGCGCAGAACGGCGACCTCTATCCGGGTGACGGCCCCGGAACGGTCGAGCTCGAAGACGGGGAGGTCTGGAACTCGCCGGCCGACATCGCAGCGGGCGCAGACTGCACGGTCACCGAGCAGGAGCCACCCGCGGCATCCGACCCCTCGTACGCCTGGTCGAGTTCCCTCTCCGTCACGGGAGTGGCGTCGACCACCGCTGCATCGGGGGCCTCCGTGCAGTTCACGACGGAGGACGACGCGGACATCCTCGTCGCCGCGGTGAACGAGCTCACCCGGACGATCGGCAGCTACACGGTCGCGAAGACGAGTGATCCCGCAAGCGGCTCGACGGTCGAGCCCGGGCAGACGATCACCTACACGGTGACGGTCACTCCGGGCGACGTCGGGTTCGTCGACGACGTCGTGGTGACCGACGATCTCAGCGACGTCAGCCCGTATGCGAGCCTGCAGGTCGACTCGATCACGGCCTCGCAGGGGACGACCTCGTTGCGCCCGGACGCCCTGGAATGGGATGTCGGGACCGTCCGCGCGGGCACGCCGTTGACGCTGACGTATCAGGCCATCGTCAAGCAGGCGGCCGACGGCGTCACGATCCGCAACGCGGTCACGGCCGACGGCGAAGTGCCGCCGACCGATTGCACCGACTGCTCGACGACGCACGTGACGCCGGCGTGGACGCTCTCGAAGAGCTCCGACCCCGCGAGCGGCTCGACCGTGCAACCCGGTGATGTGGTGACCTACACCCTCACCGCGCGCAACACCTCCGACGCCGTCGTCACCGGGGCGGAGGCCATCGACGATCTGAGCGACGTCCTGTCGGCGTCGGCGCTGGTCGGTGACCTCGACGATGACCTGCAGCTGTCCGGCACGACGCTGACGTGGACGATTCCGACGCTGCAGCCGGATGCGTCGGCGTCGGTCCACTATCGCGTGCGGGTGAATGCGGATGCCGCGGACACGACCCTGCGCAACGTCGTCGATCCGGCGGGCCCGGGTGGCACGTGCGACGGCTGCACCACGACCGCGATCGTCCCGCCCGTGTCGACGCCCACACCCACGCCGACGCCCACGCCGGAGGTCGAGCTCCCCGTCACCGGTGGAACGATCGCCTGGGGTGTGGGGGCGGCCGCGCTCGTTCTGGTGCTGCTCGGCGCGGGGCTGGTCGTCATCCGACGCCGACGCGAATCCTGAGAGGGGATGGTGCTCGGGCGACCGACGGCACGATACTGAACACAACGGCACCACCGGGTGCCCCGAAAGGGAGGGAGTCCCATGGGGATCGACGACATCGTCAACAAGGGCAAGGAACTCTTCGAAGAGAACAAGAACAAGATCGAGGGCCTGCTGCACAGCGAGCAGGCCGAGGACGTCAGCGACAAGGTCCTCGACGGCGCCGCCGACCTCGCGAAGAAGGTCGCGCCGGACTCGGCGGACGCGAAGATCGACGAGTTGCGTGGCAAGGCCGACGGGGCCGTCGGCAACGAGTAGCTCGATCTGCGAACTCAGAGGGCGGGGTGCCACGCGGCATCCCGCCCTCTTCCCGTCTCGTCTGCCAACCACGTCGGGCACGAGGTCGGGCTCTGCCCGGGCATGGCGTCCGGCCTTTGACTGTGCACGGCGTCGGGGATTCTCGCCGGCGCGCCGGGAAGGCGCGCCGCGGCACGGCGTGTCGAAGGCGATCCCCGACCGTGTGCACGGGGACGGGACGGAGAACGGATGCCGCGGGCTCAGCCGTCGCGACGGGCGCCCTCCGACGGGGTCACGGTGAACACCCGCGGCGCGGCGAAGCCGGCGTCGGCGAAGGCGCGGGTCACGGCATCCCGAACCGCCTCCACCCGGTCGTGCGGCGTCAGCGCGATCGCGGCCCCACCGAATCCGCCGCCGGTCATGCGGGCGCCGAGGGCGCCGGCGGCGCGGGCCGCCTCCACCGCCGTGTCGAGCTCGGGCACCGAGATCTCGAAGTCGTCGCGCATCGAGGTGTGCGACGCATCGAGCAGTGCGCCGATCGCGGTCGGGCCCTGCGTGCGCAGCGTCTCGACGGTGTCGAGCACGCGCTGGTTCTCGGTGACGATGTGCCGCACGCGGCGGAACGTGACGTCGTCCATGATCTCGCGCGCGCGATCGAGGTCGGCCACGCTCACATCCCGCAGCGCGGGCACGCCCATCAGCGCGGCGCCGCGCTCGCAGGCCTCGCGGCGCTCGCGGTACCCGCCGGTCGAGTGCGCGTGCGTGACGCGGGTGTCGATCACGACGAGCTCGAGGCCCGCCGCGGCGAAGCCGAGGTCGACGACCTGGGCGTCGAGTGAGCGGCAGTCGAGGAAGATCGCGGCATCGGCGCGGCCGAGCATGGCGGCCATCTGGTCCATGATGCCGGTCGGAGCGCCGACGGCCTCGTTCTCGGCACGCCGCCCGACGCGGGCGAGGGTGACCGGGTCGAGGCCGAGGTCCCACACGTCGTTGAGGGCCGCGGCCGTCGCGCCTTCGATGGCCGCCGACGACGAGAGACCTGCGCCGACCGGCACGTCGGACGCGATGGCGATGTCGACGCCGATCTGCGGCGTCGTGGCGGCATGACGCAGCGCCCAGGCCACGCCCAGCGGGTATGCGGCCCACTCGGGCACCGACGGTGCTCCGTCGGACGGGAAGAGGTCATCGAGCTCGTCGAGCGCGACCTCGACCGCCTCGTCGGCGAACGTCGACGCCACGCGGATGCGTGCGTCGTCGCGTCGGCCGACGATCGCGTGCGTGCGGTGGTCGATCGCGAACGGCAGCACGAAACCGTCGTTGTAGTCGGTGTGCTCGCCGATGAGGTTCACCCGCCCGGGCGCCGACCAGGCGCCCTCGGGGGAGCGGTCGGTGAGCGTCGCGAACAGGGCGGCCGCGGCATCCATCGTCGTCACAGCTGTACTCCTTCGAGGGCGTCACGCAACCGGGCGGCGGCGGTCTCGGGCGGGATGTCGGCGATCCAGGCGCCCATGGCGGCCTCCGACCCGGCGAGGAACTTGAGCTTGTCGGCGGCGCGGCGCGGGCTCGTGAGCTCGAGGTGCAGGCGGTAGGTGTCGCGCGCGACGTGCACGGGCGCCTGGTGCCACGCCGCGATGTACGGGGTCGGGGCCCCGCGCCCGGAGGCTCCGTGCGACGCGTCAGCGTCGTGCGGAGTGGGCGTGGGGACGGTGTCGTAGAGGCGGTCGACGCCGCGCAGCAGCATGAGGTAGAGGCGTGCCAGTTCGTCGCGCTCGGCCTCGTCGGTCTCGGCGAAGTCGGCGACCTGGCGGTGCGGCATCATGTGCACCTCGAGCGGCCAGCGTGCGGCGAAGGGCACATAGGCGGTCCAGCGCAGACCCTCGAGCACGACGCGCTCCCCGGCGCGCTCGAAGTCGAGGATGTCCTGGAACAGGGTGGGCGCGGTGCGCTCGATGCTGTCGAGCGTGCGCGCGGTGCGCGGCGTGATGTACGGGTAGGAGTAGATCTGTCCGTGCGGGTGGCCGAGCGTGACGCCGATGGCTTCACCGCGGTTCTCGAACGGGAAGACCTGCTCGACGCCCGGCAGCGCCGACAGCGCGGCGGTGCGATCGGCCCAGGCCTCGATGACGGTGCGCGCGCGGGTGACGGACTGGGTGCCGAACGAGCCGGCGGTGTCGGGGCTGAAGCACACGACCTCGCAGCGTCCGACGCTCGTGCGGCTGCGGCCGAGACCCAGCTGCTGCAGGTCGTCGAGGCCCTCGGGAGGGTTCTCGCCGGCCGGGGCCGCGCCGGTCGCGGCGGCCAGCGCGGGACCGAACGAGGGCGACTTGTTCTCGAAGACCGCGACGTCGTAGCGCGAGGGGATCTCGGACGGGTTGGTCGGCGTCTGCGGGGCGAGCGGGTCGAGGTCGGCGGGCGGCAGGAAGGCGCGGTTCTGGCGGGCGGCGGCGACCGAGATCCAGTCGCCGGTGAGCACGTCCTGGCGCATGGTGGCGGTCGCCGGACGCGGGTCGAGTTCGCGCGCGTCGACGGCGCGGTCGGGGCCGAGCGTCGTGTCGGGGTCGTCGTAGTAGATGAGCTCGCGGCCGTCGGCCAGGCGTGCGGGCCGCTTGACGACGCCGGCGCCGAGGACGGTGGGCTCGTCGTACGGGAGGTCGAGAGGCATGGGTCAGAACTCCTTCATGTTGACGATCACACGGTATCAACTCCGGTATGTTATCGTCAACACCACGGGGATCACCGGAGTTCTGAACGGGGGCGGGCGATGAAGCGGGTCTCGATGGCCGATGTCGCAGCCCGGGCCGGTGTGTCGGGGCAGACCGTCTCGCGCGTCGTCAACGGCAGCCCGCGGGTCGACCCGGCCACGCGCGAGCGCGTCGAGGCGGCGATGGAAGACCTCGGCTACCGCCTGCACCGCGCCGCCCGCGCGCTGCGCACCGGCCGTACCCAGACGATCGGCCTGGTCGCGACCACGCTCGCCACGGTGGGCAACTCGCGCATGCTGCAGGCGGTGGCCGATGCCGCGGCATCCCGCGGCTATGCGCTGGTGGTCGTCACGCTCGGAGGCGACCCGATCGACGTCGCTTTCGAGCGGCTGCGCGACCAGGGCGTCGACGGCGCGGTGGTACTCAACGAGGCGACCGCGTCGACGCAGGGGGCGACCGTGCCCGACGACCTGCACCTGGTCGTGGTCGACGCCCCGGCGGCCGACCGCTTCGACGTCGTGCAGACGGCGCACGCCGACGGCGCGGCCGCGGCGACCCGGCATCTGCTCGGGCTCGGGCATCGCACGGTGCACCTGCTGGCGGGGCCTTCCGGCTCGTTCTCGGCCGACGAGCGCGAGCGGGGATGGCGCGAGGCGCTGGCCTCGGCGGGTGCCGACGTGGTCGAACCCCTGCGCGGCGACTGGTCCGCGGCATCCGGTCATCTCCTCGGCCGGGAGCTGCCGGCCGATGCGACCGCCGTCTTCGCCGCGAACGACCAGATGGCGCTCGGGCTGCTGCGCGCGCTCGCCGAGACCGGACGGAGGGTGCCCGAGGACGTGAGCGTCGTCGGCTTCGACGACGTGATGGATGCTGCGGACTATCGCCCCCCGCTGAGCACCGTGCGCCAGGACTTCGACGCGCTGGGGGCGCGGGCGGTCGACGTGCTGGTGTCGCGGATCGAGGCGCCCGCTGCGCCGGGGCTGGTGACGATCCCCGCGGAGCTCATCGTGCGCGAGAGCTCGGGCCCCGCGCCGCGCTGAGCCGGTTTCAGGCGGGATGCCGCGACGCGAAGTCCACGACGGCGGCGACGACGGCCGGATCCTCGAGGTAGATGCCGTGGCCGCCCGGCAGCTCGAGATATTCCGCTGTGGGAATGCGCTCGGCCAGAGCCTGCCCGTTCTCGACCCGCGTGATCTCGTCGTCGGCGCCGTGCACGACGAGCGTGGGGGCCGTGATGCGCGCGAACTCATCCCACGTGTCGTGGGTCGAGCTGGCGACGTAATGCCCGCGGCGCGCCCGCATGGGCGCCTCGCCCCGGGCGAGGAGGCCGAGGACGTCGGGATGCCGCTGCCGGAACCCCGCGCTGAAGAAGTACGGCCCCAGCACCTCGGGGTCGCCGCCGGCGAGAGCGCGGGTCGCGGCGTCGGGCCGCGGCATCCCGCGGGCATCACCCGGCGTGGCGGAGATCAGCGTGAGCGACGCGAGGCGCGCGGGCGCGTCGATCGCGAGCCACTGGCCGATGCGCCCGCCCATCGAGTGGCCGACGATGTGTGCACGGTCGGCGCCGGCGGCGTCGAGCACCGCGACGGCGTCGGCGGCCAGCATCCGCGTCGACCACTCGGCGGGGTCGCCCAGGGTCGATGCGCCGATGCCGCGGTGGTCGTAGGCGATCACCCGGAAGCGCTCGGCCAATGCGGGCACGATGAGGTCCCAGGTGCGGCGGCTCACCGCCTGACCCGGAATCAGCAGGAGCGGCTCACCGGTGCCGTGCTGCTCCCAGGCGAGGGCCGCGCCGTCGGCGGTGCCCGCCGGACGCTCCGGCCCAGTGTGGGCGCTCACCGACCGGCTCCCGCGCTCGATGACCGGGTCACGCGTCGGCGGCCCGGCGGGCCTCCCAGCCCGAGCGCACCATCTCGTCGACCGTGTAGCGGTTCGCCCAGTAGAGGTCGCGGGCGGCCAGCTCGCCGGTCGCGACGATCCGGTCGGGGTCACCCGGGCGTCGCGGCGAGATCTCGGGCGTGAAGTCGATGCCGGTCACGCGCGCCATGGCATCCATGATCTGGCGCACCGACAGCCCGTTCTGCGAGCCGAGGTTGTACGCCGGCTCGATCGGCTGCCCGCCCGCCAGCCGCTGGGCTGCCACGACGTGGGCGGCGGCGATGTCGGCGACGTGCACGTAGTCGCGCACGTTCGTGCCGTCTTCGGTCGCGTAGTCGTCGCCGAAGATCTTCGGCGTCCTGCCGGCGATCAGCGCCTCGAACACGAGCGGGAACAGGTTGTGCGGACTGGTGTCGTACACCGCGGCGTCACCCGAGCCGACCACGTTGAAGTAGCGCAGCGAGGTGTGGCGGAGGGGATGCGGCGACCCCGCCGTCGCTGTGCCCTGGTCGGCGATCAGCCACTCGCCGATGAGCTTCGACTCGCCGTACGGCGAGGTGGGGTGCTTCTCGGTGGTCTCGACGACGAGGTCGACGTGAGGCGTGCCGTAGACCGCGGCCGACGACGAGAAGACGAGGTTCGCGACACCCGCGGCATCCATCGCCTCCAGCACGACGCGCGTGCCCTCGACGTTCTGCGCATACGTGTGCAGCGGACGCTGCACCGAGACCCCCGCGTACTTGAATCCGGCGACGTGGATGACGCCCGCGACGCCGTGCTCGCGCAGCGTGCTCTCCACGAGCGCACGGTCGAGGATCGTCCCTTGCACGAACGGCACGCCATCGGGAACGAACGATGCGTGTCCGCTGGAGAGATCGTCGATGACGACGGGCTCGAGTCCTGCAGCGCCGAGCGCCCGGACGATGTGGGCGCCGATGTAGCCGGCACCGCCGGTCACGAGCCAGGTCATGTCACTCCTTGCGAGACGGGAAAGGGTCACCCCCATTCTGCCGACTCTCTTGTCGACCGTGCGACACAAGGCATAGCATCCGGATATCTCGCACAAAGACGTTCGAGCCCGAGGAGAACGCATGTCCCCCCCGCATGACCGCTTCGCCCGCTTCTTCGACCGCGCCCGCCGCGTCCGGCCGGCGCCCCCGGTTCCGACGTCTGAGCCGTGCGCTTGCCACGCTCGCCGTGTCGGTCGGCATCGTCGCCGCGTCGCTGACGGCCGCGCACGCGGCCCCGGCACCCGCGACCGACCTCGACGGCACCTGCGCGGTGCTGCGCACGGGCGGCTCGCACAGCTACGTGACGCGCTCCGCGGCGAGCTACGGCACGCTCGGCACGGCCTCGAAGGCCGTCGAGATCCGCTTCGAGGCGACGGCGCTCGGCCGCTACCGCCTGATCGATGTGAAGGGAAACGTGCTCTACCTGAGCGTGCTGGGCACGGTCATGCCCGGCACGAGCTGGGGCGATCGCGCCGAGTGGGCGGTGACACGTGACGGCGACGAGTACCAGATCGCATCGACGAAGAACGGAAAGCGCATCGGCTCGCTGCTGGGCACCCTCGTCACGGCCCACGGTACGTTCCGCCTCGAGCCGGCGACGGGGTGCGCGTCGGCGGCGGACGTCGACCCCGGCGTGTCGGGAACGCCCGAGCCGACCGTCAACGCCGATGGAACGCTCAACGGCTTCATCGACGACCACACGCACATCACCGCGGCGGTCGCGTTCGGCGGCCGGCTGCGCTGCGGCGAGCCGTTCTCACCGGGCGGCGTCGAGGTGGCCCTCGCCGGCTGCCTCTCGCACTCGGCCGTGGGCCTGGGCGGATACGCCGGCGCGCTCATCGCCGGCACCGACCCGTTCATGGACTACAAGGGCTGGCCGGCGTTCACCGACTGGCCGACCCCGACGACGCTGCTGCACGAGCAGGCGTACTTCCGTGGCATCCAACGCGTCTGGATGAGCGGGGAGCGCATCCTCAACGCCCTGCTCGTCGCCAACCGCGTCATCTGCGACGTGTACCCGGACAAGGGGACCAGCTGCGACGAGATGGACCAGATCAGGCTGCAGGCGAAGTATCTGCACGACATGCAGGACTACATCGACGCGCAGTCGGGCGGCCCGGGCAAGGGCTGGTTCCGCATCGCGACCACACCCGCGCAGGTGCGGCAGATCGCCGCCGAGGGAAAGCTCGCGGTGATCGTCGGCGTCGAGAACAGCGAGCTGTTCGGCTGCCGCGAGATCGACGACGTGCCGCAGTGCACGACCGACGACATCGATGCGGGTCTCGACGAGCTCGAGTCGTACGGGGTCTCGGGCATCTACCCGGTGCACAAGTTCGACAACGCGTTCGGCGGCACGCGCTTCGACGCCGGCACGCAGGGGGCCGCGGTCAACATCGGCAACAAGATCTCCACCGGACACTGGTGGCAGACCGAGACGTGCACCGGTGCCGAGCACGACAACGACCAGCCGCTGCGCAGCGACGAGATCGCGGGACTGCTGAGCAGTTCGGGGCTGCCGGCGGGCACGGTGCTGCCGGTGTATCCGACCGGACCGCTGTGCAACGTGCGTGGCCTGACCGACCTCGGCCGGTATCTCGTCGACCGGGCCATGGACCGCGGCATGATGATCCACATCGATCACATGGGCGTGAAGACGGCCGACGCCGTGCTCGACATCGCAGCCGCACGGCACTATCCGGGCGTCATCACCGCGCACACGTGGAGCGATCCGGCCGTGATCGCCCGCATCGCCGACCTCGGTGGCTTCGTCGGATCGTACGCGACCGCCGCCTACGACGACGAGGACAAGCACGGCGGCTTCATCGACGTGTGGCGTGAGAACAACGCGGCCGCGAACCCCGGCGCGATCACCGGCTACGGATTCGGCACCGACGTGAACGGGCTCGGCGACCAGGCGGCCGCGCGCTCGGACGCCGCGACGAACCCGCTCGAGTACCCGGCCACGGCGCTGAACGGCGTGACGCTCGACCGCTTCACGATGGGCGAGCGCACCTTCGACCTGAACACCGACGGTGTCGCCACCTATGGGCTGCAGGCCGACTGGACCGTCGACATCGTGCAGCAGGCGGGGCCGGATGCCGCGAAGCTCAAGGCCCAGCTCATGAACGGCGCCGAGGCGTACACCGAGGTGTGGGAGGCGGCTCGCGCCTGGCAGGGGTGACGCGAATCGCGCTCACTCCTCGCCGGGGCCGAGCGCCAGTCCCGGGGCGAATCGTGCGCGGTCGGTGAGCAGCTGCTCGAGCTCGATCACGGTCACGTCATTCTGCCCGACGCGGGTGACGGGTCCCGGAACGAACAGCGTGCGCTGCGGGCCGTTCGACCAGTAGCGCCCGAGCAGGAACCCGTTGACGAACGCGAAGCCCTTGCCCCAGCCGTCCGTGTCGACGAAGAGGTCCGCCTGCGCGTCGAGCGTGAACGATCCACGCACGACGACGGGGCCGGCGATCGGCGTTCCGTCGCCGGGGAGAGCTGTGAGGGATGCCGCGGCCGCGGCCTCCAGCTCGATCGGCGTCGCCGTCCACCCGGTGAGGGCGCGGCCGTTCAGCCGCGGTGCTCCGATGAGTCCCTTGGGCTCGCCCAGCCGGTGGTCGTAGTTGACCCGACCCTGCTCTTCGACGAGCACGTCGATGCGCGCACCGGCGGGCACGACGAGCGCCCGCTCGTGCCGAGTGCGCGAGAGCGACCCGACGCGCACGCCGTCGACGAGCACCCAGGCCTGGTCACGCACCTCGTCGACCTCGAAGACGCCGGCCTCGGGCAGCGCCGCCGAGTAGAGCACGAGACCGCTGGCGAGACCGAGGGCGTCGAGCGTCGGGGGCTCGTCGGCAGTGCCGAGCAGATCGGGCAGAGTGCGGAGCAGGGGAGCGGCCGCGGTGAAGACGGCCGCGGGCGTGGGAGCCGGGCCCGCAGAGTCCGGCAGCTCATCGGGTACCGGCGCGTACTGGGCGATGACATCGCGCAGTGCGTAGTACTTCTCCGTGGGGTCGCCCGCCTCGTCCAGCGGCGCGTCGTAGTCGTACGACGTGACCAGCGGCAGGTAGCGGCCCTTGTCGTTCGCGCCGTTCGTCAGCCCGAAGTTCGTGCCGCCGTGGAACATGTAGAGGTTGACGGATGCGCCCGCCGCCAGCAGCGTGTCGAGCTCGGCCGCGGCATCCCGAGCACTCGTCGTGTGGTGCACGCCGCCCCACCAGTCGAACCAGCCGTCCCAGAACTCCGAGCACATGAGCGGCCCGGTGCTCTGGTGCGCGCGCAGCGTCGCGAGGCGTTCGGTCGCGTGCGAGCCGAACGAGGCCGTCCGGTGCAGCTCGGGCAGTGAGCCGTCGCGCAGCATCTGCGGCTGCGGCTGATCCACCGTCGTCAGCGGGACGCTGATGCCGGCATCCCGTGTGATGCGCACGAGCTCGCGCAGGTAGTCCTTGTCATCGCCGTAGGCGCCGTACTCGTTCTCGATCTGGACGAGCACGACCGGGCCTCCGCGATCGATCTGCCGAGGTGCGACGATCTCGTACACGCGACGCAGATACCGCTCGAGCTCGCCGAGGTAGGTGGGGTCGCTGCGGCGCAGCGCGACGCCCTCCATGGCGGTCAGCCAGACCGGCAGGCCGCCGTTGTGCCACTCGGCGCAGATGTACGGGCCGGGGCGGACGATGGCGTGCATCCCCTCGGCGGCGATCAGATCGAGGAAGCGTCCGAGGTCGTTCGCGCCGGAGACGTCCCACTGCCCGCGCACGGGCTCGTGGGCGTTCCAGGCCACGTAGGTCTCGATCGTGTTCAGCCCCATGAGCCGCGCCTTGCGGATGCGGTCGGCCCAGTGGTCGGGGTGCACACGGAAGTAGTGGATCGCGCCCGACAGGATGCGATGGGGCTGTCCGTCGAGGAGGAAGTCGGTGTCGCCGATGGTGAAGGTGGTCACGGGGAGGCTCTCGTTCGAAGAGGGAGGGGGCGGCCCGCCGCGGCGAGCCGCCCCCTCATCGTGTCGGTGCTATTTGTTGACGCTGAAGCCCTGCTGGTTGCCGTAGTCGACCAGCGCACTCTGCCACTTCAGCAGACCGGCGTTGAGATCGGACTTGTCGGCGTACGCCTGCCCGGCCGTGTCTCCGAAGATGCTGTTGGCGTACACCTGGAACGGGAGATACTGCCACCCGGTCACCACGTTGTTCGCGGCATCCGCCAGCACCTCGTTGATCTTCTGACCGCCGAAGTAGTCGGGTGTCGCGTTCAGGAAGTCGTCGGCCTGCAGCTGCTTCGTCGTCGACGGGAAGCCGCCGCTCTGAAGGAAGACCGAGATCGACTCGTCGCTGTTGTTGAGCCACCACAGGAAGCCGGCCGCCAGCTCGGGGTTCTTGCTCTGCTTCATCACGGCCTGCGCGCTGCCGCCGTTCTCGGCGGAGGCGGGCTGCCCGTCATACGTGGGCATCGGGGCGACGCGCCAGTCGCCGGACGCGTCGGGAGCGCCCGACTCGAGGTTGCCCGGCATCCAGGCGCCGGTCACGAGGGTCGCGATCGTGCCGTTGCCGAGCGCCTTGAACCAATCGTCGCTCCAGCCGGCGATCGGAGCCACGAGGCCCTTCGATACGAGGGTGTTCCAGGTGCCGGTCCACTTCTTCGAGCCGGCATCCTGCAGGTCGATCTTCACGTTCGTGCCGTCGACCTGGAACGGATGCCCGCCGGCCTGCCAGATCATGCTCGTGGTGAAGCCGGCGTCGCCGATGTCGCTCGTGATGTACTTCGACGGATCTGCCGCGTGCAGCTTCTCGGCGTCGGCGACGTACTCGTCCCAGGTCGTGGGGACGGCGAGGTCGTACTTGTCGAACACGGCCTTGTTGTAGAACAGTGCCATCGGACCGGAGTCCTGCGGCAGCCCGTACACCTTGTCGCCCGACGTGACCGAGTTCCACGTGGACGCCGTGTAGTCGTCCTCGAGGTCGCCGAAGCCGTAGGCCGAGAGGTCGAACAGTGCATCGGTGAGCTCGAACTGCGGCAAAGCGAAGTACTCGATCTGGGCGACGTCGGGGCCGCCCGAGCCGGCCTTGATCGCGTTCTGCAGCTTCGTGTACTGGTCGTTGGAGGTGCCCGCGTTGACGAGCTTGACCTTGACCTTGGGATAGGCCTTCTCGAAGGCGGCGACCTGTGCCTCAGCCGAGGGCGTCCACGACCAGTAGGTGATCTCGCCGCCCTTCTCGAGCGCGGCCTTGATCGAGTCGAGACTGCCGGATGCCGCAGCCCCACTGTCGCCGGAGCCGCCGGTGTCGCTCGAGCCGGCGCAGCCGGCCAGGGCGAGGGCGGCGACGGTGCCGAGCGCGGCCAGAGCCGCAACACGGCGGCGCGTGCCTGACATGTGCTTCATTGCTGTGTCCTTTCGAGTGCTCCGACCCGCGGTTGCGGGGCGGCCGGGAGGGGATGCCGCCAGCAGGCCCCGGTCACTGCTTGACGCTTCCCGCGCTCAGCCCCGACTGCCAGAACCGCTGCAGCAGGAGGAACGCGATGACGATGGGGATGATCGTGAGGAGCGACCCCATGATCACGAGGTTGTAGATCGGCTGGGCACCGGCGCCCTGCGCCTGCGCGGCCCACTGGTTCAGGCCGACGGTGAGCGGATACCACTGCGGATCGCTGAGCATGATCAGGGGGAGGAAGTAGTTGTTCCAGGTCGCCACGACCGTGAACAGCAGCACCGTGACGATGCCCGGCATCAGCAGCCGGATCGAGATGGTGAAGAACGTGCGGAACTCACCGGCACCGTCCATGCGGGCCGCCTCGAGCAGCTCGGTCGGCACGGAGTCGGCGGCGTACACCCAGACCAGATAGAGGCCGAACGGGCTGATCAACGACGGGATGATCACCGACCACGGGGTGTTGGTCAGCCCCATCTGGCTGAACAGAAGGAAAGTCGGGACGGCGAGGGCCGTGCCGGGCACCGCGACGGCGCCGAGCACGATGGCGAACACCGCCCGACGGCCGGGGAACCGGTACTTGGCCAGCCCGTAGCCGGCGAGGGTGGCGAGAAGCGTGGCACCCCCGGCGCCCACGACCACGTACAGCAGGGTGTTGCCCAGCCAGCGAAGGAAGATCCCGTCGTTGTAAGTGAGGGTCTGCACGAGGTTGTCCCAGAAGGCGAAGTCATCGCTGAACCACAGGCCGAAGCTCGAGAACAGCCCGGCCTGCGTCTTCGTCGAGTTCACCAGCAGCCAGACCAGCGGCACCAGCGTGTAGATCGCGTAGACGACCATCACGATGAGCAGGGTCTTCGATCGGCGCGGGCGCAAGGGGGTCGTGCCGACCCGGTCGCGGGCGAAGGCCGGAGCGGTCATCACTGCACCTCCGCTCGGGAGCCGCGCAACTGCACGACGTAGGCGATCACGGCGGTGATGATGCCCATGATGATGGCGACCGTGGCCGCATAGTTGAACTGCTGGCCGGCGAACGACAGGTTGTAGGCGTACATGTTCGGCGTGTAGTAGGTGGTGATCACGTTGGGGGCCAGCGGACGCAGGATGTTCGGCTCGTTGAAGAGCTGGAAGCTCCCGATAATGGAGAAGATCGTGGCGATCACGATCGCGCCGCGCAGAGCGGGGATCTTGATCGAGAAGACGGTGCGCCACGTGCCGGCGCCGTCGATGGATGCCGCCTCGTACAGCTCGGTGGGGATCGTCTTCAGCGACGAGTAGAAGATCAGCATGTTGTAGCCGACGAACTCCCAGGTGACGATGTTGCCGATCGAGACCAGCATCCACTGCTTCGCGAACGGCGTGATGAGGTCGAACCCGACGAGCTGGTTGATGTTCGCGGTCAGGCCGAACTGGTCGCCGTAGATGTATCCCCACATGAGCACGGCGACGACGGCCGGCACAGCGTAGGGGAGGAAGAGCGTGATGCGGAAGAAGGACGCCCCGCGCAGCCGTGCGCTGTCGATCGCGAGGGCGGCGGCCAGCGCGAGGGCGAGCATGATCGGCACCTGGACGACCAGGAACAGGAGCACGCGGCCGAACGACTCCCAGAACTGCGGGTCGGTCAGCGCCTGGATGTAGTTCGCGAACCACACGAACGTCGTCCCGCCCACCAGCTGGGTGCGGAACAGGCTGAGATAGATCGAGTAGGCCAGCGGCGCGAGGAACACCAGGGCGAACACGATCATGAACGGTGCCACGAACGCCCACCCGCGCCAGTCGCGCTTCGAGCGGCGCAGCGCTGAGGGGGTTCGGGTCGCGAGCGGTGGGGCGACGGTTGTCGTCATCGACGTGCCTCATTCACGGTGTCGGCAGGTTGTTTACGCAAACATACGCGGATACCGGCTACGATGTCAACGCAAACATTCGGGGCGGGAGGGCGAAGATGACCGGGGCCCGGGCGCGGCGTGAGCCGTCGATCAACGACGTGGCGAAGGTCGCCGGCGTATCGGCGCAGACCGTTTCACGCGTCGCCAACGGCAAGGACGTCGTGCGGCCGGCGACACGCGACAAGGTCGTGGCGGCCATGCAAGAGCTGGGGTATCGCCCGAACAGCGCCGCGCGGGCCCTCAAAGCCGGGCGCTACCGCAACATCGGGGTGATCCTTTTCACGCTCGCGACGTACGGTAACATGCGCAACCTCGAGGCGATCGCCGATGAGGCGACCGAAGCGGGGTACGCACTGACACTCATCCCGCTCGATGCCGCGACCCAGGCGAGTGTCTCGGGGGCGTTCGCGCGCCTGAGCGAGCAGGCCGTCGACGGCATCATCATCGTGATCGAGGCGCACCTGCTGCACGAGGCCGACATCGAGCTGCCCACCGGCCTGCCGGTCGTCGTGGTCGATGCCGGAGCCCGCGCGGCCCGTCCGGTCGTCGACACCGACCAGGCGCAGGGGGCGCGGCTCGCCACCGAGTATCTGCTCGACCTCGGCCACGCCACGGTCTGGCACATCGCAGGGCCGGAGGAGTCCTATTCGGCGGGGCAGCGACGCCGGTCGTGGGAGGAGACGCTCCGAGCCCGTGGTGCTCCGGTGCCCGAGGTGCTGCGCGGCGACTGGAGCGCCGACTCGGGCTACCGGGCTGGACTGCGGCTTGTGCGCGAGAAGAGGGCCACCGCGGTGTTCGCGGCCAACGACCAGATGGCGCTCGGCGCGCTGAGGGCATTCCATGAGCAGGGCGTGCGCGTCCCGGAGGACATCAGCGTGGTGGGCTTCGACGACATGCCCGAGGCGGCGAACTTCTGGCCTCCGCTGACGACGGTGCACCAGGACTTCGAGAGCGTGGGGGCGACCGCCGTCTCGGCGCTCTTGCGCGAGATCGAGGGAGAGACGGTGGAGTCGTCTCTCGTGGCGACCCGACTCGTCATCCGGCAGAGCGCCGCGCCGCGCTGAGCAGCGGTGAGCGCTGAGCGCCCGCGAGCGGGCTCAGCGCGCGGGCCGCGCCGTGGACTGCCGGCTCCGAGTGGTTCATCGCGGAGTCCGTCGGTGGTGATGCCTTGTTCTCAGTGCGAGGGACGCAGCAACCGGGGCTGAGGGCCCTCCAGTCGGGCCACGGAGATCTTGACCTCGACGAGCTCGTCGCGCACGGAAGCGATCTCCTGACGCACGGAGGCGAATTCGGCATCGACTCTCTGGAACTGCGCGTCGACCTTCTCGAATCGCGCGTCGACTTTGTCGAACCGTTCGCCGATCCAGCGGGACTGGCGCGCGAGCAGGCCCGCGACGCTGCCGATGAAGGCGACGAGGGCGGCGAAGATCGCCACCACCACGCCGATCGCATCCGGTGTCACGGTCATGCCTCCATTCTCCCGCGGGAATCCGCGGATGTCACGAGGCTATGCCGGGCTCAGCAGAGGAGAAGGCGTCGTCGGCCGATCTGTGGAAAGAGTCCCCCGCCCGGGTTGTTGTGGAGGAAGGGAGCAGCGCTCCCAGAGGGGAGCAGCGCGAGCAACACGCGGGAGCGCGCGGATCCGCTCGCGCTACAGAGATCGACGTTCGCGCCCGCGATTCGCAGGCGCGTTCGCGGAAATCGGTAGCGCGACCGCGATGGGCCTCCCCGGGCCTACGCGCCGAGCGCGGCATCCACCACTCGGCGGGCCTCGTCCTGCACCTGGTGCAGGTGATCCTCGCCGCGCAGCGACTCGGCGTAGAGCTTGTAGACGTCCTCGGTGCCCGACGGGCGCGCGGCGAACCAGGCGTGCTCGGTCTGCACCTTCAGGCCGCCGATCGGCGCGCCGTTGCCCGGCGCGTGCGACAGCTTCGCCGTGATCTCCTCGCCGGCCAGCGTGGTGGCCGACACATCCTCTGGCGCAAGACGAGCCAGCGCCGCCTTCTGCTCCTTGGTCGCGGGGGCATCGACGCGCTGGTAGGCCGATGCGCCGAACTGTTCGGTCAGCTCGGCGTACCGCTGCGAGGGCGTCTTGCCCGTCACCGCCAGGATCTCCGACGCCAGCAGGCACAGCAGGATGCCGTCCTTGTCGGTCGTCCACACCGAGCCGTCCTTGCGCAGGAACGAGGCACCCGCCGACTCCTCGCCGCCGAACGCGACCGAGCCGTCGAGGAGACCTGGAACGAACCACTTGAAGCCCACCGGAACCTCGAGCAGCCGCCGGTCGAGCGAGGCCGCGACCTTGTCGATGATCATCGACGAGACCAGGGTCTTGCCGACCGCGGCATCCTTCGGCCATTCCGGACGGTGCGCGAACAGATAGTCGATCGCGACCGCAAGGTAGTGATTCGGGTTCATCAGCCCTGCGTCGGGGGTGACGATGCCGTGCCGATCGGCGTCGGCGTCGTTGCCGGTGAGCAGGTCGTACTCGTGGCGCCGGGCGACCAGCGCCGCCATCGCCGAGGGCGACGACGGATCCATGCGGATCTTCTCGTCCCAGTCGAGCGTCATGAACCGCCAGGTCGGGTCGACCTCGGGGTTCACGACCGTCAGATCGAGCTCGTACATCTCGGCGATGAGCGCCCAGTACTCAACCGAGGCACCGCCGAGCGGGTCGGCACCGATGCGGATGCCGGCCTTGCGGATGGCCTCGATATCGATGATGGATGCCAGGTCTTCCACGTACTTCTGGCGGAAGTCGTAGCGGCCCAGGGTGTCGGTGTCGATGTCTGCCAGACGCGTGCGCTTGACACCCTCCAGGCCTCCGGCGATCAGTGCGTTCGCACGGTCGGCGATCCAGCTCGTCGCATCGGTGTCGGCGGGACCGCCCGAGGGCGGGTTGTACTTGAAGCCGCCGTCGGCCGGCGGGTTGTGGCTGGGGGTGACGACGATACCGTCCGCACGCGACGGGTCCGCGGCATCCAGCCCTCGGTTGAACGTGAGGATCGCGTGGCTCAGCGCCGGCGTGGGCACCCACGCGTCTCGGGCGTCGATGTGCACGTCGACGCCGTTGGCCACGAGCACCTCGATCGCGGTGCGCTCGGCGGGCCGCGACAGACCGTGGGTGTCGCGGCCGAGGAACAGCGGCCCGGCGATGCCCTGGCCGGTGCGGTAGTCGACGATGGCCTGGGTCGTTGCGAGGATGTGGTTCTCGTTGAAGCTGCGCGTCAGACTCGAGCCGCGATGCCCGCTCGTTCCGAACACGACGCGCTGTGCGGGCACGTTCGCGTCGGGCTTGAGGTCATAGTAGGCATTGATCACTTCGTCGATGTCGATGAGGTCGGATTCGACGGCGGGGGTTCCGGCACGGCTCATGCCTCCAGTCTGCCCGTTTCCGCCCGGTCGCGACACTGTGAAGTCGGGAGCGAGCGGCCCCCGACTAGGCTGAGACGGTGAGCTCTCGTGTCGAGGAACCCGTCCGCACCTACAGCTACCTGGGTCCGGCGGGCACCTTCACCGAGGCGGCGCTCGCGCAGGTTCCCGAGGCCCGCGGGCAGATCTGGCGCCCGGTGCGCAACGTCGGCGAGGCCCTCGACGACGTCGTGAGCGGACGGTCGGATGCCGCGATGATCGCCATCGAGAACTCCGTCGACGGCGGGGTCTCGACCACGCAGGACGCCCTGGCCACCATGCCCGGCCTGCGCATCGTCGGCGAGTACCTCGTGCCTGTGCAGTTCGTGCTGGTCGGCAAGCCCGGTGCGACCCTCGCCGACGTGTCGGTGGTCGCCGCGCACCCGGTCGCGTACGCGCAGTGCCTCATCTGGCTCGGCGAGAACCTGCCCGAGCACGCGCACGTGCCCTCGTCGAGCAACGTGACCGCCGCGCTCGACATGCTCGAGGGGGTCGGCGGTGCCGATGCGGCCATCGCGCCGCCGGGGATCCTCGAGCACCACGACCTGCAGCTGCTGGCCGAGAACATCGGCGACAACCCGAAGGCGGTGACCCGCTTCGTGCTGGTCTCGCGCACGGTCGCGCCGCCGTCGCCCACCGGTGCCGACAAGACCTCGCTCATCGTCGAGCTGCCCGACGACCATCCGGGCGCACTGCTCGACATGCTCGAGCAGTTCGCGACCCGCGGCATCAACCTGTCGCTGCTGGCCTCGCGCCCGATCGGCGATGAGCTCGGCCGGTACCGCTTCGTGGTGGATGCCGACGGCCACGTCTTCGACGAGCGCATGGCCGACGCCCTGCTCGGGCTGCGGCGGTTCAGCCCGAAGGTCGTGTTCCTGGGCTCGTACCCGCGCGCCGACCACGCGATCGTGCACTACCCGAGCCGCTACTCCGACGACGTGTTCGTCGAGGCGCGCGACTGGCTGCGCGGGTTGATCTCGGGCGAGCCGGGGGAGTAGGGGCCTGCGGCCGAGCCGGGTTGCGTCGCGCCCGGCGCAGTCGGGCCGCGGCCCTCGCCTCAGGCGAGGGGAATGGACGAGGCGAGGGTCTTTTCGCGCGATTCGGTCCTCGCGCGGGTAGATCTCCTCGCCTGGGGCGAGGGGACGGTGCATGGCGGGCGTGTGCCGCTCGGACGCGAGCATGGCTATCATGTGCCGATGTACGGCCCGGACCAGCAGAGCACTGAAAACCCTTCCACCCTCGCGGCTCTCGACGGAGTCCGCGTCCTGGACGTGTCGACGCTGTTCGCCGGGCCGTTGGCGGCGACATTCCTCGGAGACTTCGGTGCCGACGTCGTCAAGGTGGAGCACCCACGACGGCCCGATGCCGCGCGCGGGCATGGACCGCAGAAGAACGGCGCAAGCCTGTGGTGGAAGACCCTGGGCCGCAACAAGCGCGATGTCACGATCGATCTGTCGAACCCGGAGGGGGCGGAGGTCCTGCTGCGTTTGGTCGCCGACGCCGACGTCATGATCGAGAACTTCCGGCCCGGCACGCTCGAGCGCTGGGGGCTGTCGCCCGACCGGCTGTTCGCGGCGAACCCGCGGCTGATCCTCGCGCGCGTGACGGCCTTCGGCCAGTTCGGACCGTACTCGTCCCGCCCGGGGTTCGGCAGTCTTGCCGAGGCGATGAGCGGGTTCGCGGCGCTCACCGGCGAGCCCGACGGTCCGCCGACCCTTCCCCCGTTCGGGCTGGCCGACGGGATAGCGGCCCTCGCCACCGCGTACGCCATCATGGTCGCCCTGCGAGGAGCGCAACGCGACGGGCGTGGGCAGGTCGTCGACATGGCCATCATCGAGCCGATACTGATGATGCTGGGCGGCCAGATCACGGCATGGGATCAGCTGGGCATCGTACAGCCGCGGGTGGGCAACCGATCGGTCAACAACGCCCCGCGCAACGTCTACCGCTCGCAGGACGGCGTGTGGCTGGCCGTCTCCACCAGCTCCCAGTCGATCGCAGAGCGGGTCATGCGCCTGGTCGGACGAGGTGACGTCGTCGACGAGGAGTGGTTCGCCACAGGTCATGATCGCGCTCAGCACGCCGACGAGTTGGATGCCGCGGTGCAGGGCTGGATCGGACAGCGGGACGCCGCGGAGGTCGTGGCGGCGTTCGAGGAGGCCAACGCGGCGATATCGCCGGTGTACGACGTGCGCGGCGTCGTCGACGATCCGCAGTACCGTGCGCTGGAGACGGTCGTGCGCGTCGAGGACGAGGACCTCGGTCTGGTTGCAATGCAGAACGTGCTCTTTCGCATGTCACGGACACCGGGCTCCATCCGGTGGCCGGGGCGCCGGCACGGACAGGACACCGAGGCCGTCCTCGGCGAGCTGGGATACAGTGACGCCGAGCTTGCGGCGTTGCGGGAGGCGGGGGCGATATGACGACGGTGGGCCTGTACGTGCCCGGTGACCGGCCGGAGCGGTTCGACAAGGCGGCGGCCAGCGGCGCGGACCTCGTCGTGATCGATCTGGAGGATGCCGTCGCCCACCGCGCGAAGGCCGAGGCGCGGACCCGGGCATGCGCGTGGGCCGCGCAGTACGCGGGACCGGACCGCGTGGCACTCCAGATCCGGGTGAACGCCGGGGACGAGGATGATCTGCGAGCCGTGGCGGGTCTGCCGGCCGACGTCGGCGTGCGCGTGCCGAAGGTCGAGGGTGTCTCCGACATCGAGGTCGTCGCGCGTCGTGCTCCCGGGCATCCCGTCATCCCGCTGCTCGAGACGGCGCGTGGCGTGCTCGCCGCCGCGGAGATCGCCGCGCATCCCGCGGTCGCCGAGCTCGCACTCGGTGAGAACGACCTGCGCAGTGAGCTGGGGGGCGGCGACCCGGTCATCGACCATGCGCGCGTAGCGATCGTCTACGCCGCGCGCGCGGCGGATCTGCCCGCCCCCATGCTCTCGGCCTACCCGGCGATCGCCGACATCGAGGGTCTGATGGCGGACACGCGCCGGGGAGCCGCGTTCGGCCTCTTCGGTCGCATGGCCGTCCACCCGACGCAGATCCCCGCGATCGCCTCGGTCTTCCGGCCGAGCGCCGCTGACCAGGCGTGGGCGCGCGAGGTGGTCGCCGCCGTCGACGCCGAAGGCGGCGTCACGCGTCTTGCCGACGGCCAGATGGTGGATGCCGCGATGCTGGGGCGCGCGCGGCGGATCATCTCTCGCGTCGGCGGTTGACGCCGCGCGTCGACATCGCTACCTTATGCGCACCACAGGGGATGGCCCCCGTAAAACTGGAATCGTTTACAGTCCGCTCGAGGAGGAGGCGACGATGTCACGCCCGACACTTCACGAGGTCGCCGCCGCGGCGGGCGTCTCCATCGCCTCCGCCTCCCGCGCGCTGTCGGGAGGGGTCGCGAGCCCTCGCACGGTCGCGAAGGTGCGTGCCGCGGCGCGTGAGCTCGGCTACTTCCCGGATGCCACGGCCCGCGCCCTGCGCACAGGGGCACCGCGCCGGATCACGTTCGCGGTCGATGACATCGGCAACCCGAACTATGTGGCGATGCTGCGTGCGATCGAGGCGGCTCTGGGTCACGGCGGGCCCTCGGTCAGCGTCACCTCGACAGGCAGCAGCGACCAGTCGGTCGACCTGGTGCGCTACGCCGCCACCGCCGCCGACGGCATCATCATCTCGCCGATCCGGGTCAACGACCGACTGCGGCGGGCGATCGTGAACTCCCCGATCCCCGTCGTCGTGATCGGCTCCGTCGGCGACGACGCTCCCGTCGACGTCGTTCACGTCGACTCCGCGAAGGGCATCGGCAGCGCGGTCGCGCACGTCACCGCGCTGGGCCGTCGCAACCTCGTCTTCCTCAACGGCCCGCTCGACACCAATCCGGGCTCCTCCCGTGAACGCGGGTTCTACCGGGCCGTGCGGACGGCGGGGTTGGACCCCGATCGCTGTCGGCAGGTGCTGGCCGCGGACTTCACGGTCGCGGCGGCCCGCCGGGCGGCCGAGGACCTCTTCGTGGGCTGGCGTCGTCGCAGGCCGATCGATCGTCCGGACGCGATCATCGCCGCGAACGACCTCATCGCCATCGGCGCCATGAACGCCGCCACCGATGCGGGGCTGCGGATTCCGGAGGACGTCATGTTCACGGGCGTGGACGATACCGAGATCGCCGCCGCCTACAACCCCAGCCTCACGAGCGTGTCTCTGGAGGCGGCCGAACGCGGGCGACTCGCCGCGGACCTGCTGCTGCGCCGCTTCGAGGAGCCTCACCGTCCCCCTCACCACCTCAGCGTCGAGCCGCGCCTCATCATCCGCCGCTCGACGACGATCAGCACCGCGGAGGTCATGGCATCGTGACTGCGCTCGCGCCCATCGCGCCCGCTCCCCAACGTCGACGAAAGCTGTCCTCCACGCGGAGGAACGAGGCAGCGGCGCTCGTCCTGCCCGCGTTGATCCCCGTCGTGGCGCTGAGCGTGCTGCCGATCCTCATCGGGCTCGGCTACGCGTTCACCGACTCGCAGCTCGCGACGATCGGGCTGCCGAACTTCGTCGGCTTCGAGAACTTCGGAAAGGTCTTCCGCGACGCCGCGTTCTGGAACTCGTTCGGGATCGGCGCGGTGTGGACCATCAGCGTCACGGTGCTGCAGGTCGTGCTCGGGCTCTCGCTCGCGCTGCTGCTGAACACGAACATCCGGTTCGGCGGTGTGGCTCGGGTGCTCGCCATCATCCCGTGGGCGATGCCACCCGTGGTCGTGGCGATCATGTGGAAGATGATCTACTCGACGACCAACGGCCCGCTCAACTGGCTCATCGCCGCACTCGGCGGACCCGAGAGCATCAACTGGCTGGGCGACTTCACGCTGGCGCTGCCGGCGGTCATCCTCGTGGGCGTGTGGACCGGCATCCCGCAGAACACGATCACGATGCTGGCGGGACTGCAGCAGATCCCGGGCGAGCTCATGGAAGCAGCCACTGTCGACGGTGCCGGCGCATGGTCGCGCTTCGTGCACGTGACACTCCCCGGTCTGCGGCCGGTGATCGTGTCGATCGCGACGCTGAGCGCGATCTGGAACTTCAACTCGTTCGGCATCGTCTACGTGCTCACCGGCGGCGGGCCTGGCGGCAGAACCCTGCTGCCCATGCTCTTCGTCTACGACGAGGCGTTCCACAACGGCAACACCGGCGTCGCGGCCGCCATGACGTGCGTCATCCTTCTCATCCTCGTGGTCATCCTGCTGCTGTCTCAGCTCACGCGGCTGCGTCGTCTGGTGGTGAAGAAATGAACCGCACCCCGACGATTGCACGCGTCTTCCAGTACACAGCGCTCGGGCTGTTCATCGTCTTCCTCGGGTTCCCGTTCGTCTGGCTCATCTCGACGGCGTTCAAGAGCGACCGTGAGCTCAACTCGCTCGGCGTCCACCTGATCCCCACCCAGCCCACCCTCGACAACTTCGTCCAGGCGCTCGAATCACAGGGACTCGTCCAGGCGGCTGTGAACAGCATCGTGGTGTCGCTGGCCACCACCCTGGTCGTGGTCCTCGTATCGGTGCCGGGCGCGTACGTGATGGCGCGCTATCGCGGGAAGATCCGCGCCGCGGGCGTCGGCTGGATCCTGGTGAGCCAGATCATCCCGGTGCCGATCATCATCATCCCCATGTTCTTCATCCTTCGCGCCATGGGACTGTTCGACTCCCTCGGCGGACTGGGGATCGTCTACGTGGTGTACTCCCTGCCGTTCGCCTTGTGGATGCTGCAGGGCTACGTGGCCGGCATTCCCGTGGACATCGAGGAAGCCGCCGCCATCGACGGTGCCGGCCGCCTCCGCGTACTGCGCAGCGTTGTGCTGCCGCTGCTGCGCCCCGGCCTCATCGCCACCGCCATCTTCACGTTCGTCTCCGCATACAACGAGTTCTTCTTCGCTCTCGTGCTCCTGCAGAGCAGCGAGAAGTACACACTCTCCGTCGCCCTGAGCACGTTCGTGAACGGTCAGGGCATCAGCCTGATCGGTCCGCTGGCGGCGGGCGCCCTGCTGGCCAGCATCCCCAGCATCATCTTCTTCGCCATCCTTCAGCGGCGCCTGACCGGAGGCATGCTCGCCGGCGCCGTCAAGGGATGACCACCGCCCCTATATCCCATCACCAACGCAATCACAGAAGAAGGGAAAGACCATCATGAAGATGCGTCCCGTCCTGGCAGGTGCTGTCGCCGTCGTCAGCATCGCCGCGCTCGCCGGCTGCTCGGGAGGCGGGTCGAACACGCCGTCGACCAACGCCTCGGGGCAGCCCACCGGTGAGATCACGTACGAGTACTTCAATAACCAGCCGGCCGCGATCGAGGCGACGAAGCAGATCGTGGCGGACTTCGAGAAGAAGTACCCCGACGTCAAGGTCAAGCTTCAGGTCGCACCCGCCGACAGTCTGCAGGAGAAGCTGCAGGTGCAGTACGCCGGCGGTGTCGCGGCCGATGTCGTCCAGAACGACTCGCCCGGCAGTACGCTGCGCTTCGCCGCGTACCTCGCCGATCTCGGCGCGCTCTTGCCGGCGGAGATGGTCTCGGACATCCCCGACAGCGTGCGCGAAGGTCTCAAGCAGGACGGCAAGCTGCTGGCTGTGCCGA
The DNA here is from genome assembly GCF_040196215.1 of Microbacterium sp. KR10-403. Taxonomy (NCBI): domain Bacteria; kingdom Bacillati; phylum Actinomycetota; class Actinomycetes; order Micrococcales; family Microbacteriaceae; genus Microbacterium; species Microbacterium sp. KR10-403. Next base: position 27,816 of record NZ_JBEGDC010000008.1, on the reverse strand, counting down.
CAGAGCAGCAGAGTTACGTCGTCTTTGCCAACAAGGATCTGCTGGAGAAGTCGGGCGTCGACATCCCGACCGGCGACACCATGACGTGGGACCAGTTCCAAGACATTGCGAAGGCGACGACCAGCGCTGGCGTCAAGGGCATCGCCTGGGGGCTGGGTAGCCCGACATCTGTGTTCGCGAGCTTCGGTCTCGGATTCGGCGCAAAGTTCTTCACCAGCGCGGACGAGAGCCAGGCGCAGGCGTCGATCGGCGACGCCGAACTGCAGGTGCCGACGCGGGTCAAGGCGATGATCGACGCCGGGTACGTCGATAAGACCAGTGTCACCCAGTCGACCTCCGATGCGCTGCCCACCTTCTACGGAGGCAAGGCGGCGATGACGGTCGCGGGCTCATACCAGATCGCAAACATCGAGTCGCAGGCCCCCGAGGGCTTCAACTGGATCGTCCTGCCCGCGCTTGAGGGAAGTGAGGGATCCCAGCAGATGTCGGCGCCGATCACCCTGTCGATCACGAAGTCGTCGAAGAACATTCCCGCCGCGGCGGCCTTCGTCGAGTTCTATCAGTCGGCCGAGAACCTCGCGAAGATCAACATCGCCGACGGCGAGATCCCCGCGACCACCTCGGCGCAGGCCGAGGCCGCGAAGCTGACCGAGGGCAAGAACGGATGGGCGCAGGTGCTGGCCTCCGGCAAGAACCTGGTGAACCCCCAATGGAACACGTTCACCAAGTACGAGAGCTGGAAGAGCACGGTGGCCAACCCCGCCTATCAGAAGTTCCTCGGCGGAGAGATCGACAGCGGCCAGCTGGCCAAGGAGCTCGAGACCGGCTGGGCGAACATCAACCAGTGAGTCGCGAGCCGGCGTCCTCGTGGGCGCCGGCTCCGACCCCGGGCAGCATTATCGAGAGCGAGAGAGTAGTGAATTGGTTGCGTGAACGGACCGCCGCCGTGCTGATGGGCGCCGCGGTCGGAGACGCCTTGGGCGGTGCCACGGAGGGGTTCACTCCCGCGGTCATCGAAGAGCGATACGGCGGAAGGGTCGAGGGGATCGTCCCGCCGTTCTACCCGGACTGGCAGACCCGACGGCCGATCAGCCCCTACCACAAGGGCGACGGGCACGTCACCGACGACACCCTCATGACGCAGGCGCTCGTTCAGGTCTACGCCAAGCGCAGGCGGCATCTGGACGCCTACGACGTCGACGCCGACCTCGTGCCCCTGATCATGGAGCAGGTGCGCTGGATCCCGGAGCTCGAGCGGGAGACCGTGCTGCTTCAGCGGATATTCCTCGCCGAGAAGTGGCTCGTGCTGCGGCTGAGGTACGGGCACATCGACCCGCGCGAGGCAGGGGTGGGCAACACCGTCAACTGCGGGGCGACGATGTACATGACACCCGTCGGCATCGTCAACGCCGGCGACCCCGCGGCCGCCTACGCGGAGGCGATCGACCTCGCCGGCGCGCATCAGTCCAGCTACGGACGGGAGGCCGCCGGGGTCTTCGCTGCCGCGGTCGCGGCCGCGCTGACGCCGGGTGCCGACGTGGAGGATGTCATCGCCGCGGCGATCGGAGTCGCGCACGATGGGACGCGCACCGCGATCGAGGCTGTCGTGGCCGCCGCACGCGCGAACGCCGGTGCGTCGCCGCAGGAGCTCCAGGCCGCATTGCGCGACGCCGTCATCCCGTTCGACACGGTCGGACCGGTGTACCGCGAACCGGACGCGGACGCGCGCCGTCCGTCGCGGACGAAGGCGATCGAGGAGCTGCCCATCGCGCTCGGGTTCCTCGTCGCGCACCGTGGCGACTATCGCGCGTCGGTGCTCGCCGCGGTCAACTACGGTCGCGACAGCGACTCCATCGCCACCATGGCCGGCGGGATCGCAGCGGCGCTGGGCGGCATCGATGCCATCCCGCGCGCGTGGGTCGACGGCGTCGCGGAGGGCAGCCGCATCGATTTCGACCACTATGCGCAGCTTCTGGCGGACGCGGCGGAGCAGATCATCGCCGACGACCGTGAGCGCGCGAACGCGCGCCTCGCGCGCCTCGACCTGCTCGCCGGGGCCGCATGATGAGGCTGAGCTGGACCCAGCCCGAGGACCTCGTCGCGCAGGAGCTGGTCGCATCCCGCGACGAAGGACGGGATGTGGCGCGGATCGCGGATGCCTGGGTCGCAGCCGGCGGGACGCTGGACGTACCGCGCAACGGCGCGTCGTCGGAGCGTGCGTTGGACGAGGTGCGGGCCGTGGCCGAGCGGCTGTTGCGCGAGCTCGACGTGCTGCCGACGCCGGACGATCCGCGGAGTCCGGTCGCTATCGACGCCATCCTCGCCGTGGCGGGTCCGCTTCCGGTGCTCCCGTCCTCACCTCCGGACCTCGCAGATCGCATCCTCGGGGCGTGGCTGGGCAGGGCGGCCGGCTGCCTGCTCGGCAAGCCGGTCGAGAAGATCCCGCCCGAGGGCATCCGCGAGATCCTCACGAGCTTGGGACGGTGGCCGCTGGCCTTCTACTTCACCACCGAAGGGGTCCCCGCCGACGTGCGGCGGCGCTGGCCGTGGAATCGGCGCAGCGGCCCCACCTCTCTCGTCGAGAACATCGACGGGATGCCTGAGGACGATGACCTCAATTATCCGATCATGAACCTGGGCCTCGTCGAACGCGTCGGACGGGGCTTCACAGTCGAGGACGTCGCCGAGACGTGGCTCGCGGAGCTGCCGGCGGGCCGGGTGTTCACGGCCGAGCGCGTCGCCTATCGCAATCTGCTCGAGGGCGTCGACCCCGACCGCTGTGCACGGGTGCGTAATCCCTTCCGGGAGTGGATCGGCGCACTCATCCGGGGCGACGTGTTCGGCTGGGCGACGCCCGGCGATCCCCGCGCCGCGGCGCGCATGGCCTACGAGGACGCGCGGCTCAGCCATACCCGCGACGGCCTGTACGGCGAGCTGTGGGCGGCGGCACTCGCCTCGGCCGCGGTGGTGGCCGACGATGTCGAGACGGTTCTGGATGCCGGGGAGAGCGTCGTCCCGGCTCAGTCGGGCCTTGCCGAGGCCGTGACGTTCGGACGGACGCTCGGCCGCGCCGGTGGCGGGCTGGACGACGACCTCGCCGCGTTGGCGGAGCGATTCGCCGGGATGCACTGGGTGCACGTGCTCAACAATGCCGCGACGATCGCCTGGGCGCTCACACGCGGCGGAGGCAGACTCGAGCGGGTCGCGCCGCTGGCGGTCATGGCCGGGTGGGACACGGACTCGGTCGGTGCGACAGTGGGCGGGGTGTGCGGCGCACTCGTCGGCGCGCGGGCGCTCCCGGAGGATTGGATCGCCCCGCTCCACGATCGGATCGCCACGAGCCTGCCCGGGCTCGACGGCGTCGCCATCACGGAACTCGCACGTCGGACGACGGCGCTGGCCGTCGGCAAGGAGAAGGAATGAGTACGTTGTCAGCGCGCGATCGCGCGCGAGGGTCGATGGCCGGGCTCGCCATCGGCGACGCGATCGGTCGCCCGGTCGAAGGGCTATCGGCGCAGGAGATCCAAGAACGATACGGCCGGGTCGAGGGGTACCTGCAGTGGCCGCCGGCCGGTAGCGACGACACCGAGTACGCCCTCCTGACGGCGCGCACGTTGCATCGCGTCGGGGTGACGGCGGCCGCCGATGACTTCGCGCAGACGTGGGTCGACGACGTTCTGCCTCAGCTCGACGATTTCGCCGGCGGCGGGTTCAGCGAGATGGCGGCGATCGACAACCTGCGTCGCGGCGTGCGACCGCCGCAGTCGGGCGATCACATCCACGCGTGGAGCGACGGGCTGGCCATGCGGGTCGCTCCGTTGGGCGTCGTGTCGGGTGGCGACCGCGCGCTTGCCGCGAGGCTCGCCGTCGCCGACGGTGAGGTCAGCCACAGCGGCGAGGGCATCCATGCCGGCGTCGCCGTGGCCGTCGCGGTCGCAGCGGCGATGGGCGGGGCGGGAGCCGGTGAGGCATACGACGCGGCGCTGGCGGCGATCCCCGCGGACTCATGGACCGCCCGCAACCTCGTGGCCGGGCGCGATGTCGTCGCGGGAGAGACCGATCCGGGACGGCTGGCGATCGCGCTGCATGATCGGCTCGCCGTGGACGACTACTACTGGGCGGACCTCGCACCCGAGGCTGTGGGCCTTGCGATGGCGGCGGTCCTCGCGGGCGACGGCGATTTCCAGGCCAGCGTGCTCTTCGCGGTCAATCTCGGCCGCGATGCCGACACGATCGCCGCGATGGCGGGGTGCATCGCCGGCGCGATCTCGGGCATCGGCGCCATCCCCGAGGAATGGGTTGACGCGCTGCGTCCGGTCGAAGGATCCTGCATCCGCACGACCGCCGGCATCCATCCGCTCGATGCGGCCGACGCCCTGATAGACCTTCTGGAGCAGACCCGATGAACACCGACGTCCTCCGCGGCCTGGTCGCCGCCGAGATCCTGCACCCCGGGAATCTCGATTTCCGGATCCATGCGCTTCCGCCCAAGCGGTTCGCGCGCATGGAGGTCCTGCATGCTTTCGACCGCGAGCACAGCGAAGCGACCCCGACCCGACCGTATGCGCACTCCTCGCCCCCCGAGCGCCTGCAGGGCCCGGGCGAGAACGCCGAGTGGGTGGCCTTCAGCGCCACGTCGTTCGTGACCGGACGCGAAGACGTCATCGAGAGCCGCTGGCTTGAGCTCGCCGCCGAGGGAAGGGGGCGTCAACGCGCCGGAACGGCGATCGCGCTCGGCAATATGCGGCGCGGCCTGCGTCCCCCGCAGTCCGGACACGACAACCCGCACTACTTCGACGATCTGGCCATGGCGCGTGCCGTCGGGGCGGTGGCGCTGCATGATGTGACGACGGCGCGCGCGCTCGTCGCGGCCGACGCACATGCCACGCATGATCTCGACGGCGCGTGGGCAGCAGACGCGGTCGTCGTACTGCTGCACGCACTCCTGTCCGGGGCGCCGGGCACCGACGCCGCGCGGCTGGCGGCGGAGGTCCTGCCCGAGCACAGTTGGAGCCGTCGTCTCGCCGAGGTGGCGCTGAGCGCCGCCGCGCAGACGGCGAGTCCGTTCGAGCTGTCCGTCGTCCTCAGCCGTGAGGTGTGCGACTGGATCTACAGCTATCCGGTCGCCGCGCCGGAGACGCTCGCCGTGCTGCTGGCGCACGTCAGCGCGGCCACGAGCGCCGAAGCGCTGTTGGCCGGCACCAGCGCGACGGGGCGCAACGGCACGACGCTCGCAGCGCTGTCGGGTGCAGCGTCGGCGGCACTCTTCGGTGCGGACTGGATCCCCTCCGAGATCAGCCTGGACGTCCCGTTGGCGGGCCTGGGCGTCCCACGGCTGGCGGGGGTGTCCCTCGCCGACGCCGTCGGATACGGAGACCGCTGATGCCCGACGTCGTCGCCATCGGCTCGGCGAACGTCGACGTCATCTTCCGGGTCGCGCGGCTCGTCGCCCCGGGTGAGACGATCTCCGCCCGGGAGGTGTCCCAGGCTCCGGGTGGAAAGAGCGCCAACCAGGCAGTGGCGGCGGCGCGAATGGGCGCGCCCACCCGATTCGTCGGCTGCCTCGGCGACGACGGTCACGGCGGTCTTCTCCGCGACGCGCTCCGCGACGCCGGAGTGGACACGAGCGCGGTGCGGATCAGCGGGGCGGCGCCCACCGGGTCGGCGTTCATCTGCGTCGATGACGATTCGGAGAACACGATCGTCCTCGCCACCGGAACGAACGCGCTGCTCGACGTCCGTGACCTCGACGGGGTCTGCTTCGGTCGCGGCGACGTCGTCACGCTGTGCGGTGAGACTCCGCCTGCGGTGGTCGCGGAGGCTGCGCGGCGGGGGAGCGACGGCGGGGCGATCGTGATCCTCAACGGGTCGCCCGTCGAAGGGTTCGACGCGGCGGTACTGCCGTGGGTCGACGTTCTGGTCGTGAACACCGGCGAGTTGCGAGCCCTCGCGAACGCGGACGCGTCGGATGGCAGCATTCACGACGCCCGCGAAAGACTGGGTGTGGACGCCCTGATCGTCACGCTCGGCGCTGCCGGCGTGGTGTGCGATGCGGGGACCGTCGTGCGGCTGCCGGGACACGCCGTAGATGCGGTCGACACCACCGGGTGCGGCGACGCGTTCCTCGGCGCGCTCGCCGCCGGGCTCGCCACGGGTCACGACCTGCGCGATGCGGTGGGCCGGGCCAATGCCGCCGCGGCGCTCGCGGCCACGGCGCTCGGTGCCCAGCCGTCGTACCCCACGGCGTCGAGTGTGGACGAACTCCTCGCCTGAGCCGAGGGGAATGGCCGACGCGAGGGTCTTTTCGCGCGATTCGGTCCTCGCCCGGGCAGATCTCCTCGCCTAAGGCGAGGGGATGGATGCCGCGGCCCGAGGGGCCCCGGCCCACGGTGCAGGCAGGCGCGCGGGTCCAGCCCGCCCCTACCCCAGCGCCCCCGCCAGCAGCTCGAGCGTGCGAACCCGGCCGGGCGCGGCATCCAGCGGCTCGCCCTCGTACGATCCCGCGATCGGCGAGATCATGACCTCGTCGACGCCCCAGCGCTCGGCGAACGCGCGCAGCGTCGCGGCGACCTCGTCGCCGGTGCCCACGAACCACTTCGCGCGCATGGCGTCGATGATGGTCTGCGCCATGCCGTCCACGGGCGTCGCCTGCGCCTGCTCGATCGTCTCGAGCGGCTGCATCGGCTGGTTCGTGCGCAGGCGCGCCATGCTGCGCAGCTGCGGCAGCGCCCGTGCCTCGGCCTCGTCGGCCGTGGGCGCGGCGATGGCGTTCGCGGTGAGGAACGTGCGGGGTTCGGGATTCCGCGGGCTCGGTTGATACTGCGCGCGGTAGAGGTCGAGGGCCCGCTCGAGTCCTTCGCCGGAGAAGTGGTTCGCGAACACGTAGGGCAGTCCGAACGACGCGGCCAGCTGTGCCGAGTAGTCGCTCGAGCCCAGCAGCCACACCTCGGGCGCGCCGTCGGCGGCCGGGGTCGCGTGCACGTCGTAGGTGCCGCCGCTCGTGAACTGCACGGTCGCGCCCTCGGCGCCGAGCAGGCGCGTGATGTCGCGGACGTGCTCGGGGAAGCGCTCGACGTCGCTGGTGGTGCCCGACATGCGCAGCAGCTGCGTGATGACCGGGTCGCTGCCCGGCGCGCGCCCGATGCCCAGGTCGACGCGGCCGGGAGCGAGCGCCTCGAGCGCCGCGAACTGCTCGGCGACCACCAGCGGCGAGTGGTTCGGCAGCATGACACCGCCCGATCCGACCCGGATCCGCGAGGTGCGCGCGGCCGCGGCGGCCGACAGCACGGGCGGTGTGGTCGAGGCCACGGCCGGCATATTGTGGTGCTCGGCGAACCAGTAGCGGCGGAAGCCCAGCTCGTCGGCGCGGGCGGCGAGGGCGAGGGATGCCGCGACCGCCTGGGCGCTGGACTGCCCGGTGCGCACGGGCACCAGGTCGAGGACGGAGAGTGCGGGAGAAATGCTCATCGCCTGTGACAACGCGTCGGCGACCGCCGTGCATTCCCCGGCGTCGGCGGGTGTCGCGTCGTCCCACGAGACACCCGCCGACGTCCTCGGCATCGCTCCCCAGAAACCCTGCCGAGGGGAACTCCACCTGACGGCGAAGCGGACATGGACGTCCGTTTCAATCATGACATGAATCTCATGCGGTGGGCAGGGTCTGTCGTCCGAATCGGCTCGGGCCCCGCGATTAGCCTGGGGGGATGTCAGAACCGGGGGGTCGGACGCGCGCTGACGCACAGGCGAACCGTCGCAAGCTGCTCGACGCCGCCGGCGACCTCATCGCCGAGCGTGGTGTCGATGTGCCGCTGCACGACATCGCCGAGCGCGCCGGCGTCGGCGTCGGCACGCTGTACCGCAACTTCGTCGACCGCGACGCGCTGCTGATCGCCCTCGGCGACCGGTCGGCCCAGCGCTTCAAAGACATCGCCCGCGCGGCAGCGGCGGCGCCGACGGCGTGGAAGGCCGTCGAGGTCTATGTCGACGGGTACATCGCGCTGTACGCGGAGTTCCCCTGGATGCTCGGCATGCGCGTCGAGGACCGACGGCTTCGCCGACGCGACGAGGAGGATGCCGCGGCCGCCCAAGCCGTCGTGGACCGCGCCCGCGCCGAGGGAACGCTCCGGCCCGACATCGGCATGCTCGACATCGCCTTCGCCGCGACGATGATCGCCGCGATGACCTACCTTCCCGAGCCCGCGCGGGGCACCGTGGTCCCGCGGCTGCGCGACGTCGTCCTCGACGGGTTGAGAGCCGAGGGGATGCCGCGGCCCGAACTCGGCGCATCGACGATGTCGGTCGGCGAGCTGAAGGACTTCATCCGCCCGCTTGCGTGATCCACGCAAGTTCTTGCGTACACTGAGGGGCATGTCGAAGCGTCTTGCCGAGGTCGCACGCAAGGTCGGGGTCAGCGAAGCCACGGTCAGCCGCGTGCTCAACGGCAAGCCCGGCGTGTCGGAGAGCACCCGCCAGGCCGTGCTCACGGCGCTCGACGTTCTCGGCTACGAGCGCCCCACGAAGCTGCGCGGGGAACGCGCGCGGCTCGTCGGCCTCGTCCTGCCCGAGCTGACGAACCCGATCTTCCCCGCGCTGGCCGAGATCATCGGCGGCGCGCTCACGCAGAACGGCTGCACGCCGCTGCTGTGCACGCAGAACGCCGGCGGCATCACCGAGGCCGACTACGTCGACCTGCTGCTGCAGCAGCAGGTGTCGGGAGTCGTCTTCCTCGGCGGCAACTACAGCCAGGCCGATGCCGCCCACGAGCACTACGACCGGCTGCGCGACGTGAGGCTGCCCACCGTCCTCGTCAACGCCCGCATCCCGCGGCTGTCATTCCCGACGGTGTCGACGGATGACGCGGCCGCCGCCGAGCAGGCGATCCTGCACCTGCATCAGCTCGGGCACCGCCGCATCGGCATGCTGATGGGGCCGGCGGATCACATCCCCTCGCAGCGCAAGCTCGCCGCCGCCCGTCCGCTGCTCGAGCGGCTCGGTGCGCCGCTGACCGATCACATGGTCGTGCAGGGGCTGTACTCGCTCGAATCGGGGCAGGCCGGGGCATCCCGTCTCCTCTCCCACGGCGCCACCGCCATAGTGTGCGCGAGCGACCCGCTGGCATTGGGCGCCGTGCGCGCCGCGCGCCGCCGCGGTCTGAGTGTGCCCGGCGAGGTGAGCGTGGTCGGATTCGACGACTCCGCGCTGATGAGCTGCACCGAGCCGCCGCTGACCACCGTGCGGCAGCCCATCGAATCGATGGGGCGCACCGTGATCGACCTGCTCCTGTCGCAGATGGCCGGCACCGCCGAAGCCGGCGACGAGCTGCTGTTCGAGCCCGAACTGGTGCTGCGGGGCTCGACCGGGCCGGTCGCGGCGTAGCCGCGCGGGCCGCGGCGTCTCGACGCGTCGTCGGCGCGTTCGACGACCAGGCCTGACGCGCGGCCGACGGGGCGTTTCGATGCACCCTCGGCGCCCTCGACGGGCGGCGAGGCGTGGGTCGACCATCATGGGAGCACGCCGTCATGGAATCGTGATCTTGCGAATAATTGTCAAAGACTTGCGCGAGGTTCGTTGAGAAGCTACGTTTTCATCAATCGCCCGACCCCGATGATGAGGAGACGCCGTGGACGCAGCCGTCGACGACCCGCAATGGTGGCGCACCGCCGTGATCTACCAGGTCTACGTGCGCAGCTTCGCCGACGGGAACGGCGACGGCACGGGCGACCTCGCCGGCGTCCGCGCACGGCTCTCCTACCTCAAGGACCTCGGCGTCGACGCCCTCTGGTTCACTCCGTGGTACCCGAGCCCGATGGCCGACGGCGGCTACGACGTGCAGGACTACCGGGCCATCGACCCCCGCTTCGGCACCCTGGCCGATGCCGAGGGGCTCATCGGGGAGGCGCTCGAGCTCGGCATCCGTACGATCATCGACATCGTCCCCAACCACATCAGTGACCAGCACCCGTGGTTCCAGCGCGCACTGGAGGCCGGCCCCGGCAGCCCCGAGCGCGAGCGGTTCTGGTTCCACCCCGGCAAGGGGGCCGGCGGCGACGAGATGCCCACGCACTGGGAGTCGAACTTCCAGGGCACGACGTGGACCCGCACGACGAACGCCGACGGCACGCCGGGGGAGTGGTACCTGCACCTGTTCACCCCGCAGCAGCCCGACCTCAACTGGAACCATCCCGACGTGCGCCGCGAGCACGAGGACGTGCTGCGCTTCTGGTTCGACCGGGGCGTGGCCGGAGTCCGCATCGACTCCGCGGCGCTGCTGATCAAGGACCCCGAGCTGCCCGAGGTGGGGGAGAAGCCAGAGCATCCGACCGAGGACCGCGACGAGCTGCACGGTGTGTACCGCTCGTGGCGCGCCATCGCCGACGCCTACCCCGGCACGCGGGTGCTCGTCGGCGAGGTCTGGGTGCCTGACATCGAGCGGTTCACCAAGTACCTGCGCCCCGACGAGATGCACACGGCGTTCAACTTCGACTTCCTCGCCCGTCCGTGGGGCGCGGCATCGTTCCGCGCCTCGATCCAGACCACTCTCGCCGCGCATGCGCCGGTCGACGCACCCAGCACCTGGGTGCTCTCCAACCACGACGTGACCCGGCCCGTCACCCGCTATGGCCGCGAAGACACGGCGTTCGCCTTCCTGAAGAAGCGGTTCGGCGTGCCCACTGACCCCGAGCTCGGCCTGCATCGCGCCCGCGCGGCGGCGCTGCTGGTCGCGGCTCTGCCGGGCAGCCTCTACATCTACCAGGGCGACGAGCTGGGGCTCCCCGAGGTCGAAGACCTGCCCCGCGAGCTGCTCCAGGACCCGATGCACTACCGCTCGGGCGGTGTCGACCCGGGACGGGATGGATGCCGGGTGCCGCTGCCCTGGGCGGGCGACGAGCCCCCGTTCGGCTTCAGCCCCGACGGCGTCGACACCTGGCTGCCACAGCCCGCATTGTGGCGCGCGCTCACCGTGCAGGCGCAGCGGGCCGATCCCGACTCGACGCTGAACCTGTACCGTACCGCGCTGCGGCTGCGCCGCGGCATCCCGAACCTCCCCCTCGAGTGGATCGACGGGCTCGGCCCCGACGTCCTCGCCTTCCGGCGCGGCGACACGTTCGCCTGCGTCGTCAACACGGGCGACGAGCCCGTGTCGCTGCCCGCGCACGAGACCCTCCTGCTGGCGAGCACTCCGCTCGAGAGCGGGATGCTGCCGGGCAATGCCACCGCGTGGATCCGCACCACCACCCACCCCACCACCGAGGGATGACCCGACGTCACGAGGCCGACGTCGCCCTCACACGAAAGGAAAGACGATGAAGTCACCAGGAAAGGTCCTGCTCGCCGGTGTCGTCACCGCAGGGACCATCGCCGCGCTCGCCGGCTGCTCGTCAGGAGACGCCGGCGCGAGCGCCGACGGCAAGATCCACCTCGTGGTCGCCCCGGTGCTGCCGGGCGCCACCGCCGACGCCCTCAAGGCCCTCGGCGAGCGGGTCGACGAGTTCAACAAGGCCAACCCCGACATCGTGGTCAAGGCCATCGAGTACCAGTGGACCGGCACCACCTTCGCCGCCGAGCTCGCCGGCGGCACGCTGCCCGACGTGTTCAACGTGCCGTTCACCGACTCGAAGACGCTCGCGAACAACGGCCAGCTCGCCGACATCACGACCCCCTTCAAGAAGACGGCCACGGCCGACAAGTGGAACAAGAACGTGCTGGATGTCGCCACCGGCGACGACGGCAAGATCTACGGCATCCCCTGGGGGCCGTACGCGATGGCCCTCTCGTACAACCGCGAGATCTTCCAGAAGGCGGGGCTCGACCCCGACAAGCCGCCGACCACCCTCGACGAGATCGCGGCCGCGGCCAAGACCATCTCCGAGAAGGTTCCCGGCGTCGCCGGCTACATGCAGATGACCCAGGGCAACACCGGCGGCTGGGAGCTCGCGACGCTCACCCAGGCCCTCGGCGGGCGCCTGGAGACCACCGGCAGCGACGGCAAGGTCACGGTGAACACCGACAACGACCAGACCAAGGCGGGCCTGGCGTGGCTGAAGAGCATGCGCTGGGACGACGACTCGATGGGCAGCAACTTCCTCTTCGACTGGTCGGGTATCAACGAGGCGTTCGCGGCCGGCAAGATCGGCATGTACATGAGCGGCTCCGACGTGATCGGCTCGCTCATGCAGGCCAACGGCTTCGACCAGTCGAAGTACGGCGTCACGACGTTCCCGCTCGCGGATGCGGCCGATGCCGGCATCCTCTCCGGCGGCAACGTCGACGTCGTCAACGTCAAGGACAGCCCCGAGCAGATCGCCGCGGCGGTGAAGTGGATCGACTTCTACCGCACCCAGCCGACGGTCGACAAGGACGCCGCGATCAAGAACGCCGAGACGCTCAAGGCCGGCAACCAGGCCGTGAACGCCCCGACGCTGCCGGTGTTCGACAAGGAGACGTGGCAGCAGAACCAGGGGTGGATCGCGCCGTACGCGAACATCCCGGCCGCAAACCTCAAGCCGTTCACCGACTCGATCTTCGATCAGACGATCGTGCCCGAGCCGCCCGCGCACACGCAGGATCTCTACGGCGCCCTCGACGCGGTGGTGCAGGCCGTGCTCACCGACAAGAATGCGGATATCGACGCGCTGCTGAAGGGCGTCGACGACAAGGTCCAGGCGCTGATCGACGCCGACAGCCAGTAACCGCCGCGTCCCGATATCGATACGCCATCGACACCGTGCGGCCGGGCCACCCGACCCGGCCGCACGCCGATCCGGAAGAGACCATGACCGCCACCCTCGCCGAGCCGGAAGCCCCGGCCGCCGATGCGCCGCAGCCGGCCCGCCGGCGCCGCACCCCGATCACGTGGGTGCAGCGCGGCGGACTGACCACGCTGCTGTTCCTCGTGCCGACCCTCGTGATCTTCGGCGTCTTCTCGTGGACGCCGATCGTCGAGGCGGTCGTGATGAGCTTCCAGAAGACGAACCTCGTCACCGCCCCCGTCTTCGTCGGGTGGAGCAACTTCGAGGCCGTCTTCCGTGACCCGGTGTTCTGGATCGCCATCCGCAACACCGGCTACTTCGCCTTCCTCGCGCTGATCTTCGGCTACCCGCTGCCGCTGGTGGCCGCCGTGCTGATGAGCGAGTTCACGCGCATGAAGGGCTTCTACTCGGTGCTCGCGTACCTGCCGGTCGTGATCCCGCCGGTGGTGTCGGTGCTGCTGTGGAAGATCTTCTACGACGCCGGGCCCACCGGCGTCTTCAACTCCATACTGGGCTGGTTCGGCATCCCGCCCCAGCCGTGGATTCAGGATGCCACGACCGCCATGCCCTCGCTCGTGCTCGAGGCCACCTGGGCCGGGGCCGGCGGCACGATCATCATCTACCTGGCGGCGCTGACCTCGGTCGCCCCCGAGCTGTACGACGCGGCTGAGGTCGACGGCGCCTCCATCTGGGGCAAGATCTGGCATGTCACGCTGCCGCAGCTGCGCGGCATCCTGTTCATCACCCTCATCCTGCAGATCATCGCCACCGCGCAGGTCTTCCTGCAGCCGTTCCTGTTCACCGGGGGTGGGCCGGCGAACTCGACCACGACGATCCTGCTGCTGATCTACCAGTACGCGTTCACCAACAGCCTCGGCGTCGGGGTCGGAAAGGCGACCGCGCTGAGCCTCATGCTGGCCGTCTTCCTGGCGGTGCTGTCGATCGTGTACTTCCGCGTCACGAAGAGATGGAGCGACAATTGACCACCTCGATCCCGGCGCAGCTGCGGCAGGATGCCGCGATCTCGCCGCGCTCCCGTCGGCGCCGTCGCGCGGCCGAAGAGGGCGACCGCGGCATCCTGTCCACCGCGGACTGGCGCACCACCGGGGTGCGCGTCTTCGCTCCGATCGTCAACGTGCTGCTGGGCGTCTCGCTCGTCTTGGCGGGCCTTCTGCCACTGCTCTGGCTCATGAAGTCGGCGGTCACGCCCACCCAGGAGACGCTGACGAACCCGCTGGCGATCTTCCCGCAGGAGTGGGCATGGTCGAACATCGCCAAGGCGTGGAACGACGTGCACATCGGCGACTTCTTCTTCAACACGATCGCGATGGCCGCGGGCTCGTGGGCGGTGCAGCTGCTGGTGGCGACCACCGGCGGGTTCGCGCTCGCGGTGCTGCGGCCCAAGTACGGCAAGATCGTCAGCGCGTTCGTTCTGGCGACCCTGTTCATCCCGAGCGTCGTGCTGCTGGTGCCGCTGTATCTGACGGTGCTGAACCCGCCGCTGATCGGCCATTCGCTCATCAACACGTTCTGGGCGGTATGGCTACCCGCGGGCGCCAGCGCGTTCAATGTGCTGCTGGTGATACGGTTCTTCGAGTCGCTGCCGCGGGAGATCTTCGAGGCCGCGCGCACCGACGGCGCCGGGACCTTCCGGCTGTTCTGGTCGGTGGTGCTGCCGATGTCCAAGCCGATCCTGGGCGTGGTCTCGATCCTGGCGATCAACGCGTCGTGGGCCGACTTCCTGTGGCCGAACCTCGTGCTCAAAGACATCGGCATCCAGCCGCTGTCGGTGCGTCTGCCGCAGATCGCGGCATCCACCGATCTGGGCGTCTACCTGGCGGCGCTGATGATCGCCACACTCATCCCGGTCGTGATCTTCCTCGTGTTCCAGCGGGCGTTCCTCAACAGCGGCGGGATCGGCGGCGCCGTCAAGGGCTGAGCGGTGCTCGGCGCTTCGGCAACGACACCAGGAGCGCGCCCGGCAGGATCTGGCAGTGGATGCGCACGGCCTCGCCGAACTCGTCGCCGTCCAGCTGCACCGGGTGCGGCTCATCGACGCCGGCGTCGACCAGCGTGGTCTGCATGTAGCGCACCGATGCGTTGTGCCGCCGCTCGATGAGGCGCCGGCCCGAGCGGGTGCGGCGGAGCACCACCGAGTTGTCCCACCACACCTTGCGCCACACTCCCAGCCAGCCGAACCGGCCCGCCGGCTGGATGAGCGCGACATCGAGCAGCCCGTCGGCGATCGACGCGTCGGGGACGAGCGAGATCCCGGCGGGCAGGGTGCCGCAGTTGGCGAACAGGATGCTGTGCACCTTCGTCGTGTGCAGGCGACCGCCGCTGCGCTGGTACATGATGCGGAACGGCTCGGCGCCGTTCAGCGCCCGCGCGGCGCCGTCGACGTAGGCGACCCAGCCCATGGTCTTCTTCAGGTGTGAGCTGGTGTTGGCGATCATCGCGGCATCCAGCCCGATCCCGGCCATGACGACGAAGCCGTGCTCCTCGGTCGAGCCGTCCGCGCGGGTGAGGTGGGCCATGCCGATGTCGATCGGCTCGACGCGGCCGTCGAAGGTGGCGCGGATGATGCGCTCCTGGTCCGAGAGGGGCAGCCCGAGGTTGCGCGCGAGCAGGTTGCCGGTGCCGCTGGGCACGATCGTCAGCGGCACACGGCTCTCGATCAGCGCCTCCGACACCGCGCGCACGGTGCCGTCGCCGCCGGCGACCAGCAGGGCGTCGACGCCTTCGCGCAGGGCGCGGGCCGTGGCATCCTGCCCCAGATCCTCAGGCGTCGTCTCGTAGAACAGCGGGCGACGCCAGCCTGCGTCCTTCGCCGCGTTCTCGACCCGTTTGCGCAGCCGCTTCTTGTCGACCTTGATCGGGTTGTAGATGAGTGCGGCTCGCCGTCGGTGCTCGGGCTCGTCGCTCATGGCCCCACGATACCGGCGGCCGGTGGATGCCGCTGACTAGACTTGTCGGATGATCGATCCCGTTCTTCTGCGCGAGAATCCCGAGCTTGTCAAGCGTTCTCAGGTCAAGCGCGGTGAGGAGCCTTCGTCGGTGGATGACGCGCTCGCCGCCGACGCGTCGCGCAGGGCGGCGATCACCGCGTTCGAGCAGCTGCGCGCCGAGCAGAACGCGCACGGCAAGAAGGTCGCCGCCGCTCCGAAAGAGGAGAAGGCTGCGCTCGTCGCCGAGGCGAAGGACCTCAGCGCCCGCGTCAAGGAGGCGCAGCAGGCCGTGACCGCGGCCGAAGAGAACGCGCACGCTGTGCTCTCGCGCATCGAGAACATCGTGATCGACGACGTGCCGGCCGGTGGCGAGGAGAACTTCGTCACCCTGCGCACGCACGGCGAGGTGCCGACGTTCGACTTCACGCCGCGTGACCACCTCGAGATCGGCGAGCTGCTCGACGCGATCGACATGGACCGCGGCACGAAGGTGTCGGGCAGCCGCTTCTACTTCCTCAAGGGAGTCGGCGCGCGGCTCGAGTACGCGCTGCTGTCGCTGGGTCTGCAGCGCGCGATCGAGGCCGGGTTCGTGCCGATGATCCCGCCGACGTTGGTGCGCCCCGAGGTCATGGAGGGCACCGGCTTTCTCGGCCAGCACTCCGACGAGGTGTACCGGCTCGAGAAGCAGGACCTGTACCTGGTCGGCACCAGCGAGGTGCCGCTGGCCGGGTACCACATGGACGAGATCGTCGACCTCTCGCGCGGCGCGCTGCGCTACGCCGGGTGGTCCACCTGCTACCGCAGCGAGGCCGGCTCGTACGGCAAAGACACCCGGGGCATCATCCGCGTGCACCAGTTCAACAAGCTCGAGATGTTCGTGTACACGTCTCCTGCGGAAGCCGAAGCGGAGCATCTGCGGCTCGTCGAGATGCAGGAACGGATGCTGCAGGACCTGGGCCTCACCTATCGCGTCATAGATGTCGCGGCCGGTGACCTCGGCTCGTCCGCCGCGCGCAAGTACGACATCGAGGCGTGGGTGCCGACACAGAACGCGTACCGCGAGCTGACCTCGACCTCGAACTGCACGACGTTCCAGGCGCGCCGGCTCGACATCCGGTACCGACCCGACGGCGGCAAGACGCAGCACGTCGCGACGCTGAACGGCACTCTCGCCACCACGCGCTGGCTCGTGGCGATCCTGGAGACGCACCAGCGCGCCGACGGCTCGGTCTTCGTGCCCGAGGTGCTGCGGCCGTACCTGGGCGGACTCGAGGTGCTGGAGCCCGTCGCGTGACGCGGCTGCCCGAGACCGGCTCCGTCGACATCGAGTCGCCCGAGGAGACCGCCGCGCTGCTCGAGGACGTCGCCGCGCACGTCGCGACCCGGTTGCTGATCGCGCTCGACGTCGACGGCACCGTGCTGCTCGAGGACGAGTCGCCGAGCCCCGGCATCGTGGCCGCGGTGCGCGACGCGCAAGACGCCGGGCACGAGGTGACGCTGGCGACCGGGCGCAGCTGGGAAGGCACGCGCGGCGTGCTGGCGGCGCTGGATCTGAACCCCGAGTACGTGGTGTGTTCGAACGGCGCCGTCGTGATGCGGCGCACAGACGGGGGAGTGGCGGCGTACGAGCGCTTCCACACCGAGACGTTCGACCCGAGCGAGGTGCTGCGGCTGATCCGTGACAACGTCGCGAAGGCGCACTACATGGTCGAGCTCGCCGACGGGCGACGGCTGTACACCGAGCCGATGGACAACTGGAACCTTGCGCAGGCCACCCGGGTGAGCTTCGGCGAGTTGTCGGCGCAACCGGTGTCGCGTGTGGTCGTGGTCTCTCCGGGACAGACCGAGCAGGACTTCCTCGAGCTCGTGCAGCGCATCGGCCTCAACCAGGTGTCGTACGCGATCGGCTGGACCGCCTGGCTCGACATCGCGCCGAAGGGCGTCGACAAGGCGAGCGGGCTCGAGCTCGTGCGCGGGTGGATGGGACTTGACCCGTCGCGGGTCCTGGTGATGGGCGACGGACGCAACGACCTCGGCATGTTCCGCTGGGCGCTCGAGAACGGCGGGCGCGCGGTGGCGATGGCCCAGGCGCCGCAGGAAGTGCGGGATGCCGCGGGCGAGACGACGACCTCGGTGATGGACGGCGGCGCGGCCGCCGTGATCCGCGCCCTGCGTCGCCGCTGACCCGCGCGCCGCGTGGCAGGTGGACCCGGCGCTGCGCCGCACGCGGTGCCGCGCCGCACGCGGTGCGACCTCGCGGGATCTGGTGCGACCTCGCGAGATCTGGTGCGACCTCGCGAATGCGGGCCCCGCGAGGTCGCATGGTATCTCGCGAGGTCGCGTGCTTTCTCGCGAGGTCGCACGTGTTTTCGCGAGGTCGCGTCCCGGTAGACTCATCCTCTGACGGTTCGCCGTCGGGAGGGTTGTCCGAGCGGCCGAAGGATCTGGTCTTGAAAACCAGTGGGCAGCAATGTCCCGTGGGTTCGAATCCCACACCCTCCGCTGTTTGCTGGGGCCGAGCGAGCGACGCGAGTCGAAAGACCGATGGATGCTGTGGCCACCGGTCGTCGCCGCGCCCCGACTTCCTCGCGCTATCGTTCTTGACGTTCGCGCCCGCGACTCTCACGCGCGACTGTCGAGAACTGCAGCGCGAAACGCCCGGGCGTGAGAAAAAGGGCAGCGAACGCAGAACAGGGCCGCGAACGCGGATGACTGCAGCGCGAGAACGCGTGCGCGGACACCGAGTCGGGCTGCGACCGGGGGCGTGGGCCCGCGAACGCGGAAAACTGCAGCGCGAACCCCGACGACCGCAGCGCGAGCGCGCCGGCGCCCGCCCAGCACCCTACGCGTCGACGCGGGTCGCGAGCACGGCGGCCTCGGTGCGGCTCGAGACTCCGAGCTTGCGCAGGATCGCCGAGACGTGCACGCTCGCGGTCTTCACGCTGATGAACAGCCGCTGCGCGATCTGGCCGTTGCTCAGCCCTTCGGCGATGAGCTCGAGCACCTGTCGCTCGCGCGCCGTGAGCTCGGCGAGCGCGGCATCCTGATCCCGATCCGTCTCGGTGAGTCCCGAGGCGGCACCGAACGCGGCGACCTCGCGCCGCAGCGGCTCATGCGCGAGGGCCTCGGCATGCGCATTGGCGTCGGCGAGCACTGATGCCGCGTCGGCCCGTCGACCGGCGGCGAGGAGGGTGCGCGCGAGCGCGAGCCGCGTCGTCACGCGGAACGTCGCGGGCATATCGCGCCCGTCGGCCGTCTCGACGGCGGCGGTGAGCGACTCGGGGTCAGGGTGGAGAAGAGCGGTCAGGATGCGCTGCCACGTTGCCGGGCGGAGCTCGGCGGGTACGGCATCCCACGCGTCGGCGACCCGCACGACCAGATCGTCCACATCCAGTCCGTGCGCGCGCAAATCAGCGACGACCGCGCTCGCCTCGAGGAGCAGCCGCGTGAGATGCGCGGTGCGCTCGCCGTCGTCATCGAGGATCTCGCGGACGATCGAGAGCGCGGCATCCCGATCATCCGCCGCCTGCGCGATCGCGAGTCGTGCGTGCATGCCGTATGACCAGACCTGGCGCTCGAATGTCGAGGCCGCGGTGATGGCGGACTGCTGCTGTCGCAGCAGGGCCGCCGCGGACTCGGGATGCCCGTGCCAGGAGAGGGCGCGGGCGCGCGAGGTCGTCGTGTACATACGAAAGACGGGGAAGGTGCGCAGCTCGAGGTCGCGCGCGAGCAGCTCGTCGACACGGTCGATCTCGCCGAGCTCGAGCAGGGGCTGCACCATGTTCTGCGTCAGAATCGATCCCGTGGTGCGCGCCTGCCCGACCGCGCGCGCGTGCTCGAGGCCCTCTTCGGCCACGGTCATGGCCTCGTGATAACGGCCCAGCACCGTCAGCAGGTCGGAGTAGTTCACGTCGTAGCGCAGCTGCGCGCTCTGATCGTGCGCGAGGGCCCGTGCGGTGGCATAGTCGGCGAGTCCGCCGTCGACGTCGCCGCTGTGCGCACGCGAAGCACCGCGCACGTTCAGCGCCACCGACAATCGCTGGTCGGAGCCGATCCGTTCAGCGACGCCGGCCGAGCGGGTGGCCATCTCGATCGCCTCGCCGGCGCGCCCCGCGACCATGAGCCGCGCGGCCAGCAGGTTGAGCACACCGGCGCTGAGCTCAGGGTCGTCGACGTGCGCGTCGTCGATCACACGAAGAGACTCTTCGAGCAGTGCGACGGCACCCAGACGGCCGAGATTCACGTGATATACCGACTTGTCGCGCAGCAGTCGTGCATGCAACGCAGGGTCGATGCCGGTGCGCTCAGCCTCGTCGAGGGCCCGGTCGGCCACGGCCAGCGCACGCTCGATCTCGCCGGCATTGCGCAGGATCGATGCGATGCGCTGCATGAGCGTGATGCGGTCCATGCCGGCGGCGGCCTCGGCGTCGTCGACCTGGTCCCACAGGTCGAGCACCATGCGCCCGAAGCGCGCGGCGGTCGAGAACGCGTAGCGCGATTTGGCGGAGAGCATCGCCGCGACGGCCGCGGTGAGCGCGCGTCGCCGCTCGTGCGCGTGCCGCCAATGGTGGGCGAGCGCCGCCTGCAGGTCGCGGCGCGGGTCGGCATCCATGAGCGCCTGGAAGTGCTCGGCATATGCACGATGCAGCGCCGCATGCTCGCCCGGCAGCAGCTCCGCGTGCACGGCCTCGCGCAGCAGCGCGTGCCGGAACGTGTAGCGGTCGTCGTCGACGACGAGGATGCCGGTGCCCACGGCCTCGCGGATGGCCGCGTTCAGCCGCTCATCGTCAAATCCGGTGAGGGCCACGAGAGTGTCGTGTTCGAGTGGCGCGTCGGACGCGGAGATGACGCGGACGGTGGCCGCGGCATCCTCCCACAACTGCCCGTAGCGGGCCAGCAGAACATCGCGCAGGGTGTCGGGCAGCGGTCCGTCGGCGCAGCAGGCGAGCTCTTCGATGAAGAACGGGATGCCCTCGGCCCGCTCGTCGAGCCGATCGACGGCATCGGGGTCGTCGGCCCCGCCGAGCGCCGTCACCAGCGTCTGCACCGCGGCATGGTCGAGACGGCTCAGCGTGATGCGCTCGAGCAGGTGGGCGCGCTCGGCCTCGCCGATGAACAGCCGCACGGGGTTGGCACGCCGGCCTTCGTCGCTGCGCCAGCCCAGCACGACGAGCAGTCGCCCGCGCGTGACGACCCGCAGGAGGAACGACAGCAGCGTGAGCGTGCCCTCGTCGGCCCAGTGCAGGTCTTCGATCACGAGCACGAGCGGACGGTTCTCGGCCAGCGATTCGACCGCGGTGACGAACGCCTCGCGCAGGCGCTCGGGTGTCGGCTGCGTATCGAGAGAGGGGGTGGATGCCGCGGTCTCGGCCGATTCGGCGAGTTCGGGCATGAGCAGCAGCAGCGCCGTGCGCCCGGGACCGGCCGCGCGCCACAGCTCGTCGGCGCCGCGCTTCGTCGCCAGATCGCGCAGCAGCCCGAGCACGGCGCCGTAGGGGGCGGGCGAGCCGCCGAAGTCTACGGCCCGTCCGGTGGCGACGTCGGCATGGTCGGCGACCGAGGCGACGAACTCCCGGATCAGACGCGATTTGCCCATGCCGGCTTCGCCGGCGACGACCGCGGCCGTGGGCTGCCCGCCCTCGGCGCGCGCGAACAGCGCGTCGAGGCGAGCAAGCTCTGCCTCACGCCCGACCATGGGTGCCGCCGTGGCCGATGATGTCGCGGTGAAGGCCATGCCTCCATGGTGCCAGGCACCTCCGACATCGACGCCGGAAGTCGGCATCGCTACGCGCGAACGGTGCGGCGCGAGCGTGGGGTGCGGTGCCCGAGGTGGAAGAACCGGCCGATCGCCCGCACCCACGGCTTGCGCGGCATCCGGATGATCTGGTCGGGGTGATCGAGCACGAAGCGGCGGCGCTCGGCCTCGCGGGCGCGCTCCTCGAGCTGCTGGGTGATGATGTCGTAGCTGAGTGAGGGGTGCATGGTCATGATGTCTCCTTGATCGCACCCCCTACACTCCGCGCTAAGGTAGCCGGCCGACATCGGGTGGATGCCGTATTCCTGCGATTTGAGGTGGTTCGTCGTGGGCGCGTCGACCGGTTAGTATTGACAGACGTGCTCACGCCCACGGGTGCTGATCACATGGAGACGTCGCATAGTCAGGCCTAGTGCACCACCCTGCTAAGGTGGAGTCCCCTCACGGGGACCGAGGGTTCAAATCCCTCCGTCTCCGCCAGTATTTCCAAGGGATCGCAAGCAGCCCGGTTGACAAAGACTAGAGATCCGTTGACACGCGGCCTATTCTGAGGCCCATGGCAAGCCTCCGGGAACGTCCGAAGAAGGACGGATCATCGTCATGGGCGGTGCTCTTCCGAGACGCCGACAGCGACGGCAAACAGACCAGCCTCACCTTCGACAGCAAGCCCGAGGGCGAGATGTGGGTTCGTCTGCTGAACGCCAACGGGCAGAGCTACACCGTCGTTGAACGAGCCCTCGCACAGGCCGCCGCGACCAAGGACGTGATGACCCTCGACGCCGCGTTCCGCCGGCACCTCAAGCTCCTCACCCGCCCGAACGAAGACACCATCGCCGACTACGAGAAGATGTGGCGCAACCGCGGCATCCAGGCCGACCTCGGCGGCCGCCCGATCCGTCAGGTCACCGACGAGCACGTGGCCGAATGGCTGCGCGGGGGACTCGCGAAGTACTCACGGAAGACCATGGCGAACAGCATCGGCCTGCTGTCGTCCGTGTTCAAGACGGCGATGCGGCGCGGATGGGTGGACTCGAACCCGTGCGAGCTCGTCCACCTGCCGTCGGAGAACTCCACCGAACGGAAGGCCACGTTCCTCACCGTCGACGAGTTCTGGACCCTCCACGACATGTTCACCGAGCGCCACCAGCTGATGGTGCGCACGTTCGTCGCATCAGGGCTGCGGTACAGCGAGATGACGGCGCTCGAGGTCGCGACCGCGCGCGAGGCACTGCAGCGGAAAGTGCCGGCACTGCCCGTCGTGCGGGCGTGGAAGGAATCGAAGCACGGCGGGTTCTACCTCGGCGCACCGAAGGCCGAGTCCGTCCGTGACGTATCGATCCAGTCGGATCTCGCTGCGGAGATCCTCACGCACATCGAGAAGAAGAAGCCCGACGCGCTCGTGTTCGGGAACCGGTTCGGCAGCCAGCTCCGCAACACGACCTTCCACGCGCACGGGTGGCAGGACGCCGTCGACGCCGCACGCGCGAACGGCCTGCGGAAGGACCCGCGGCCCCACGATCTGAGGCACACGCACGCGTCGTGGATGCTCGCCGAGGGGATGAGCGTCTACGACCTGTCGAAGCGGCTCGGTCACAAGTCGACGTCGACGACTGAGTTGATCTACGGCCACCTCATGCCGAAAGCGCAGACCGCGGGGGCCGAGATGATCGGTGCGCTGATGCGCCGGTGACGGATAGGCTCACGACCATGGGGAGACTGGGGAATGTCATGACTGAACAGACGGTAGCCGAGGATGCGCCGCAACGGGCGCGGCGCCTGTGGCCGTGGATCACCGGGGGAGTGGTCCTGATCGCCGTCGTGGTGGTCGCGATCGTGGTCCCGCTCGCGCTCGCGCGGCCGTCCCTGCAGGACATCGCGTCCGACTGTGGCGGGGCGCTCAATGGGCTACAGGTGGACGACACAGGGCTGACGGTCGACATGAGCGGCGGTACGAGCGGGCTGATGTGCGTGCTCCGGAAGCTCGTCTCTGACAAGGCAGAGCAATACGCGGTGACGATCGCACTCGACAAGGGCTCCGCCGCGTCGTTCACCTTCGATGGCCGCCAGGTGACTGTCGGCGCGTTCGGCAGCGGCGGCCAGTACGTGCTCTTCGGGAACTAACAGTCGACCGCCATACCGCCCACGATCGATAGGCTCACCAGCATGGGTCTACGTGCGTGGCTGGCTCGCCGGCAACGAGATGATGCGGAACACCGCAGCGCCGCGTCGACCCCGGAACAACGCGCCAGGACTCAGATCGACTGGCCTGTTGACGACGAGACCGGCGAAGTGTTCGATCTCGAATGGCTCGATGCCGGAACCCGGAAGGAACTAACCGCCGGGGAGGAACTGATCATCGCCCGCGCGTCCGGGATGACGGATCCCGAGAAGCTCCTGTTTGGGAAGTTCGTCCCGTCGTACGTTCGCACCGAGTACAACCGTCGGGTCCTGATCGAACAGTTCGGGCACCGGTTCGCACACCAGCCGGTATCGGTCCAGACGGCAGGGAACGTCCGTGGAGCGTTCTATCTCGAGTGGGGTCCACACATCGACCATCTGAAACGCACTGGCCACCTCGAATCGGCGCTGGCGCTGGCCTACGAGGTCATGGACGCTGCCGAGCGGACAGAGAACGGTGACGCGTTCGGCTGGTACGAACGCGTGGCGATCATCCTCCGCAAGATGCGTGACTACGAAGCGGAAGTTCGGTTCCTCGAAGGCGTCGTCAAACGTTGGCCGAAGTATACGGAGCTTTCCACACGACTTGTGCGCGCGAAGGCGCTACTGGCGAAGGAACGCGCACGTGGATGACTATCAACCGCCTGCCTGCCCTGACTGTGGGACGGTGCTCGTCGATACACCGTCCGGGCTCGTATGTCGGGAGTGCGGTGTGCTCGTGCACCCGGTGCTCGATGTCGAGAAGCCGGTGGACTTCGACGGGCCGTCGATCGGCTAGCGACGTCGCAGAGTTGACGCCGCCCACACGGCAAGCGCGATTGGCGGGATCATCGCAAGCATCGAGGTTCCGCGTAGGATCACCCCCGCGAACACGAGCACACCGCCGATCACCGCGAGGCACAATACGACGACCGAGACAGGGTCGACGTTATGGGCGCGCTTCGTCGCCCGCGGCGTCAGCGATCGGCTCATCGTCGACCCCCAGTCCAATCCGTTCTGCCCGAACGACCGCCCACTCTTTGCTGGCGCGGCCATTCTTGACCACGAGATCCTCCCTGATCCGCAACATGAAGACGTCGTTCTTGTGAAGCGCCATGCCCCTATCGAGCTTGATGAGGAAGTCCTCGTCTTCCATCGTAGCCAGGCGGCTCCCGATCGGTGTCTCCACCCGCCACTTCTGGCCGGGTCGGAAGTCGATGCTGGCCAGCTGTCCCTCCACCTCGATCATCTCGGTGGACTCTTCGACCTCATCAGGCTCGTGCGCGGCCGTGATGTAGTCGGTTCGGTCTGCGACGACGGCGGGCGTCTCCGCGAGTATCTCGTCGGTTGAGTCCGACATGCTGCCGTCTCGGATCTCGAGCTGTGCGATGTCGTCGCCGAGTGGCGCGAGAATCTTCCGGAGCGACTTCTTCGTGGGGCGCTTGAGCGCCTTCAGCTTCTTCCATGCCTCGTTCGGGATCTCGCTGACCGTCTTATCGGGCCACTGAACCTTGACCTGGCCATTGGCCAAGTACTCGAAGTCCGTCGGCTCGATGCCACGAAGCCGGCGGATTCCGACATGTAGCGCCTGGACCACTGCCCCGCCGGCAGTAGTGGCGATACCGATCGCGGCTTCCGGGTTCTGCCCTGCCCACTGGATGATCGCCTCGACAATGAATGATCCGGGCTTGGGTGGCCGCACTCTGACCTCGGGCGGGATGCCGTCGCCGAACACGCCTGACTTTGCCATGCTGTCGGTGAACTCAACGAGGCCTTGCAGCACCTCGGAGAGCTCGGCCGCGTTGATGTCGTGCACGTGCCCGTCGGTGTCGGCGAAGCGCAACTGCACCAGGCCATCTTTGACCTCGTCGATGCGATCCCCGATGTCCTCATTCACTTGTGCTCCCCAAACCGTCTCATCCCGCTACCGTATCGGGTACGCACAGCCCGACGTCGGTGCCCGGACGTACACTCACCCGCCGCGCCCACGGGACGGGAGAATACAGGCAGCCTTAATTTCAGCCTTGGTCGACTAGCGCTCGACCGACCACACCGGATACGAGTGCCCGGGCTCACCATCGTCAACATGCTCACCGTCGACGTCGAAGGCGGTTCGGATTGCGTCGGTTGGCAGGTCCGCGCGCCGGATAAGCTCACCGCCGTCGTACTCGGGCCCGACAGTCAGGTAGACGACCTCAGCACTGATCTCGTTTGCCATGTGCGCAAGGCTATCCCACGCAGATACGACGAAGAACGCCCCCGCCGGGCATCCATCGGGGGATGCGCGGCGGGGGCGTCTGGGTCATGTGTGGAACCCGATCGGCAGTATACCGATCAGTCGGTGAGCTCGTCGGAGTCGCCGTCGCGGGCGTTGACGGCGCTCATCACGGCGGCCTGGACCTCGGCGGGGATCTCGCCGGTCTGCGATGCGGACTTCGGGGCGGAGCCGAGGCCGAGTTTCGTGAGCCACGCATTCACCTGCGGGATCGCCATGATGCGGGTGAGCACGCCGGCCACGACCGTCACGAACGCGATCACACCCGTCAGCCACGCGATCCACGACCCGGGCAGGATCGTCGCGAGCTCGGTGAGGATCTGAGGGGCGATGATCGCGATGACGGCCCACGCCGACAGGAACGCGAGGACCACCTGCACGATCGTGCGCAGCACACGCTGCGCCTTGAACCAGATCTCGGAGTACTTCATGACTTGTCGTCCTTTCGGGGAATGATGGTGTCTTCGATGTCGTCGACGTGGTCGGCGAGCGTGTCGAGGCGACTGTTCGTGTGGTCGAGGCGGGCGGCGGTCGCGTCCAGCCGGGAAGCGAGACGGCCGTGATCCTTTCGGATGCCGCGCACGTCCGACGCGACCGCGCCGACCGCGGACTTGATCTCGTCGAGGTCGACACGCAGGTTTGTGCCATGGCTGTTCTGCACTTGGTGGCGGATCACCCCGGAGCGTTGCAGCACGAGCGCGACCGTTGTGCCGATGGAGCCGAGCACCGCGACGAGCACGGTCGCCAACGGCCCATCGATCAGCCGGGAGCCGTGGGAGTCGTATTGGGTGCCCGTCCAGATCAGCGCGCCGATCGTGAGCACGACGCCGACGCCGACGATTACCCAGGTGGGCCATGCCCGATGCTCCTCGTGAGCCCGCATCAGCTCTTGACCTGCGCGCCGCGGTAGATGCCCTTCACGAGCTTCCCGGTCAGCCCGTCCGTCCCGGCGATGCGGAACCGCAGCCGCTCCCCCGACTTCAACTTCACGGGCGGGACCGGCACCTGCGACAGGGTCTTCCCCGTCGTCGGGATGACCTCGTGAACACCCAGCGACACATCCTTGCCGATGTTCTTCCCGTCCTTGAACGTGGAGATCACCGGCTGGATCTGGTAGCAGCCCTTCGACTGCTTCGTCGTCGCGATCTGCAGGTACAGGGTGCCCGCGAGCAGCAGCGTCTCACCGCCGGCCACGGACACGTCATGGTCCTTGTTCAGGTACAGCCAGTGCGAAGCGCCGACCGTCTGGTCGATGAACTCCTTGTAGATGGTCGTCGCGGTGGACATGTCGAACTCGATTCCTTTGTTGGTGGCGGGCGCGTCGCCGGTGGATGCGGTGGATGGGAGGCTGATCGGCACGTCGAAGATGTGGTCCGCCCACCCCAGATACGGACGTCCGGTGAGCTTCTCTCGGCCCGCGATCGTGGTGATGCCGACCTTCCCCCACGTGGGTTGGTCGGTCGCGACGATCCGGCCGCCACCGAGGCTGATCGCCACGTCACCGGCGCGATCTCCGTCGCTCTTGCGGACGCCGAACGCAACCAGAGCGCCGGCGGGCGGTTCCCGATCCGACGCGGGGTGATGCCCCAGCGACATTCCGAACGCGTCGAGCGCGTAATAGGCGCTCATGGTCGTGTCCGCGCCGACCGCGTCGTACGCCCCCCACACCCAGTACAGACACGCGCCGGTGCGGTTGCTGATATCGAACCCCTGCAGCTTCCGCGCAGCGGCCACCCCGTCGATGGGCATATGTCCTCCAATGCGAAGAGCCCCACCGGCCGGTGAGGCTCGAGGTTGCGTGTCGTGTCAGCCGAATAGGGGCCGGCCGCGGTAGGCGAGGATGCCTTGCCGGAACCCGAAGTAGTCCTGCGTGGTCGTGTACGTGTCGATCAGCAGCTGGCTGTCGTCGGTGGGCCACAGGGCGTGCAGCGG
>NZ_JBEGDC010000007.1:0-276861 GCF_040196215.1 Microbacterium sp. KR10-403 | reverse complement strand
CCTCTGCGAGGCAGTCCTCCATCGTCGGAAACCCGTAGTACGGCCACGTGCGGGTGAATGCACCGGTCCCGTCATCGGGCAGATCGATCGGCAGCGCCCACGTCGGCTCCTCGCCGTCACGCATCGCACGCGACACGATCGCCCGCACCGCACCCGACCTCGACCGGCCGGTGACCGTCAACGTGCCCGACGGGCCCCACGACCCGACACCGAACCCCATCCGCTGCGCGAACAGCGCCCGAATATCCGTCCACTGGCAGGTGACCGCGCCCGCGTCCCGGTCATAATCCGGGGTCAGGAACATGCCCGCCGCGGCGACCGTGTCATCATCATCCACATGCGCGACCATCCGCGCATTCGCCCGGAACAGATCCCGCGCCGTCGACCTGGTGATCGGCTGCTCCCGCAACCGCACCGTCACCGACCCCTGCCCCGACCCGTCGATCTTCGACGACCACGACCCCGCAGACACCAGCGACGACACGTCCAGCAGCGGCGCCCCCGTGATCGTGTCGAAAACGACAGTGCGCATCAGCACCCCTCTCCGTCGCTTGCTGGCGCGCCGGGAGGGCGCTCTGGAACATGCGCTATGGCGACCGATCCCTGGTCGTCAGATACCAGCTCGGGGTGCGAGGATTCCGGTCAGGGGATGCTGAGCGCTATGCCCCGGCGCCTCCACGGCGCGCGCGCCGACGCTCGATGCGCGACCTGACCGCGAAGATTTCCTCGATGATGTCATCCATCAGCTCGAGCACGTCGGCGGCATCATCAGCACCCACGTCCGCGGTCGCGAAATCACCGTGCGCCATATCATTTCCGACATGCCGGATCTCGTGGGCTGATTCAGCGAGCACAGCGCGTAGGTCGTCCTGCTGCGCGAGAGAATCAATCTTCTGGCGGAGCACGCCGGTGGTGACTCCCCGAGCTTTCGCGATCGCTTCCACCACGCTCCGCGCGAGGAGTATCGCAGCGCGGAATGCGCCGATGCTGAAACATCGGTGCGCCTCATCTGCCGGTGAAGCGATCTCTGGAGGCACGTCGACGTATTCTCGCCCCACGGGTGAGACCGGCTCCCAGTACTCGACGTTTCCGATAAGCACCCGAGCGATATCCGCCGGATCGGAGTCAGCGTGAAGGCGCAGCGCGAACGATGCCCCCGACTGATCCGTCGACATCCCCGCGTGGACCATCCCCCCGACGCTGAACCTGCAACAGTTCGCGCACTGGAACGCCGCCTCCGCGCGCATCACCTCGCTGTCGACGATGCGAGCGCTGTCTTCGACATAGTCCATGTAGGTGAGCTTCTTGCAGTAGGGGCACGATGCATCGGCAGGCATGCGGCCAACGTACATCCGAGGAACTCCGGCCAGGAAGTCCGCGAGCGTCGGGACGCTCCGTCCCCGATCCTTAACCATGTAATCCTGGAGCCGCGGACCACCACCGGCCCGGCGAACCTGATCCTTCAACCCACGGATCGTGGCCTGATCAAAACGCACGCGCGCACGCTCAACCATGCGTCCTCCTCCTCGGTCTTCAGATGTACGTATCGGTGACCTTCACGGTCATCTGCCCCGAGCCCGACACCGGCGTGAGCACCACCGACACCGGCTTCTCGCCGCCCGGGACCGTGAACGACTCGGCCACATCCACCGCACCCGACTGCAGCGTGCTGCCCCGGTACAGCCAGCCGCGGGCCAGATCAATCCGGTGAGTCTGCCCCGACGACAACGCCTGATTCACCACGAACTGCCGCCCCTGCGACGCCACCATGTACCCCGACGGCATGCTCCCAGTCACCTCGATCACCGGGGACGCCGGGAAATTACCGTACTGGAACACCTGCACCGTCGTCCCTGTGAAGGTACGCAGTTCCCCGTACTTGCGAGGGTCCACGCAGTGCACGTTGACGAGCCAGTCACCCTCCGACGCGAACCCACGATTCGCGTAAGTCGCGACATCCACCGTCCCGTCGACCCAGAACGTGCCGCGCGGTTCCTCAATCGTCAACCGCACGACCCGGGCGAACAGGCCACGCAGCGCAGCGGACTCGTACTCCATCGACGTGACACTGTCCGCCACATGGAACCCGCTCATCTGCACATCCCGGGCCCGCGCGTACGCGGGCGCCAAGAACTGCCCATGCGACGTGGGGCGGGCGAGCTTCTCCATGTCGACGTCGGGGGCATCCGTCCACCCGGACAGGTCGACGAGATGGAACCCTGCACCGTGGAAGACGTCACCGTACGCGGTGATGCCCGCGAACCGGGCGATCGCACCGGACCGCATCAGCTCCTCCGCAACGCGAAGTTCGTGGCGGCCTTGGACTGCTCCACCTGCACGTCGATGTACTTCAGCAAGTCGATCCCGCCCTTCGATGACACCACCACACGAACCTGCGGGGCCACGGCGGGAGCATCATGGATACCCCCGTCTGCGAAGCTGCGCGACCCGGCCGGCACAATGTCGAACCCCATCCGGTTTGCGGTCTCCGCGAGCACAGGGACGGACGTGCCACGCTTCGCCGGCGACAGGGGAATGTACGCTTCCCCGCCGGTCTCCGGCTCCGCCCACACTCTGTACGCGCCGGCGCGCGCGAACTGGGCGACGTGGTCCTCACGAATGCCGCCGTTCGCGTACGCCTCGATCACACCGCCGTCCGCGCGCGAGATGCCCACCATCCGCCCGACCGTGCTCTGGATTGTGCTGATCCCGTTGGCCTGCACACGGATGTTGATCACCGCGTTGTCGTACCGTCGCTGCAGTGCATCGAGAGCGCTCTGCGCGGCCGCGGTCTTCGCGGTGACGTCAATATCGTGCTGGGTCGGCATGTTGACGACGTGCTCCGAGATGTACTGCAGCTGCTCGTCCGTCGCGCCGAGATCCTTCGCGTTCTGCAGGATCTTGTCCCGGTTCGCCTTCAGCGACTTGTACCACTTGTCCGTATTGTGGTCGACGGCCAGGGCCGCGTCAGCGGCCTTCTGTCCGCCCTTCGCTGTCTCGATGAGCTGGTCGTAGTTGTCGCGGCCGGCGGCTGTCGTCGTGTCGAGGGTTTTCTTGTAGTCTTCGGTGCCCTTCTTCACGTTCGCGACCTGCTTGTCGAGCTTCGCGAGCGAGTCCTGGTAGTCGATGTTCGCGGAGACTGCATCCTGGCCGACACCGTTCGCCTTGTTGATCTGGTCGATCAGCTTCGACAGTTGCGACTCGAGATCGTCGACGTTGCCCGCTGCTTCGAGATACGCGTCGGCGGCTGACTTGGTGACCTCAGTGCCTTCCGCAGTGACACTGTTCTTCTGCTCGGCGACGCGGATCGCTTCCTTCAGCGACCCGGCTTCACCTGCGACCGCCTGCGTCAACGTCTTCGTGGCGTTCCCGTACTCGACCAGACCGAGACCCGTCTCCTTAAGCCGCTGTTTCTGACGCTCACTGCCGTTTGCGCCAGCATCGATCTGCTCGTTCAGCTGCTTCAGCGCATCGACATCGCCCATCGCGGCCTTCGTGACGAGATCCAATCCGACACCGAGCTTCTCCGCCGCGTCGTATGCCGAGTCGCTCTCAAAGACCCACCAGCTCTGTTTCGCAGCCAGGTTCGCCTTCACCATGTCGGTGGTCGACTTGGTGATCCTGTTCGTTCCCTCTTCGAGAGTGTCAGCGTATGCCTGAGCTTTCTGGCGGGCCTCCACCTGCGCCTGCGCGAGAAGACCCACAACCGTGAGCACACCCGCGAGGGCGATACCGACACCGGCACCGACGAGTGCGGTCCGGCCAAGACTGATGTTCGCCAGCTGCAGCGTCTTCCGAAGCTCCACGAACTTCGTCACCAGCCCGAGAGTGGCGCCCTGGAACAGCAGCACAGCACCCGTCGCCACACCGAAGACGAGCGCGGTCGCCTGCACCGGCTCCGGGAGCTCCCCGTACCAGTCCACCAGCGCCGTCACCGACTGCACCATCTCCCGGAGGACATCGTTCGCCCCAGACCCGGTCTTGATCAGGGCCGTGTCGAACGCGCCACCCAGCTTCTCCACATCGCCGGCGAGGTTGTCCTGCCGCATCGCGGCCTGCTCCGCCGCATACCCGGAGTCATTGACACTGTCAGTCCACGTGTTGATCGCGTCCGCACCGCCCGCGTACAGCAGGTTCGCGGCCGTCAGCGACTCGTTCCCGAAGATCCGGCCCAGTGCCGCATTCCGCTCCTCGTCGGTGAGGCCGGCGAACGCCTTCTGCATGTTCCCCGCGATCTCAGACGCGGACAGCATGTTCCCGTTCGCGTCGTACACGGTCAGCCCGTACTGCTCCATCACCGACGCGGCTTGCCGTGACGGGGACTGCAGTGCGGCCAGCACGCCACGCAGGGACGTGCCCGCCTTCTCACCGAGGATGCCCTGCGACGCGAAGTACGCGAGGGTGCCGGCGGTTTCGTCGAGGGACCAGTGCGCGGCCTGCGCCAGCGGACCCACATAGGTGAGTGCCAGGGCGAGGTCATCGACGGACCCCTGCGCCTTCCCCGCCCCGGCGGCGAGCACGTCGGACACGTGCGCGGCCTGCTCCGCGGGCAGCTTGAACTGGGTCAGGGTGGTGGCCATGATCTCCGCCGACCGGGCTACACCCAACTGCCCGGCCGCGGCGAGCGCGAGCGCACCGTTCAGCGACCCGCCGACAATGTCCGACACCGACTGGCCGGCCTTCGCGAGTTCTTCCTCAGCCTCTGCGGCTTCCTTCGCGGAATACGCGGTGTCCGCTCCGGCCTTCAGGGCGGCGTCGCCGAGCTTCTTCTGCTCGTCCTTCGTCGCCATGGTCGCGGCGGCCGTGTTCGACATGGCCTGGTCGAACTCGGCGTACTTCGCGACCGACAGGCCGATCAACGCACCGATCGCGGTACCCGCGATAAGCAGACCCTTCGACAGCTCCTTGAACGCGCCGATCTGCTCCTGCGTGATCTTCGACTGCTGCTGCTGCTTCTTCCCAGCGTCCAGCGCCTTGTCGCCGACATCCTGGGTGGCCTTCGCCTGCTCCTGCAGCGGCGCCTTCGACTGCTGCGCCTTCTTCCCCGCCGCGTCCGTGGAGGTGCCGAGTTGGTCGACCTTCCCCTTCGCGTCCGTCGACGTCTTCCCGACGCCCTGAACGGTCTGGTCAAGCGACCGGAGCTGCGCCTGGGCGGTCTGCGCCCCTGCCGTCTGGATCTTGAAGATCAGCGCGCCGGCGTCGAACGACATCTCTCACCGCCTTCTGCACCCAGGTGCCTTCGATGTCGGGAAGTCGGAGGATCGCGGTCCTGACGAAATGCCACGGGCGGGCGTCGAGAGTCGTGTCGAGATCCGGGATCAGCTGGTGCTGTGCAAGGTCCAGTTCCACCTCGCCGAACAGTTCCGGCCAGATCAGCGACCACAGTTCCTTCGCGGTCAGCCCGTCCGGCTCGTGCACATGCTGCGCCGCCTTCATGCGGCGGGCTTTCCACTCGGGCGTGTACACGTACTCCGGGTAGACGCCGTGCTCATCCGGTCGCCCGACCGGGATGATCAGGCCGTCTCGGATCCCTTGGGCGATGTCGGCAGGACCAAGAGCCCCAAACGGCGCGACAACGCCCCCGCCGCTTTTAGGGTGCCCGCGAGACCCTCACCGCCCTCGAGGTACGCTTTCACGCCGTCGAGGCCGAGGACCGTCTGCCAGAAGAACGCGGGCATGATGACTGCTTCCGCTTCGTCCTGCGACAGTTCCATGCCGATCCGGTTGAAGTTGGTCTGCTGGTCCTCAGGGAGAGGCCGCCACCGTCCCGACTCTTCGTCGTACACGGCACCGTCGACGGCGATCTGCATCGCCTCGGTCATCTCCTGGGCCCGGTTCTCGCCCCCCGAGACACCCAGATACGTATCCGTAATCTGAATGCCGGCCCTGCCGGGGAGGGGATGGACCACGAACGGGTCCATCCCCTCGAACGGCACGATGTGCAGGTCACGGCCGACCTTCTCCACCTTCGTCATGAGATTGCCCTGCGCTCTCTCGTGACTCAGGCGGCCGTGTACGGCTGCGAGTTCGACGCGCCGACGCTGTTCGTGACGATGATCGGTGCGGAACCGGTGATCCCGGTCGGGATCTGCAGCACCAGCGTGTTGTCATCCACGACCCGCAGCTCGGTGACAGCCGTGCCGCCCACGGTCGCCGACACGGTCGAACCGAGCCGGTACCCGCGGACCACGATCAGATCACCAGGCGCCTGACCGGTCGGCGACGCGGACTCGAGCAGCGGCTCACCCGTGCCAGCGATCGGGGAGGTCGACAGACGCTCCACGACACCGTCGTTGTTCAGCGTGAACCGGAACCCTCCCTTGTCCGCGTACCCGGTGTTCAGGTCAGCGACCGCGACGGAGAACGTGCCCTCGAACGTGGGGAACCGTTCGTCGAGCGCGTCGGTGATGATCTGGAAGTCACGCTTGTTCGCGCCACCCTCCGCATAGGCGGCGTTGATCAGGTCGATCACCCACGCCTGCGCGGCGACGACCTCCTTCGTGACCGGGTCGCGCATGACCTCGACGTCGAACGTCGGGGCGAAGTTGTACCCGATGATGTCGGTCGAGTTGCGGCCCTTCGTGCCGTACACCTCACGCTGCACCGTGATCGGCGTCGGGTTCAGGGCGAGGTTGTTGATGTCGCCCGTGATGTTCACGAACGCACCGGACTGCTTCAGGCGGAGCAGCTTCTGGTGAGCGAGCGCCAGGGAGCCCTCGGACGGGGCGGTCGTGTCGTACAGTGTGCTGTCGGACATGGGATTCTCTCCTTGTTTCTTGTGGGGATGTCGGCGCATGCCGACGACCCCTCGCACTCGGAGGGGTGGTCTAGTGGGTGGGGGTTACGGGCGCCGGCCCTTGAAGTAATACGTAGCCGCGACCGCGGAGCGGCCCTGCGAGTCGGGGTCGAAGTCGAGGGCGGAGAACTCCCACGCCCACGAGATCCCCAGCACCGCCGGGGTGTACTCGGTCTGGTCGAGGATCGCGCGCAGGTCCGCGGCCCACTGGCGGGCGACGAGCACGGACCCCTTGCGGCGCGTGTAGATCTGCGTTCGGTACGTCATGTCGGCGCGGCCCTCAGGGACCGGGCGGAGCGGGGTGAGCAGGGTGAACTCGTCCACGGTCGTCGGCATGACACCGTCGAGGCGGATGCCGCGCGCGGGGATCGTCCCCGTCTTCGCGTACACGGCCAGGCCCTTGTCGTGGAGCAGCTGCGCGAGCGCACGATTCAAGACGATCTCGGGTGCATCAGTCAACGGATACCTCCCGAGAATCGGTGTCAGGTTGCCGAACGCGGCACGTAGTGCTCGCGGTGCCACTTCCGCTGGTAGGCCCGCTCGCACGTCACGCATCGGCGATTGCCGCGTTCGTCGATTCTCGTGTTCTCAGCGGTGAACTCGTGTCCACGCTGACAGTGGGTGCGACGATTGTTCATGTGTCGTCGCTTCGACACCATGTCATCGACGTTCTCCGCCTGAGTACCGAGGAACAGGTGCGATGGGTCGCAACAGGGCGGGTTGTCACAGCGGTGCAAGATGTTTAGGCCGTCCGGGATTGGACCGTTCTCGATCTCCCACGCGAAGCGGTGAGTAAGCGTCGTCACACCGTTGACGTAAATGCTCCCGTATCCGTCTTCGTTCCGAGTGCGTTGCCATTCGAGGCACCCGTTCGGCATCCGCTTCAGCCCATCGGCGAGGCGCTCAGCGGGAGTCTTTCTCGTGAACTTGCCTCCGACGCGGCGACGCTCTCGCTTGTAGTGCTTCAAGCACCATCCGCGGGCGACAGCGTCACGATCGCAGCCATGGGCAACGCAGGTACGATTGGTCACATCGACTCCTTCCCGAGTCGGTCACGCCCCCGGTGGATTGCCGTCCATGCGGGGGTCTTTCGTACCTTCATTCTACTCGATCTGCACGGCGCGCAGGATGATTTGCCCCAGTTCATCCTTGTTTTCGACGGCGGGCGACTCCAAGTACTTGCCCTGGCGGCCGTTCTGGAAGTTGTACTCAGGGTGCTCGTGCAGGCGCGCCGCGTACGGGGTGTCGTAGGTGACCGCGGCGCCTTCCTCGGGCGTCTGTGCAGGCTCGACCGCGGCTGTGCCGATCAGGGTGCCGACGTCCAGCGGGGCGACGGCCGTCGACAGGGCCATGAGCCGGTGCGCGGCGAGCGTCTCGCCCTCGGTCAGCTTCGCGTCGAGGTCGTCAGCGAACTGGCCGAACAGGGACTCGGCTGTGACTTCGAGGCGGATTCCCATCGGGTCACCTCATTCCAGGTAGAGCTCGACGTGAGACGGGGTGCCCGGGTAGCGGTAGTACTCGCTGTCCACGACCTCGGATGTGCGCTCGCGCGCTTCGCCGGGGTAGACGGTGACCCGTGACCGGGGGAGCACGTCGTCCTTCAGCAGCAGGACCACCAGCGTTGAGGAGGTGATCTCCTGCCCGGACGTCGGGGAGTCGGAGCGGCGGTCGACGCGAAGCCGCGCCTTCTGCTCGACGTAGGCGGGCACGCCCGTCTTCGTGGTCCAGGTTTCGCCCTCTGCGCCCTCAACGGTGAGGATCTGTACGGTCACCCGATCGGGCAGGTGCTTCTCGCGCAGACGGACCACGGCAGCCTCCTACGTGTGAGCGACGGCAGAGCCCAGCAGGCCCGCGTTGGTGAGGATGTCGATCGCGCGTGTCCCGATCCGGCGGGCGAGCTTCTCCTGCGCCGTCAGAGAGTCGGGGCTGGATGAGGTGGTGCCGAGGGACACGGACCCGATCTTCACGGCGCCCGCATACGCGTCAGCGCCGGTCGGGTCGTCCGTTTCCTGCCAGTAGGCCACGATCCGACACGTCGCCTCAGCGAACGCGTCCGCGATGTCGGGGTCGGTGGGGTATCCGTCGTCGTCGGTGTCGTACACGGCGCGGCGGGTGAGCTTCTCGACCTCGATGGATGCGGCCCGCAGCCGCTTGAGCAGCAGGGCGTCGTCGCCGTCCCAGTCGGTCTCAGCGACGTCGTCGTACTGGTCCGGGGTCGCGTACACGCGCAGGTCCATGCTCACTCCAACACGCGGATGTTCGGGGCCGCGCCGATCGCGGCGATGATGTCGGCCTTCTTCGCCTTCACGGGCAGGTCGATGCCCTCCACGTCGGCGATGTCCCGCAGCTCCGCGACGGTCAGATCCTCGAGCATCACGCCCTCACGGATCTCCGCGACGACGAACCCGTGCTGGATGAGCGCGGCCTCCCGTTCCGGGTGCAGGGCTTCGACCTCGGCGACACCATCGGTGAACACGACACCGAACGCCGTCTGACGGCCCAACTGCGGCCGCGGATGGGTGATGTGAAGCATGACGCCTCCTGTTCGTTGGCGGAGAGAGGACGAGTCGAACGCCTGCGCCAGTCACGGCACCCCCGGGTTTCGAAGCCGGTGCCCCACCACTGGGGCTTCACTCTCCCTGGAACCCCGGCACGGCGGAGCGTGTCACACCGCGCCGGGACCTGTTGCAGCTACTTCTTGGCCTTCGCGGCCTTCTCGGCTTCCGCCTTCTCGGCGGCGGCACGGTCGGCCTCGGCCTTCGCTTCGGCGGCGAGGCGCTCAGCCTCGGCGCGCTCGGCTGCTTCGCGCTCCTCGGCGGTCGGGCCGTTCTCGCCCTCGACGGTGAAGCCATGCGCGGCGAACACCTCGCGGGCCGCGTCGTCGAGCGAATCGACCTCCGCGACACCATCGGTGAACTCGATGCCCGAGCGGACGCCGGTGAACGACTCCGGGGCGGTGATTGTGGGTGCCATGATGAACCTGCTTTCCCTGCGATGAGCGGGTGGGTGTGCCTGCCCGACGTCATGGCCGACGTCGGGCAGGCGTCAGGGCTTACGCCCAGACGGGAGCGACGGGCAGGCCGCGGATGATGCCGTGGGCACGCTCGTTGCCCCACTGCAGGCCAACCTCGCCGTACATCTGCTCACGGTCGGACGCGCCGACCTTCGCGAGAGGTTCGGTGAAGAAGTGGCCCTTGCCGGGGGTGACGAGGAACTTCGGCTTCAGCTGCGACAGGGTCGACACGAGGAACGCGTCGTCGGGCATCCAGCGGTCCAGCATCACGTTGAACACGCCGAAGTCCGACATGATCGTGGTGAAGTTGACGCCGCCGACGTTGCGGGACGCTTCCTGGTACTGGCCGAACGCCTTCGCGTATGCCGTCGACAGGTTCCGCTTCTGGCGGGCGCCGACGACGATCGACGCGGTGTCGTCGCCGAGACCACCCGCCGTGAACACCTGCTCGAACAGGGCGTCGTAGGTGTCCTTCGTGGGGCCGGCGGTGGTCAGCTTCGACAGCGACACCGTGGCGGTGCCGATGACGATCGCCGAGCCGCCCTTCGTGGCCGACACCTTGAACGC
The DNA here is from genome assembly GCF_040196215.1 of Microbacterium sp. KR10-403. Taxonomy (NCBI): domain Bacteria; kingdom Bacillati; phylum Actinomycetota; class Actinomycetes; order Micrococcales; family Microbacteriaceae; genus Microbacterium; species Microbacterium sp. KR10-403. Next base: position 266,485 of record NZ_JBEGDC010000007.1, on the reverse strand, counting down.
GTCGGTCGTCTTGCCGACGACGTAGTAGACCCGGTCGAGACGGATCGCGGTCGACGTGCCCACGCTCGTGAACCGCACCGCGTCACCGTTGGCGAGCGTGGTGGCGGTCTCAGCGATGGTGTCGGTCGACGCGGAGAGGGTCGCGTGCGACTCGCCCAGGTCGATGACGTTCGTGGTGATCGCCTCGATCAGGCCACCCGTCTTCCGCTCGGTCGTGTTGTCCGTCGGCACGTGCTTACGGCCGAGGATGAACGACAGCTCGATGTCGACCGCCTTCGCCTTCAGGGCGAGAGCGATCTGGTGGTCGAGCTCGTTCGTGACCGGGTTCGTCTGGTCGTTGTTCACGCCCGACGTCTGACCGGTCGCCGCCTGCTTCGTGTAGCTGACTTCGACGGTCTCCTGGTGGATCTCGACGACGTTCTTCACGTTACGGCGGACGCGCTGGTCCGAGTTCTGGGCGTTCGCGCCTTCGAGGCGGGACCGGTTCTCCTGCGACTCGCGGAGATCCTCCTCCTGCCATTCGAACTCGACCGACTTGACCTCTTCGCCGCCGGTGAGTCCACCGATAGCGGAGAGGATGGGCGTTTCGGACGGGCTCACGTTGAAGAGCTCGCCGACGAAGTTGGGCAGGTTGTAGGTGGTCCCCTGCCCGGTGATTCCAGCCATGCTGGCCTTCTTCCTGCCCCGAAGGGCGTCGGGTTGTTATGCCTGAGCGGTCTTCGCGGATGCGATCGCGCGCTTGAGGCGGATGGTCTCGGTGACGTCCTTCTTCTCCTCGGCTGCCTTCAGCTGAGCTTCGAGGGACTGCACCGTGGGGCCCGTGTGCTCGCCGGCACCTGACCGGGCGGGGGGCTGCTTGAGTGCGGCGTTCGCCTGGAGCGCCTTCGTGATTTCCGCCGTGATGGCGGCCTGATCGGTCGGTTCTACCGAGGCGATCGCGGTCTTGAACTGCTCGTTGGCGAGCAGGAGCGGGATGTTCGCGCCGAGCGGTGCGCCGAGGATCGCGACCTGCAGTGCGACCTGCCCGGCCTTCGCCTCGGCCTGTGCGGTGGTGATCGCGGTGTCCTTCTCACCGAGCTTCGTGGTGAGGTCGGCGACGGACGCCTGCAGCTTGGCGGGGTCGGTCTCGACCTGCTCGCCACCGCCGAGGGCCTTCGCGATGTTCCCGAGAATGTTCTTCTCCGCCTCGGCGACAGCGTCCTTGATGGCCTGCTCGCGCTTGCCCTTCTCGGCCGCGAGGTCGCCCTTGACGTTCTGGATCAGGGTCCAGGCCTTGTCGGGGTCGAACTTCGACTTGTCGTCGCCCCAGGGCGGCTGCTGGCCGTCCTGCTGTGCCGCTGCGGCGGCCTGTGCGGCTGCATCGCCGCCGTCACCGCCACCGCCCGCGCCGTTCTCCCCGTCGAAGAACCGGATGCCGGCGACATCGAACCGGTTGAGGCCGATCTGCGCGAGGCCGTCCGGGCCGCGGCGCGCGTACGTGCACTGCTTGGTGCTGTTCATGATGGTGTCTTCCTCCCGGGCCTGCCGGGATCGGTCATCCACCCCTGCGGTGGACGTGAAGCCGCGCCGCCGAGCGCAGGGAGCGGCGGCGCGGGGCATGTATCGGGAGGGACGCAGGTACCGCCTCGCCCGGAAGTTGGAGCAGGCGTCGTGGGCAGCCTTCGCGTGCAAGATGGGCGCGTTGACGCCCCTCCCAAGATCAGTAGGTGAAGCCTGGACCGAAGGTCTTCGGCGCCTTGCGGCGACGCTGCCGTGGCAGACGCTCCCAGACGCGCTGCTCATGCGGTCCCTGCGGCGTCGCCGGAACCGGCGGCCAGTTCGATCGGGTGCGCTCGTCCGGCGGCAGGTACAGCTCGTGCCCGACCTGTTCGAACGGGTGCTGCGGGTGGTAGCTGTCGGTCCCGTCAGGATCAAGCTCGCGTCCGCTCACCGTGTCCTCCGTCCGTCAGCGAAGTGCAGCTGCTCGCGGTACGAATCACGACGGCGGCCCGTGTCGCGGATGAACTCCCGCATGTCCGACTGCGCTTCACGCACATCCACGTGGGCCCGGGCACGGTCCGTGTCGTTCATCGCGGTGACCTCGCGGCGTTTCGCCGCCCGGATCTCCCGCTCAAGACGCCGCTGCTCGGCGCGCTCCTTCTCCGCCTTCTCGTCGTAGGTGGAGTCGTCAGTGATCACCGTCACACCCGCGAGATACGGGGCGACTCTGCACCGGCAGTTGTGCACGATGATAGAACCGGCTGTATACCAAGCCCCTGCAGTCTGGAGATTGTAGACATGTCCCGCATATCCACGACGATCGACATTGACAATTTGGTCCGTCGATACGAGACCGGTGAGAGCGTCAAGAAACTCGCCAGCGATCACGGTGTCTCCCGCGATGTGATCCATCGGCGGCTCGTCAAGGCTGGCGTCACGATCCGCGATCGCTCTGCCGCGATGTACACCCGCATGGCCCAGGCCAGTCCCGAAGACAGGCTCAAGCTCTCCGCCGCCGCTCACGACGTCGTCCGAGGGATGACCCGCAGCGTGGAAGACCTGGAGAGCCGCGCCTACACGAAGCAGATCCGACTCTCGCACGCGACCGAGGAGGAGATCGCTCTCGGGAGAGAGTTGCAGTCGCGTGGGCTTGCCGTCACTCCCCAGCAGGCCGTGGGCAAGTACAACATCGACCTCGGCGTGGGCGGTTCCGTCGCCGTGGAAGTCTTCGGTGGTTCCTGGCATCGTGATGGCCGTCACTTCGCCCGACTCCCGCAGCGTCTTGTAGACCTCGCCGATCGGGGCTTCAACACCCTCATGATCTGGTCGGCTCGTGAGTGGCTGCTCGACATCCCCCCGGTAGCTGACGAGGTCATGGCCTTCTACGAGCGCACCCGCAGCGACCCAGCCTTCCGTCGTCAGTACCGGATGGTTTGGGGTGACGGTGAGTTCGCGACCGGTGGCTGTGTGGATGACGACGACCTCGCCCTCAAACCAACGCGCGTCGGCAGCAAGAACACCGGTCGGCGCTGACACCGGCACGAAGCCGGGGAAGCAGTTCGGGTGATTCCATCCCGCCCCGCGCGCATCGTCCACGGTCCCCTCGACCGTCACCGACACCATGCTGTCGTCGGTCTGGTGCGGGAGCTCATATGTGCCCGCCGGTGTCCCGTCCGTGGAGAGGATCTTCCCCGCCCACGCCGCGCACTTCTGACACGAGTCCAGACCCCGCACGATGGTCACGAGGCTGATGCCCGACTGCTGCATCCGCCACACGCCGGCGTCGTTGAACGCCCGGTTCACCGTCGTCCGGCCCGCCATCTCCGCGTAGGCTCCGATCGTCCACCGGCGCCCCGCCCGGTCCGTGAACGACGGGATGCCCTCAGCGAGGAACCTCTGCACCGTCTGCGCCTGCTGCACCCGCGACGTGCTGATGCCGAGCAGCGTGGACGGGGAGTAGAACGACACGATCCGCTGGTACGCGTCCTGCGGGTACCGGGTGAGCCGCTGGTTCAGCACCTCAAGGCGGGACTCGAGCGACAGTGCCACCATCGCGACCGACTGTGCCGCCGACGACGTCAGCGTGGACGCGGGGACGGTCAGCCCACCGATCGCGGCCACGGGACGGGCGGCGAACCCGAGTTGCGCGGCCGCGGCGGCTTCCCCCTCGGTCGCGGCGACATCGACGACATGCTGCGCGAGATCCGCGACCCGCAGTCGTTCGACCATGGCCGCGGCGATGCCCTGCAGTTCCCGGATCGCGACGGCCCGGTGTGCGGACAGTTCCGCGAGGATGCGGTTCTGCCGGCGGCGCTCGGCGACGGTCAACCCGCGGCCGGCATCGGCTGTGGTGAGCTGCTGGGACAGTTCGAGGTCGCGTGCGGCACGGATCGCGATCTGACGGATCAGTTCGTCTTCGGCGTCCCTGTACCGGTCGGAGAGCTCGCGGGCGAGATCCTCGATGAGTTCTTCCACGCTCTCGCGGGCCGGGTTCGGCTTGAACAACGGTGCCACGGCGGACCTCCCAGGCTATGAAGCACCCTTCGCTCGTGAGAGGCGCGGGCGACCGTCCAACGTCGAGTAGCCACGCGCTTTCTTCCGCTCGAACGCTGCGCGACCGTCTTCCTTGCGGCACTGACGGCACGACCGCTGACCATTCGTTCGGCGGTAGGTGTTCGCCTCGGTGTACTCGTGGCCGCGAGGGCAGTGCGTTCTGGACTGGTGTTCAGCAGCCGGGTGAAGTCCGTGCTGCATGGCATCGGCCACATTCGACCGCCGAGTATCCCACCTGAGGTTCGCGGGCCGATTGTCGGTCTTGATGTCGTTGTTGTGGCACACTTCCTGGCCAGGTTCGGGCTGTCCGAGGAAGGCTAGTGCGACCAGTCGGTGTACCTTCTGAGTCTTGCCGCCGAGGTTCACGTACGGGTACGCCTTGCTCGTGGCAGCCTTGAGCACGTACCCCGTGCGTGAGTTCCGCACTCGCCCTTGGTCGCTGACTTCGTATCGGTCCTCGTAGCCGACGACAGGCAGCCAGGTTTCGGGTTCGGTAGACTGCATCGCAGCCCTCCAATCGACTCGCATTCGATTCAGGGTTAGGCCCGGGCGGATGCTCCAACATCCGGTTTCGGGCCGTCTATATTTTACCGCTGACCCCCGACATTCTCAGTCCTCCGGAGGGCGGTTGATGCCGTACAGGCGGTCGTGTGCCCGGTCGTCGGCTTCCATCTCGTCCTGGTCGTGGCAGTCCTCAGCGAGAAGCTGCGACGGCCACTGACGGCCGCACGAGCACGTGTGCATTAGGCGGCCCTCACGGACGTGTGCCGGGACGCCGACGCGACGCTGATGTCGAAGTACTCGGCGATCGTCGCGAGCGTGTCGCCGGCGTCGCGCATCATCTGCGCCTGGGCGCGCTCGTCGGCAGTGAGCGAACGCCGCCGCTTACGACCGGTCGACGTCGCCGCGGTGCGCTCGGGTGGGATCTCGGTGGGCCGCAGGGCGGCGTCGGCGAGCTTGGAGATGAGCTCCCCGAGCGTGAGGCCACGGTTCGCGGCATGCCCGGTCAGCTGACGGAACGTCGACGGGCGCAACCACGTGCGCACCTGCACGCACGGGGCGTCCACCTCCAGGGGGCCGGACCGGGTGTGGTCGCGGTGCTTGTCGTAGCAGGTAACGCACAGGCCCCGCGCCATCTCCACCACCGTGCCGGGCGCGTCAGCCTTCGACACACCGTGGGCGCGCATCTCACGCTGACATATTCCGCACCGCATGGCGTCTCCCGTCTACGTCGTCGGGTACAGCGAGGATGCGGCCGAGAATCCAGCCGCCACGGGTCCAGATGATGACCGTCATGGTGACGCCGAGCACCCACCCGGCCGTGAACTTCACGGGGTCCTCATATGCCGCAGGTCGTATACGTGCGCGGCTTGACGGTTCAATTCGACCCAGAACCGGGTGCCGCAGTGATGGCAGTACGAGAGCGGTTTCCCGTCAGGCATCTCCACGAACACGAACGCCTCAACATGCGGGCCGCACCGGTCACAACCGTCACGGTCGATCTCGAACACGGTCGTGCGGTGGCGGTCAACGATGTCGACAGGCGCGTCATCCACCGTCACCACCCCCTACGGGGCGTCAGGCTCCGGGTCGCCGGTGAACGTGGCCGGGTCGGGCGCCGGGGCGCCTATCTCCTGCTTGATCAACTCCACCTCGGCGTCGATCTCGTCCTCATCCCAGTCCGGGTGGATGCTGCGCACGATCTCCTTGCGGGACGCGGCCCGTGCGGCGTCAAGCAGCTGCGCGGTGCGGGCCAGCTTCTCCGGGTCAGCCTGAGACACCGGCGCGAACTCCACCGCCGGCAGCGCGGTCATGTCGCCCAGGTCCGGGCCGCCGAACACGGCCTTGTCGATCTCGAGCGCAGCCATCGACCAGCGGGCCAGCGCGCCCTTCGCGTGCAACGCCTTCTTGTCGCGGGTGCGTTCGGAGTCGGACAGGTCCGCGTCGATCTCCGTCGCCGTGCGGGTACCCTTCGCAGAGTCAAGACCCAGGTGGGCTTCCGAGTAGCCGAGCGCCGACGCGATCTCCTTCTTCAGCCCCTCAATCACGGCCATGTGCTCTTCGACACGAATCGCGAACTGCACGATGCTCATGGGCCCGTTGCCGTCCGCCGCCTTCCCGAGGCTGCCAGACACGGGGGTGAACACCTGCCGGTACACGTCGAAGTTCGCGCCCTCACCCGGCTTTGACGACACATCGATCATCTCTTCCGGGACGACCAGTCGGCCCTGCCCGTTCTCCACATCACGCATCAGCGACGACCACGTGAAGTCGACCTTGTCGAGCACATCCTGCACGCCGTCGAGGTCCGACCGGCCCAGTGCCGACAGTTCACCGAGCTTCCGCCAGTCACGGACCGGGGCGGCGTTGCGGAGGTACGTGACGGCGAGACGGTTCGTGCCGGTCCCGATGGTCACCGTCGCCGGCAGTTCACCGGCAGGGACCACGAGGTCCGCGGCCGACCGCAGGCCCGCAAGGTGCGCGGTCTCCTCGCGGGAATCGATCTGCACTGGCTCGCCGAGCGACCGTTCCCGGCCACGGTACAGGGTGTACGCGATCGTGCCGGGCTTGTGCTCCTCGACGAGGCGGAACACCTCGTCACCGTCCCTGTACTCGGTCCACAGCTTCACACCAACGAGACGACCGTGCCGGAACGTGGGGATCGCGGTGTCAGCGGCGTAGGCCTTCGGGAACACGTGATCGGCGACATCGGGGTCCCACGCGACGGCCAGGTAGGAGCCGCCCAGCGCAGCCGAGTACTCGCCGGCGAGGAGGAACTCGGCGTGCGCCTCATCCGACCCCGTCAGTTCGTCGAGGCGGCCCTGCGCGGGATGAACCCACTTCTTCCGGGACGCGCGTGTGTCGCCCTCCTGCACAGGCAGGTTGTCCGGCTTGCGGAACAGGATCTGCGGCGCCTCACCGAACAGCAGGTCAGCGGACAGCGTGCACAGGTCAGCGGCGAGCGGCAGATGCATGCGCATCCGCTTCTCCTCCGGGATGATCGGCTGCCCCAGGAACATCTTCGACAGGGAACCGAGCACACCACCCTGGAACCGTCGGCCGCCGACCGTGTGAGTCGGGGCGACGTCGGGGGACTGGCCGGAGTAGATCTCCGCGAGCACCGCGGCGTTCCCCGACCACCATGCATCCAGTTCACGGAACCGGGCAAAGGCGACATCCCACGGTGCCGGGGGCCAGACAGTGGCATCAGCCATGGACAGCCCCTCTCTCAGGCGGCGAGCTTGATGTACCTGCGCCAGATGTTCTCGGTCGTAGCTACGCCGTAGCGTCCGCCGTCGAGTGAATGGTCAGCGATCTTCAGGGGCTTGTCTTCGCCCTTTTCTGTGGCCTTCGGGTCCCACGAATAGCCGGGCGCTTCCTGGATGAACCCAGGGCATCCACGGTCAGGGTGCGCGGCGGTCGGTCGGGCCACCAGCAGCACACCGGACGCGAGCAGCGACGCCATGAGGCGGATGCCGTACAGCACGTCATTGTCGGCGTCGGTCGAGGCGATGCCGTGCGTCTTCCGCAGCTCGACCTTGAACGAAGCCGCGGAAGGGTCGACGATCGTGAACCGTGGGATGAGCATGCTCGACGTGGACGCGGGCAGGTGACGGTCGTTCAGCCAGCGGACGAACTCACGGCCCAACTCCGCGTCGGTGAGCTTCTGCTGTGCGACCTTCGAGTCGTGCCGGTACTCGTCGACGAAGAACAGGCGCGGTGTCGGACGGCCGAGATGGTCGATCTCCGCCGAGACGCCGAGGATTAACGCCGCGGTCGCGTTCGTCGTGCCGTAGTCGAGGCTGACAGAGATCAGCTCTCGCATCTCGGGCAGTTCGTCCCACGGGATCGTGTGCACGTCCGGATCCCACATGTCGAACACGGCACCCTCAGCGGCCACCCACTCGCCGAGGATGAACCGCTTGTACCAGAGGCCGGTGAACTCGGCGCTGATCTGCGCGATGTAGGCAGGGTCGAGGTGGTCGGCACCGGCGAGCTTGAAGTGGAAGTGGTTCCAGCCGTCGAGCTCGCGGACGCGGTCGAGGAACCGGACCTTGAACCAGTGTGCGGGGGAGTCCGGGTTCGTGGTGCCGAACAGGCGGGCGCCGACGACCGACATGCGGCCGAGAAGCTGCGTGAAGAACTCCTCAGGGATGACGGTGATCTCGTCCACGTATGCGCCGGCGACGGTGAGGCCGCGGAGCACCTTCTCCGCTTTCGCATCAGACGCGCCGATCACGTACACGACCCGCCCGAGGATCCTCGCAGTCGGTGCGCCGTACGTGTACGACACGAGCTTCGAGATCGGGCCGAACAAGCTCGACTCCATCAGCGGGGCGAACACGTTCCGGTACGCGGAGTCACGAGTGCGGGCGATCACGACCAGCTGACCACCATGAGGGGCGACCGCGACGAAGATCAGAAACGCGAGCAACGATGCGATTGTCTTCCCGGTACGGATCGCACCATCCCAGATGTTCACACGCCCGACAGCGCCACGGATCGAAGACATCTGGTCAGCCGACATCGGCAGCCGGTCAAGCATCGGGGATGACACCGAACGCCTTCCCCAGAGCGACCAGCATCGCCTTGCCCTCGGCGGCACCACCGTCTGCGGCGCCCTCAGCAAGCTTCGTCGCCTTGTCGAACGCCATAGCCGCTGTCGTCTGCATCTGCCGGACAGCGTCAGCAGGCGGAAGGTCGAGCGTGTGCTCGTTGTAGTCGTTCTCTTTGCCACCGAACGCATGCACAACGTACGGGGACCGGGCCCGCTTCGTCTCCTGCATCGCGACCGCATGCATCTCACGCGCCAACTGCTCACGCAGATCCGACCAGTCGGCCGCTCGAGCCTCGGTCGCTTCCTTCGTCGCCGATGCTCGCTTGAATGTCCCGCCCGCGGCCTTCACGATCCGGGACACGACACCGGTTGACACACCGACCTTGCGGGCGATCTCGTTTCGGCTGACGCCGTCCGCATGGAGCTTGAGGATCCGCTCACGCGTTTTGGGATTGACCGGGACACCACGCGTCATCGTTCACCTCGATCGTGCGTCGCCTGGACGCGGTCACGATTCGGCGGGGCCGATGTCGGGGGCGGGAATGGGAAGAGCCCCGGTCACCTGTTGGTGCGGGGCTCTTGCTCGGGCGGAGTGCTCCACCATCTCGTTGAGAATATCTCACTGTCTCAGTCGGGCGCTACTCGGCGTCCGGCGTGTCGGTTGCGTCGGAGGCGGCTGTGCAGTTCGCGGACTTCGCCGGCGCGGACGATCAGATGCATGCCCTTCCCGACTTCGCCTTCCTCGAATGCTGTGAGCCTGCCCTCGGCGTACCAGCGGTAGACGGTCGAGCGCGAGACGCCGATGAGCACGTGTGCCTGTGCGAGGAGCACGTACTCGAAGTCGCGGATCACGCAGCACCTGCGAGGATTGCCGCTGGGTCGCCATGCTCAGCGCGGATGCGGGCGATGTGCTCGCGGAGCGCGGGGGAGTCGTGGAACCATTCGCGCTGCCCTTCGACGCGGAGGCCGGAGAACTGCTGGTGTCGCTCACGCTCGACGATGGTCGATCCGGGCTCGATGGCCAGCAGCTCGTCGTGGTACAGGTTGCGGAGCCTGGCGGCGACGTCGCGGCTCGTGCCGATCTTGATCCTGTCGCCGAAGCTGACGTAGTAGACCCACCCGTCTGTGCGCGGGTCGCGGAGAACTGCGGCACCGAACCGGTTCCATCGGTCCGCGGCGATCTCGGCGGTGGTCAGCGTCGCCGGCTCGGCCAGGCGGCGTGCTTCTGCGTCCTGCGCGCAGGTGTCGTTCTGGCACTGGAAGGGGCTGGTGTCGCCCTCGCGGCGGAAGCTCAGCTGCTCGCACCGTGGACACCGAATCCGCTCGATCGCCATCTCATCCTCCCTTGTAACTCTAGTTTCAAGTGTACCTCGGATTGTTACCACGGTTACACTGGCTGCATGACCGACGAGACCCTCGACACCCTCCGCGCTTTCCAGGCGCGGATGGACAGGATGCCGTCGCGACGCGCCGAGCTGATCGCTGAGGCGCGGGAGGCTGGCCACACGTGGCAGCAGATCGGCGACGCCCTCGGGATGAGCCACGCCGGCGCGATGAAGGCGGCACGCACGAAGTAGCGCAGCGCTCACGGCGCCTCGCTTTCGGTCGGTTGGGTGCCCACCCTCGGGCGCGACTGGATCTCTTCGAACGCGATGAACCCGCACCTGATGCACTCTTCGGGCCGCGTCTTGCTCCACACGTGGTAGCCGCAGCAGACCCCAGTTCCACCGGGCATCGTCATCGTTCTTCCGCCTCCGGTTGGGTGCCCACCTGACGGGCGGCGATGAGAGCGGCCCGGGCGTACTTGCGGCAGGTGTCGGTCATGCGCCCCCAGCTCGGATCGTTCTTATGTCTGCGCTCCGCCTCGATGCGGTCCTCCCACGTCATCCAGTCAGGATGGGCCGCAACGTCTCGCCAGATGCCCGCCGCCGCCGCTTCCACCTCGGCCTCGCTCGGCTCGTGGGCGGCGGGGGCTGGCGCGAGTTCGTTCACCGTCTGCTCCAGTTCAGCCAGTCGGTCAAGCCGATCCACGATCGACTCGATCAGCGGGCGCTCTTCCGGGTAGCACGGGGCGAAGATCGGGTGCTTGGCGATGGTCTCCCATGCCTGAATGCGCTCGTCCGTCTCGCTCGGCTCGTGGGTGGCCTGCGCGGCGAGGATGTCGGCGTACTCGTCCAGTAGGTCTGCGCACCGCACCACCTGCCGATTCGACATGAGGTTGCGTTCCAGCGGGTTCCCGAGCATGTTGCCAAGACCGCGTGCTTCTTCCTCGGTGGTCACTTCGCCTCCTCTCGTGCCAGTTCCTCGGTGACGCGGATCTTGCGCGCGTGCCACTCGTCCTTGCGCTGGTAGTGCGCCGACAGCCCCTCAAATGTGACCTCAGACGAATCGCCCATGCCCTCGGCCGCGGCGACCACCTTTCGCAGATCGCCCAGCGTCAGGTCGTGGTAGGACTTCGCGGTGCGGAGGTAGACTCGGCGCACCTCCCGGTCGTAGCGCTGCGCTTCGGCTTGCTTCTTGTCACCCACGGTTCGTCTCCTCTCGTGCGGCTTCGAGCGCGGCGCGGGCGCGGGCGCGCCACCAGTCCGCATCTTCCGCATCGGTGCTCATCGGCCCTTCCGGGGCGGTTCCGTCCAGCCGCTCGAAGCATCCGTCGTAGTCTCCGAGGATCGCCATCGCCCGCGCCGCCTTCTCGACCTCCGCGTCGGTGACGGGGCGCTGAGCTTGCCACTGCACGCCAGCCTCGAACCCGCGCATGTGCCAGCGGATCGCCGCGTCGCGCGCCACCGGATCATCCCAGGTCGGCGCGTTGTGTGACTCGAATGCGGCCTTTTCCGCGGCCTCGCGGGCCTCTTGCTCGATGGTCATCGGCCGGCCTCCATTTCCTCCGCAGGGCCGAGACTGGACACCAACGTCTGGGCCAGAACCGCCGCGGTCTGCGCGGGGACGTCCCAGTAGACGGTGCGCGCACCAAGTGTCAGCGTGATCCGATTCTGTGTCTCAGCCACGGTCGTTCTCCTTGTCGTCGTCGTTGAGGATCGAGCGGATGCCAGCGGCGATCCCCGCAGCAGCGGCATCACCCTCGCTCGATCCGACCACCTTCACTGCCAGCACCTTGTCGCATGCTTCCGCGATCCGGGCGAGTTTGGACTCGGCGGCACCAGCAGCAGCTTCGGCCTCGGTCAGCATCGAGTAGAACTTCTGGCTGGACGTCATCTGATCGATCAACCCTTCGACATTGCCGCAACGCTGCGCCCATTCGTCTCACGTTCTGCCGTGCCCGGTACGCCGGGTAATAGGGGTCTTCCCAGTGCCGGGCCTGCGCGAGATGCGCCTCGACCTCGTCATCCGTCGCGGTCGTGGCGCCGCAGAAATCGCAGACGTCCGGCGCGTTCCTGGTCATGCTGTTCTCCTCGTCTCGATTGCCTGAATCACGTCGATCCCTTCCGCGGGGACCGTCACCCAGCCGTCACCGTCCATCCGGTAGGTGGCCCACTCGTCGCCCTCCCGGATCACACACCCGCACCCGTCCGTGTCACACGTGATCGTGATCAGATCCCCCTCACGAGCCGGCGCGTTGCGGACGAACGACAACTGCCCACACCGCGGGCACCGGACCCTGCGCAGGCGGGCGGTGCGTTCCTCGATCTGATGCGACCGGTACGCGCGCTCCGCCGCCGCCGCGAACTGGATACCGTCACGGGCACCCTCCGGGGTCGACACCCAGATCTCGAGCGACCGGTGACCCTCCGACGACGCGAGGAAGCTCAGGCACTCGTCGATCGCCAGATACGTGCCCGTGAACGGGATGTACCCCGTCGCGCTGGACGAGATGCCCCCGTTGTCGACCTGCACCGCCCGGTCCACACCCTGCAGTGCGAGCTCGAACTGCCCCCACCGCATGTACGCGGACTCCAGACGCTCGAAATGCGACTGGCACAGGAACCCGCGGTCAGCGAGACGCGGCAGACACCCGGTGCAAGTGCCCGGGCGCCGGTCCTCGGCCCAGCCCTCGTGATCGGGGCAGGTGACGCGGTGAGCGCCACGGACCGTGCACGGCCACACTCCCGGCAGGTTCTCGTGAGCGATGCACAGGATCGTCGAACCCGTCATGACTCCTCCTCGAACAGCGGCACATCAGAAACGCGGCGCGGCGACGGTGCACCTTCGAGGTACGTTTCGCCGGCGGCCGCGGCCCACGCGTTCGGCTGATGCTCCCGGCACGGTTCTGACTCGGTCGGCATCTCGCAGACGCAGCAGACGTACCCGCCGACGCCGTTGATCACGATGTACGAGTCGCCGGCGTCCGGGAAGTCCGGGACCGGCATGTGTTGCACGCTCGCGCACCAGCACTCCACCTCAGACAAGTCGCCGTTCTCGAACTCGATCAGCGCCTCACCGATGCACGCACCATGCTTGCCCTCTTCACAGTCCCTGCACTTCGCCCTCATGCTGCTTTCCCCTCTCGCACCTTGCGTGTCTTCCGTGGTGCTGACCGTTCCCTCGACCGGTGCCCCGTCTCGCACAGAATCCGCGACACATACGTCGTCGAATACCCGAGAATCCCCGCAATCCCCGCGACCGTGTGCCCCGCACCCGCAACCGGATCACCTCCGACCGCAGCACCGCCCGGTGCGCCTCCCGCGTCTTCGACAAGTCCTCCATCCGTGACGACCGCGACCGCACCGTGCCCGTCGTCAGCCGTTCAGCAGCACCCGCGATCAGCTCACCGATCGTCATACCCTGCGCCTCAGCCATGGTCGCGAGCCGCCACCACGTCTTCTCGTCAAACCTCACCACCGGCATCTCAAGCGACCTCCAATGCGTTCTCGTGAATGAACTGCTGCACCTCAGCCGGCGACTGCCCAATCGCAGACGTCACATACCGGGACGGGGCCTTCGGCCACTCCTTCGCCCGATCCAGCAGCGACACCGCCACCTGCAGGGCACCGTTCGCGTCCACCCGCAGGCCCGTGTGTCGTTGGATGCTGTCGGCCACAGTCCGCAGCGACGTGATGCCCTTCTGCGCCGCGAGGCGTCTCGTCACCTCCGGCACATCCATCGCGTCCGTCGAAACTCGCGCACGGTTACTACGTGACTGACTCTTAGAAGGTGAGTAGAAGTCCTCTGACTCTGACTCTGACTCTGCTTTTCGCTGGGTTCGGTCTGGGGTGCCGGGCCGCTCGCGACCCGCAACCGACCCGCTAGCCGAGCCGGTAACCGACTGGGTTACCGGTGGGTTCTTCGGTGGCCGTCCGCCCTTCGCTCCGTTCGCCCGGTTCCGCGCCCGGCGAGCATCCTCGTCGGCGACGGTCTCCTGATGCTCGGCGTAGTCGCGGATGACCAGCATCGTCCCTTCCTCGGCGAGGGTCACCAGGGGGCGGTCTGGGTGTGTGCCGCACAGTTCGGTGAGAGCATCGACTGGCCACAGGCGGTTCGCGACCGCAGTAGGGATACGACCGTCGAGGCGCTGCTGCCGCGAGTAGCCGTTCATCTCCACGAACGCGCGGAACGCGGCATCCGAGATCGGCGCGACCTTCGGGTGCATCCAGAAGTCGATCGGGAACGTCATCCACAGACGCTGATCGCGGGGCATCAGCCCACCTCCCCATGTGTGAGCAGCGACGCCGTCGCCGCGGTGATTTCTGTCCACCAGCGGCCCTGCGAGTCGGGCACGTCGAGGTACAGTACGAACGAGCGCACATCGACGCGCCAGGCGGGCCAGAACGACCAGTCAGCCCAGCGGGGGACGGCGTAGCCGTCGCGCATGGCTTCGGCTGGGTTGATCGTCTTCCACTCGTGGCAGGCCGGGCACAGGCCCTGCAGGTTCGCGACGACCGTGTTCCCGGTCTGACGGTTCTGCCGGTGGTCGCGCTGCACCCCGTGCGCGCCGCACCGCACGCAGCGGTTCTGGTCGCGTTCCGTCATCTGCTGGTAGGCGCGCTTCTCGTCGGCCGGAGACGGCTTCGGGGTCTTCGGGCCGATCATGCCCTCGACTCCTTGCGGATTTGACGGCACGTGCGGCAATAGCGTCCGCCGCTGGGAGGCGTGTAGGTGTTCTCGGCCGAGTACTCATGGCCGCTCGGGCAATGCGTCTTACGGATATTTCGCCCTGACCAGCCGTCGCCGCGGACGAGGTTCACGCCCTGCGGCACGGGATCCAAGTGCTTCGGATTCACGCACAACGGGTTCCTGCAGAGGTGATCAAGGACCATGTCGTCTGGGATAGGACCGATGAAGTGTCGGAAGCTGGCCCGGTGTGCTTGCACGACGTATCCATGGCGGACTGCGAAGGCTCCGTATCCTTTGCGGGTGGCCGCGGTCCACTGCCAGCATCCAGATTCGGTGATGTCGAACTTCGCGATGAACCGCTCGAGAACTTCGGGGCTCATTCGGTCGAGCGGCTTCGTGTCAACGGCACTCATGGCCAGCCTCCGTCCGGTAGATCATCCAGCAGTCCGGGCAGGTGGTCTCGTACGGCTGCACCTCCAACTGGTCGGGCTGGGGTGCGCACTCGTCGTGGACGAGCTGCCCGTCCTCGTATCGGACGATGTCGCCCGGGTGGATGCGGGAACCGCACTCGGCGGCGCACACACCGTCGTACTGGGCAGGAAAGGTGCCGCTCATGCCGCTACTCCGTTCAGGAACTCGGCGACCGCGTTACCGAGGTCGCGTGCCGCGGGCGGTGTGACAGCGTTCCCGGCCTGCTTGACCTTGTCCCGCTTCGACCCGAGCAGCAGGTAGTCGGCGGCGAAGCCCATCCCGGCCTTGATCTCGTGCGGTTCGAGCATGCGGAACCCGGCGTCGTCGACGTCGAGCGAGATCGGCGCGCCCGGTTCGAGCAGCGACTGCGTGCCCGACGTCGTCAGCGCGCGGATCGGCTCGGTGATGGGCGTCGTCATCTGTGCGGCGTCGCCCCGCGGTGTGAAGTTCCGCATCACGAGCGCGTGATGGTTGCCGTTCGCCACGACTGTGTCGATCGGCTCATCGGTCGGCTTCGCGACCCCGTGATTCCGGAGCGGCACGAGAATGCCCGTCTCGTTCCGGGTCGACTGGGTGCGCATCGGCGCGGCCGCCGATGCGGCATCCTTGCCCTCACGCCCCTCGACGGGGATCAGCAGCGACGCATGGTTCCCACCCGCGACGATCGACGGCAGCGCCTCCGAGACCAGCCGCGAGCGTGCGTCGTCGTTGCCCGACAGGTTGTTCACGATCAGCGCGTGGTTCGCACCGTCGGCGACGACGGTCGGCAGTGTCTCGTCGAGCGTTGCTGTCCGCTCGCGCTCACGGAACTGGGCGAGGAACGCGGGCGGCACCGTGACGCCGTGCTCGGCGGTGCCCGACTGCGTGGGGATCGGGTCGCCGAGCTGTGAGACCCGCAGGTAGTTCCCCGGCTTGCCCGACGCGGCGTCGTAGGTGTTCCCCGCGGCCTTCACGACCAGCGGGGCCCAGTACCGTTCGATGCCGCGGCGGATCCGTTCGCGCGTCTTCTCGGCCAGCGGCTTCTCACGGTCCCCGATGCGCGGTGCGGGCAGCGACCAGTCGATGATGCTCGAGGCGGGCAGCCAGCCCGGCTCCACTACCGCCCAGCACTCCGGGCACCGGTAGACGTACTGCGCCCGGTAGCGGCCCCACTGCGTCTTCTTCTTGAATGCCTGCACCGCGCGGATCTCGCCGTGCTCGAGGCACAGGGCGAGGGGTCGGGTCCACTTGCCGATGTTCGGGGCCGGGTTGCTCTTGGTCGCGATGTCGGCACGCCAGAACACGATGTACATGCGGTCCCGGGACTGCGGGGCCGGCAGACCGCCGACCTGCGCATGCATGCTGTTCAGCCACACCATCTGGTGCCGGTAGCCGAGCAGTTCCATCGCCTGCAGCCAGGCCGGGAACATGACCCACTTCGCCGCGTCGACGACGTTTTCGATGATGATGGCCTTGTACCGGTGGTGCTCCGCGAACCGGGGCACGTCCCACATGGTCGCCCGGGACCGGTTCGCGGCTTCATCGACGAGCGGGCGTGCGCCCTCGAGCTCGAACAGGGCCTCGTTCTCGGCGCGCAGCCGCTTCACACCCTTCGCGATCGAGTGGTTCGTGCACTCCGGTGACGCCCACAGGATGTCGGTCGTCGGGAAGTACCGGGGGTCGACCTGCGAGATGTCAGCCTGCGAGTGGTCCGTGTCCGGGTGGTTCACCTGGTGCGATTCGATCGCCAGCGCCCAATGGTTCGCCGCGATCACCACCCGGTAGCCCGCGGCCACGAGCCCCGACGACGAACCGCCCGCCCCGCAGAACAGGTCCGTGACGGTGAGGCCGTTCCATGGGATGTCGGGGTGCTGGTAGCCGATGCGCTCGGTGACTGCGGCGGTCATGCTGCCGCGCCCGTCATCTCGGCGAGGTCGCGTTCCGCATCCTCACGGCGTTCGCGGCGCGGACCACGGCATGCGTTCGGGCTGATGTGCTCCCCGTAGACAGCGGTGCGCCACGCGACGACCGGTGCACCCGGCAGCGAGAAGTCATGCAGGGGCACGACCTCCGTAGTCAGACGAAGCGGCTCAGACTGTCCGCACAGGATGTCCTTCACGAAACGACCTCCCATGTGCGGCACTTCGTGCGACGTCCGGGAGGCTTCACGACACCCGCGCACCGCACCCGGCCCTGCACCTCGAGCTCGCGGCGCGCGGAACGCACCCGCTCGGGGGAGTACTTGCCCTTCAGGTAGGAGTGGATCTCCGCGTCGGTGAGAGGCATGAGCGCGTCAGTGAGTACGGCGAGCACGTCAGCCTGTGACGTCGCGACGCTGCCGGCCGTGGCATCCGCGGCCTCGTGACTCGTCTCGGGGTCCGACGCGCGCACGCGCGGACTGTCGTCGGGAAGAATCTGGGGGATCATGCCGCGACCTCGTCTCCGAAGTCGGGACCGCCCTCGATGAGCCGGGCGAAGGTCTCCAGGCTCATCGTCACGAACTGGTCGGCCGGGTTCGCGTTCCCGCGGCGCTTGTGCGCGACGACCGCGATCACCGCATCATCGTTGCCCGCCTCGGTCTCCGCTTCCCGCAGCCACCCGGGCAGGTCGACACGGGCGACGTTCTTCGCCTCGATGACGACCCGGCCGCCACGGATCGTCTTCACACCGGAGATGTCGCCACGGTCCTTCGCACCGTTGCGGGCGCGACGTTCGATCCGGTCGTCGTTGAGCCGGAACGCGAGGAAGTTCGCCACGACCGACTCGAACAGGGAACCGGCCTTCTTCGCCGACTTGCGGTTGCGTCGGGGCACGGTGGCCACCGGCTCCGTCTGTACTTGGTCCCCGAAGTCGGGGATGATCGGAATGCTCACGGGTCTGCTCCTATAGCTGGGTGCTGGTTGGTGGGTGGAGGGGGCGGTCTCGCCGGAATCGAGACCGCCCCCGGTTACGCCCGGGGTCGGGTTGGGGACCATGGGGTGCCCCGGGCGGTCTCAGGGGGACTCGGTCGGAACCTCCATCCCCGGCAACGGCACCGACTCCGCCGGTGCGCCCTCGTACGGCGACGCGGCGTCGTCACGATGACGAGCGCAGTAGTCCTTGCCGTCCACGTCTGTCACCCAGTCCGCGTCGTATGCGGCCTTGCGCGCCTCGTCGGGCGTTTCGGACAGCAACGCGCCACCGTCGTCCGACTCAAGCTCGCTCGAGCACCCGCCCGAGTGGTCACAGCACATGGCGAACAAAGTCCTCTGCTTGGCGCTCATCGCCCGGCCCCGTACTGTGCGTCCTCCGCCTGTTCCTCAGGCGTCCGCGCCATCGGGTCGTCCTCGTGGATCACGAGCGTCTCCGGCTCGTCATCCAGACGAGTCACCTGCACCTCGTCCATGCCCTTGAGGTGCTGCACCTTCTGCTCGTCGGCTTCCAGCGCACGCCCCAGGTCGGTGGACTTCGGCAGGTACTTCGCCAACGCACGCACGGCGGTCTTCTTCGCCATCTCATCCGGGTGCGACGCCCACGGCGTCTTCTGCCAGTACGACGGGCGCCGGTCCTCCACCTGCGTGCGGGTCAGGTACGCCCACGTGGTGCCGCCCTGCTTCATCCGCGCGGTCGCGACCACACCGATCATCGGGCGAGTCTCCTCGAAGTCCTTCGGGGTCCAGTCGTAGAACATGCCCCGTTCCGCGTTCGCCCCATAGGTGAAGTCGTCACCCTCACGGACGATGAACGCCTGCACGTTCGTCACGAACTCGCTGCGAAGCGCGAGCTTCACCATCCCCTGGAACCCGACGATCGGCAGACAGATCATCCGCCCGTGGTCCTTCCGCGGGGTGAGGTAGAACTCGCCCAGCCCGGAACCGATCTCGAGCTTCAACTGCGCGGCGAGCATCACCCCGCCGAGCAGGGTCTTCGGGTCCGCCTGCATCAGGTCCGGAGACTTCGTGATCTCCGACAGGACGGCCCGCACGAACGCGTCACCGTTCATCACCCCGCCGAGTTGACGTTCGATCGCCGGGAGCTGCGCCTCGACGAGATCCTTCATCGTCGGGTTCTGCTTCGCCGCCGCCGCCGCGGTCGACAAGTCCTTACTCATCGACTTCCTCCTCGCTTCGCCTTCCGCCGCCGAGCAACTGCCGCACGGTGCAACTCGTCAAGGCGTGCTTGCGCGCGCTCCAACTCCTGACGGCGGTAGTAAGCGTGTACTTCCATCACGCGCGAATCGGGGTTCACTTCTTCTCCTTCGGCTTGTAGGTGCGCATCACCATGAACGGGGCGCCCTGAGTCGTGTACCCGTCGACGAGGTCGGGATGGTCGCGGCGCAGCGCGCCGACATCCAGCGACGACCGGCCCGACTGCTTCTTGAACGTGAGCACCGTCCGCCCCGCCCGGGTGAACGTGTCGACCTCGTTCTGCACCATGAACTGCCCGAGAGTGACCTTGATCTTCTCCGCGTCCTCTTCCGCTTCCTTCGCGGTCGCGAGAAGAAACGCGCGCTGCTCGATCCGCTCCATGAGCTCGTCGGTGACTTCCATCGGCTCCGCGCCGGTCGGCCACTGCTCAGCGATCTCCGCGACCGTTGACGGCTGCGGGGGGACACCGAGCGCGACGTGCGCGTTCCAGAACGCCCGCACCCCTGGGAGCAGATGCTCCTGAATGAACCGGTCGTCGCGGGGCTCCCAGTAGTAACGGAACTCGCGGCCACCGATCCACACGACGACCAGCTCGCGGGCGTCACCCGACACGGCGAGTTCCGCCTGCACCTGCACACGAATGTCAGTCGGGACGCCCTCGTCCCAGTGGTGCCCGGCGTACTGGTGCGCGGTCTTCATCTGCACCTTCGTGCCGTCCGACGCGACACGGTCGAACGTCGCATGCAGGTACGGGTGCTCCACCGAACGGGCCATGAACCCGGGGGAGAGCGTCACCCCGAGCCCGGAGAACCGCTCCACCCACTCGTGCATGATCGGCTCGGAAGCGTGCCCGATGAACCCGAGCACCGGGTCGAACCCCGAGTCGGCCCCCATCTTCGCCTTGTAGACATCCAGCGGGGTCTGCCCGTACGCGGACATCCCGAGAACCGCGGCGACCTCAGACGCCCCCACGGACCGGCGGCGCTCGTCGAGCCACTCGTCGGTGTCCGGGGTGACGTCGATGATCGTGAAGCTCATGCCGACACCGCCTCGAGACGAGCCGCCTGCGCCGCCTCCCGCTCCGCGCTCCACGCACGGCTCAGCGCAAGCCAACGCTCACGCGCCGCCCGCCAACGCTCCAACGCGTCACGCAGCACCGAACCGCCCAGGATCCCGTACCGCTCGCAGGAGTCCACCTGATGCGCCAGCTTCTCGTGCTCGTGCTCGTACTCGGCGTACGCCTCGTCGACCTGCTCTCGGGTGATGTTCTGCAGGCTGCTCATCGGCCTGTCCTTTCGTTGCTTGCTCCATCAGTGGGTGAGCGGTGCGCCCGCTCGGCGATATCCAGAGACCCGAGGCTGTCCGGGTGGTCCTCCGGGATGGTGGGTGCGGAATCCGCGATGATCCCGAACAGGCCAATGACCGCGCAGACCAGCCCCAGCAGCCACAAACCGTTCTGCTGGTAGCCGGTCACCGCCCACACCGGGAGGATCAGCACAGCCACAGCCAGGAAACCCAGCGCGGTCTTCATGCGAACCAGTCCCGGTAGTTGTCGAACGGCTCCGGCGGGAGGTTCAGCAGGTCGCGCGAGCACTCGCCACAATGCGTGTCCTCCGGGGTGATCGACTGATCACCGTGGTCCGGGCACTCTGTGACCACGACCGGGTCGCCCTCGAACTGGTCGAAGAACTCCGACCGGTCCCACAGCCGCAGCTCGGCGATCTGATCCTCGGGAGAGAGGTCACGCCACTCGGCGCGCGCATCGTCGCGACGGTGAGCCGCCCAGAACTCCGACGCCTGCGCGTTGGACTGGTCGATGCCCGTGATCGTCATGACAGGCCCCCGCTCAGGAACCCCGCGACCACCAGGGCCACGTCGACCAGGAACAGGAACACGCCCAGCACGGTCACGCCGACGATGCGGCGGTCCGCGCGCAGCTTCCCACCCGCGAACTCGACATCATCAACCCCGACCGCATCACACGCATCGATCGGCTTCGTGTCCTCGGGGGACTTCTTCTCTGAGAGCATTCCGGTTGCTCCTTTCAACTCCACGGGCCTCAGACGGCCCGCATCAACTTCTTGACGTGGGCGGTCCGACGGCGCGCGTCGGAGCGGGACTGCGGGGCAGGCTCGTGGTGGAGCATCTCGACGACACGGTCGATGTCCGCCTGACTCATCCGCCGATTCCGAGGGGTGAACGCGGTGTGCGGCCAACGGCCGGCATACACCGCGTCACGCACGACCTCATACGGCAGCTGCAGCCGCTCAGCGACCTCGCCGAGCGTGAACATCTGAACGTCGGCCATCATGCGACCTTCTTCGCCGGGCGCGGCTTCGGCTCGCGCGGCATGAAGCTGTCAGCACGACGCCGCGTGATCTGCCCGATGCGACGCAGATCCGCGACGGTGAACGACGAGAGGCCCTTCAGCTTCCGGTCGAGGGTGGTGTACGGGATGCCCGACCGGTCAGCCGCGCCGCGAACGGAGAGGCCGCTCTCCAAGATCGCCTCGTGGACGTTGGTCCCGACCGTTCGGTCGTACTCTGCGTGATCCATGCGGATAACGATAGACGTGATCCGAACGGATAACAACCCCCAAGTATCAAATTCTCAGAAACACGCTCCGCGAGGGTGAAAAATGGCCTGTATCAAGGCGCGGTGAACCGTGCACTCTCATCCAGTAGAGTGATCCGAATGGAGCAGGGTATGGACGACGAGTTGACGCTGGCCGTCGCCAAGATTCTCAAAGACAAGCAGAGCGACGCCGGCCCCAGCTATACCGAGATCGCCGAGCGCACATCCCTGTCACGCCCAACCGTCGAACGAATCCTCAACGGGCGCCGCGACATCAACATGCGGTACCTGCACGAACTGTGCGCAGTCCTCGGGCTGGACCCGGCTCAGGTCGTCGCGGACGCCGAGAACGCCTTGTAGCTCATCAGCTCGGCGAGCGTCCGTCCCGTATCCATCGCGAGCGCACGCAGCTCGTGCAAACTGGGGCAGGCTTGACCCGGCCGAATGAACGGGCACGATCGCTCGCAATCCGCACCCGTTCCGCAGATGGTCAATTCCGGGTCCTGCCGATTGGTCATGTGGTCGCACCTTTGCGTCTGCTACTGGCCGAATATGAGATGACTCTAACGGTCGGGTCGGACACTGGGAGAGGGAAGCGTGACGGCTCCGGCTGTGTATGTTGACACTGTCAACGGTTCAGCCGGTTTCGTGGGTACTCATACCGCCCGGAGGCGACCAGTACCCGCAGAAAATCAAGGGTGCCGCGCCACGTCTGGTCTCCTGGGAGGGTTCAAATCCCTCCGTCTCCGCCATTGTCCTGAGTCGCGACATCGTTTACGAACGAGTCGCGGCTCAGGGCTTTTTTGTTGGTGGGTGACCGATCGTCAGGACGCGCTGCGTGGCGGCCAGTCGACGAGAGGGGAGTCGCCCTTGATGCAAAGAGGGTGCTGCGGGTGGCCCTGCGTCGTGATCTTGAGCGCTTTGAGCGGCGGCAGCAGCGTGAGTGCGTGAGCGACTCTGGCCGGGCTCGCGTTCGTTCCCCAGCCGGCCACGACCGTCCCGGTGGCTTCGGCCAGCACGCGGTCGTTCTCAGGACCGACTGGGTCCGGTGCTCCGAGCATCATCTTCGGGCTCGGCGTGCGGTAGGCGTACAGGTTGAGGACCTTCATGCTGCCATACCCGTCGCGTCTGGAGAAGTTGACGCAGCGCCGCAGTGTCGGATCGAGATCGACCGCGTCAGCGGTGCTCGGCTTCAGCAGGACGAAAGCGATTGTTGGCAGAGCTTCGTCCCAGACACGCGTAAGGCTGTATCGGTAGTCGCCGCAGATGTCAGCGGTCGCAGAGACGAAATGGGTCACGACCAGATCGTATGGCCCGATCGTTCGGGTGCGAACGTGAGTACCGGCCGGAGCGATCCCTTTGCGAGCGGTGCGCGAGCGTCGGACCTTGAAGGGGCATCGAGCGCGAGGTCGCGGGCTGTCCCGGCGCGCTGAGTGATACGGGGAGCGGCGTTCCATTAGCTTCTGAACATGCCGTCCGAACAAGATTTGCCTGTACGACACGACAACCACTCGCGTTCTACGTGGTCGAATCGCGCGTTCGAGAGCGTGTTGCCGCGCGAGTGGGTGGTGCACTCGCTCGCAGAGGACTACGGCATCGACCGACGCGTGGAGGTGTTCGAGAATGGTCGAACGACCGGGATCTTCTTCAACGTTCAGTTGAAGTCAACGGGCAGGGACAGTGGTCATCAGCCAGCCGAGTCCATCAGGCGCACCACCTTGAACTATTGGGAGCAGACGCCCGACGCAACTCTAGTGGTGATCGGTCATGACTCCACCGAAACACTCTGGTACCGGTGGGCGCATCTACTCCCATACGACGAGAACCCAGATACAAAGAGTCGTCAGGTGCGCTGCGAGAACGTGCTCGATACGGAAGCGGCAGCCAACCTTGCGGAGGAGGCGCGAGCTTGGCGTCTGGCGCGGGAAGTGTCGCGGCACCTGCCGATAGACGTTCACCTCACGGGAAAAACGTTCTATGGCGAAAGCGCTGCCCCGCTCAAGAGAGCCATTGCTCAGAAGCTATCGTCGCTGCCATCCTTCGTGCGGGCTGTCCACAGCAACCCTTGTCTTCCCTACCTCCAAGTGTCCATCGAGGACGCCAGGGTGATGGCTGGGATGCGTGGGGACGGTGTACGTCAAATCACTTACGAGTTTCACGGGGCGAGAGATTACGGCGCTCTCGCATCTGATGTGATCGCGGCCCTAGCTCTTTCGCTTGCCAATGTCGGGGCGGAGGATCTTTGCGTGCGTCTCCTCAAGATCGCTGCGCCGGAGACGCATACCCTCCTCGAAGCCAACGGGTTTGGCTATGCCTTGGCGCTCCTCACCCGGCACGGTGAGAGTGGAGCGGTGCTCACTCTGATTCAGCGGACCGCTGCTAACGAAGAGCATCCGGCTCGTGACATCGCGTTGGCTGCGGTTTCGTCATCAACCCCAACCCCCGAACTGAGGCGGGCGGTGGCGCACGAGGTTGCCCGTGCTGCTCGAACATGGTTCCGACCCGCGACAGGTCTTTACAATGCGGCGAACACCTTGGGCGAGGAGGACGCTGAGGACGCGCTCCGCTTGTACGAGGAAGCGGCGCAAGCTGACCCGCGGTATCGCGAGCGCGGGTACTGGTGGAGAGAACAAGGGATGGTGCACTGGTCACAGAACCAGGTCGAGAAAGCCGAAGAGTCTTACAGCAAGGCGATTGAGTACGGTGATACGAGGGCTGCCCCTCTCCTCGCGGACGTGCTGATGAGGACCGGTAGGTACCGAGAAGCGCGAGATGAGTTCGGGGATGCTGACATTTGGTCTTCTCCTGATTCGGGCGCTCAGTGGCGTCTCTCGCGCGAAGCGATGGAGTTCATTGTGGAAGGCCTCAAGATTGACTCTCAGGTCAGACCGACACTCGCGATACCTGAATTCTTCCCGCCGGATACCGAGGACATGGCTGTCTTGAAGGACGCTGCCTTGATGGCGATCAACGTGGATGCCCTCAATGGCTGGGCACACTCGACACTTGCAAGTGTTTACGAGGACCAAGGTGAACAGTCGATCTTCGCGTCCATCGCCGCCGCTGTCACGATCAACGTCGATCCGCGCCTATGGGTAGAGCTATTACGTCAGTCGCTCGTGGACACATCGCTCGAACAGGAGGCGCGAGCGGCCATCGGACAGGATGCCATGCTGTGCGCCTGGAAGTACTTCGGACCTTCGTTCGCAGACGTGATCTTGGATGAAGAACTGATTTACGACGACGAACTGCGAGAGGAACTCCTCGGCTTCTTCGAGATGTTGCGGCCCGCTTCGCCGCCTTTCGAGATGCGGCAGCATTCGGAAGAAGGTTCAGGCTACGAGTCGTTCTTCATCCCAACAGACCCACGAGCCCCGGGGGCTACCTAGACATCTGTAACTGAGTCTGAACCGAAGAGCCCGCTAGCGATGTCCGCCATGGCGCTGCCGAGTCCCAGCGTCGGCGCGGAGACCAGCGTGGGTGCCACAATTCTGTCTCTGCCTCATGGCTCGTGAACGCTGACAGCCCGTCAGCTTGGTCCGGCCCTGACCGACGTGCCGCCGAGGTCGCGCTGGTCGCAGTCGAGCGGAAGCCGGTCCGCTTGCGTTCAGGAGGCCCATCATGGTTCGCGGGCGCCGTGGGTCCGGGATCGGCTTGCGCGAACCTCGTTGGGATGGACGCCATCCCGGCCCCAAGTCGGATAGATCGTCGAGCTAGCAAGCGGTCCACAAGACCACGACCGGGCGCGAGACTGTGATGGTGACCGAGAGAACCGGTGAAGTGCAGGCTCCTCGCCTGCGGAAGGGTGTCAGGTTCGGCCTGCTGTGGACGCCGCGAGCGAGATTCGTTACCACGTGCACCGCTCTGGCTGCCCGCGAATTGACGATCTCGGTTATCGTCGTCTCGCCCCAGCGATAATTCGCGCGTTCGGATGCCGCCATGTGACGCAGAGCATCCTTTCGAGCCGACTTGAATGCCCTGAGAACGCTAGTCATCACGATCTCCTTCCTCAGCCGATACGAAAGCGTCGGGGCCCGGCCTCGGGATCACATGCCTCCGTCAGCATCACCATACGGTGGATGGTTCGCGCTAGCCGGCGCGCCAAAGCGCGGCGCCCTCGGCTCTCCCAGTTGCAACCTGGGTTCGTATCGTCTGTGGTGGGGTGCCGACGCCGCGATCGGTGAACCTGCGATCGAGTGGACGTGGGTCGGACGCATGTATGTTGGCGCCGTGACAGAGCAACCACGCGCACTCGTTGACCATTGGCGTCGCATTCCGAACGAGACCATTGTCGAGCTCGGTCGGATCACTGTTCTCGCGGGCGCGATCGAGGGAATCATCTATGGCGTCGCTGACTGGCTTGGCGAAGGCATTCTCGGAGTCGCTCATCCCCGGCGCTGTTCCGTCTCCCAAGTGCGTCGTGAGCTGAGGGCTCCCGGCACCGTTCGAGCGTTCGCCGATGCAATGCGACTAGACGACTCGAGTCGCTGGGCTTCCTGGCTAGAACGGGCTGGGGACGCACTAACCGCGAGAAATGACATGGTTCACGCGCGGATGATCTACGTATGGGAGGGCAAGAATCGCCTTCAATATGCGCGATCTTCCCGAGACGGGCGAGAATCGCCAAGACCGATCCGCGAAATGTCCGAAGTTAGGTCAATGCTGGAGGCGGTGGCAGACGAGGGCGAGGCGTTGCATCTCATCGCCATGATTCACGGCGAACGGACGGCGCGTCAGACTGAAGCGGACTTGCTCGACACCTCCGCTGATTAGCCAACGCCGCTGTCGCGCCACGCTCAACGAGCCGCCGCCCGCGTTCCGCGATAGTTGGCTGATCACTTATCGGGCGGTGCCCGCAGAACAGTGATCTAGCGAACGCCAGCGCCGCCGCGTAGGACCGGCTGGCCGAGCGCGATGAGGCAACGGCACAGGTGCCGTTAGAGATTCTTGCTCAACTCCTCGAGTATCTGCTTCTTCCGCTTCTTCTCAATCCCAGGATCGAGGACCTGAATGAACTCAAGCTCAGCGAATCCATCGCCCTGGCGCCGGTTCTGTGGCGGCTCAAGCGCTTCGATTAAGAGCGCCTCCAGGGTGTTGATTAGCGAGTCGAGGCTCACAGTCGCGGACGGCGAAAAGTCTGCGAGACCCGTCTCCGTCACGGCGCGAACTCCGAACCAGGAGAACCGGTCCCATCGTCCGCTAAGCCGGTCTCGCGTGTGTTCACGAAGTCGCTTCGCAAGTCGAGGCTCATTGACTCGTCCGACGTAGACCAAGCGACTGCCGTCGTAGAGGACATAAATGCCGGCCTGCGTTCCGAAGTCCACCGCGGTACTTCCGGCGAGTTGCACGCCCAACAGTTTGGGCGCTACCGAAGTCCAATCGACTTCGATGCGTCGCCAGAATAACCCGAAGGCATTCAGCAGTCCCGGCTCATCCTCGGTCAGCTCAGTTCCGGATTTGCTTGGCGGCAGCTCTGCATCTGAGTCCGCACGTTCCGGCGAATCCGTGACTTCAGCGAGGACGCTACTTAGCGGATATCTATAGATGCCTCGCTCTATCTTCTCGACTTCATCGCGCAACGGGGGTTGAGAGAGGACCGATCCAACGGTCGTATTTGGTGTCGCTCCGACTTTCGTGCGGTATTTCTTGTCAACGATCGTCTGTGCAATCTCGGAGGCGCGCATGGGCTCGCCTTGTTCGCTCAGCACCCTCTTGATGGCGTCGACCCAGGACATGTCAGGCATGCCGCCAGTATGGCGTACGCCGGCCGCTCGTCCGGAGTGAAGCCCGAGGGGCGGTCAAGCCGCGAGCATGACAAATGCAAGACGACGCCGCAGGTCGTAGATGATTGTGACTGTGCAGCCCGCCTCGGCCACTCGCCGCGATAGAAACAGTCGAGGCTTCTAGAAGGGTTGCCTCGGCCGCGTAGTCGGGATCGTCGCTATCGCAATCGTCGGCGCGCTAGTGGCGACCGTTATCGGCTGGACCGGAGGAGATTGGCGACCGTTCTGCAATTCATCCAGCTGGTGTTTGAATGCTCCGCGATCAGCCGGTGAGGAGTCATCGAAACCAAAAGCTCTGCGCCGAACGCGCCCACCGACTCTTCTTCGCCAAGGCTACATTGTCGACACTTTCGCGCGGATCCGACCGTCTGCGGACGCCAACCGATGCGAGGCGCTGCCGAACGTTGGAGACTCCATCGTGTTCAGCAAGCGGCCGCCAGGCGGGCAGGACTACAGCGAGTGGTACTCGGTTGTCCTGACGCCGGCGGTCGATGGCTCGGCCGCTATTGAGTGGTCAATAGGCACCGGAGCCCGCCTGCCGCGGCATACCAGAGGTGTGTCTGACCGAATGGTGCGCGCTGTAGCGTCGCAGACCGTTCAGCGGTCCCCGTCCGGGCGATGGACGTGAGTGTGTTGCAGACCCCTGACGGGAGCAGGCGGCTCGAGTTGTTTGAGTACATCCACCCGTCGCCGATCGAGTCCGAGCCCGCGCGACCGAACGATATCGGCATGCATGGTGTGGCGTTCTCAGTCGACGACATCGACGCGGCTCTGGCCACCGCCGCCAGACTCGGCTGTCATCCGCTGCGCAGTGTCGCGAACTTCCAGGGCATCCACAGGCTCACCTACCTGCGGGGCCCGAGCGACATCCTCGTCATGTTTGCCGAAGATCTCAGGATGAACTGACCTTCATATTCCGATCCACATCCGAGCAATGCGCGGGAGGGGCGCGTCACGTGCGGGCGGCAGCACGTCACCTTTGGATGGGTGACCGCTCGTCGCGGCCGTCGGCGGCGGCGAATGCTTTGTGACACCCGGCTCCGATTGTTCAGGCACCACATCGGCTGTCGGCGCATTCCCGCCTGGATGCATAACTGGGTGCGTTCCGAATGAGCTGAGTCCCGTCGCCTGGATACGCTGGCGGCATGGCGAGTACCTCCAATTCCATTACGAACTCGGCCGACTCTCCGACTCGTGGTGCGTCGAAGTTCCACTGCCCGCGCTGCGGAGCTTTGGCGCAGCAGGAATGGGAAGACTTCGTGATCGACAAGGGCGCGGCGACGGTCTTTGCCCGCGACGATTCCAGCACGCGGAGCACCGGTCTCGGGTCTCGACCCAATACGTGGACCATGAGCACGTGTTTTGCATGTAAGAGGGGCACTGTGTGGCGTGGAGCCCAGATTATGTTCCCGCAGGCGAACCCATTCCCGATGGGGCATTCTGCCATGCCATCGAACGCCGCCGAACTCTATGAGGAGGCGCGGTCCGTGGCAGTGGTGTCTCGGCGCGCTGGTGCTGCGCTCGGGCGTGCTGCGCTCGAGTCCTTGCTTGGGGAAGTGCGCCCACAGTTCACCGGGCGGCTTGACGACCGCATCGCGGCCCTACAGCCCGAGGTGAGCCTCGGCCTATGGCAGATCCTGAGCGTCCTGCGACACACCGGAAACAAGGCGCTACACGGCAGCGACATCAGCGACGGTCTAGTCACCGTCGTGATGGACGACGATGGGTCGACGCTCGGCCTCCTACTCGGGGCAATCAACGATCTCGTCGAAGAGTTGGTCGCCCGCCCGGCGCAGGCCGTGGAACTCTTTGCGCTGCTGCCGGAGGGGGGGCTGCCGACGCCCTCCGCAAGGCCGGTCTGCCTCCGGTGGAGCCTCCAGCGGAGCGTATGGACGAGGTCGCCCCGGCCGAGTAGACAGCGCCGCCCGCGCCGAAAGGTCGAGATGGGGGCGGAGGGAGTCTCGGCTGGGTAGCGAGGCAGGACGGCCGTGCGGTTGGCTACGCGGCGGCGAGAGAAACCATCACGAGTTGCAAGGCCTTCTCCGCACGAAAGCATAACGTCCCAAAGCAGACCGAAACGTGTCGTCTCGGTCTGCTTTGGGACCGTCGAACACCAGCTGATCGCCCCACCGGGGCAACCCCGCCCGCACTGCGCCCGCACGCTGGTCCGTCAGCGACCGAGATCGGGAGCTCGCGGAACGGATGGAGTTGACCCAACCCACCATTTCGGCGCTCGAGTCGGGGGAGCTCGACCGGTCGGGGCTCGCCACGCTGCGCGCGTACATCGAGGCGCTGGGCGGCACCGTGGAGGTCACCGCGACCTTCGGCGAGCGCAAGGTCATCCTCTCCGACGGACGACACTCGGCTGCGTAAGAATCGCGTATACCTCAACGACTCCGAGTCGCGATGAGCGTCGTCCGACACGACCTGAAACCGCGTCGACTCAACGCGAACACCCCCGGACGCAGTCGGGCGTGCACCTATGTCCGAAGTTCAAATTCCACCAACGTCTCAGCGGCTCGTGCAACACGTCGGTGACAACGAGCATGGCCGTGACGACAACAATGCCGATCGCAACGCCAAGCCCCCATCGGTTCGTCGTCATATCGACAACGTACTGCCGATCGCCCGCTTCGTTCTCGGGCTCGGAACAGTCGGGTGGATCATCATGGCCGGCATCGTGCTCGCCGCTGATGCCGGCGTATCGATTGCGACGTCCAGGGGACCGCCACGAGACCGGTCGACGGCCACACCTGACGCGCCTGCCTGCAGAGTTGAGGGGGGCAGTGGTGGAAGACTCGCCTTCGATACGAAGCGCCGGGTCGAGCCACAGAATCCCCTGGTCAGAGTTCCCTCTCGCGGGCTAGAATTCGCCCATGTCGGACATCGGCGTGACGCTGTCGCCGGGGCTGGCCTCCTACGAGGCGGACCTCGCCCTCGTCGTGCAGACGATGCTGGACCAGCCTTCGCTCATCGAGGAGTGGTCCCGCGCGCGTGAGGAGCCCGTGCTGCCGCTGGACTCGCTCGAGATGCTGGTGACCACTCCTGGTCGCTCCCTCGATGCGCAGATCGCCCTGCAGCAGCTCGTACGGCTGAGCGTCGATGCCGCGCTGGTCGTGGCACACGCGTTGGAGGATGGTGAGCAGCCGACCCGGGGCTACATCCGTGACATCCTCGCCACCGACCGCATCGACCTGGAGATCCTCGACCAGGGGCTCGGTTCAGCATGGGGGAAGATCGGGGCGTTCGTCCGCGACCATCCGGTCGCAGCCTCGGTCGCTTTCATCGGCCTGGTGGCGATCGCGCTGAGCGTCGCGGCGTCGATCGTCACGTTTGCGACCGGAGCCGTCACGGTGGCATCGGGGCTCGTCCTCGGCCTCGAACTCGCCAGCGAAGCCGCGGTGATGGCCACCGAGGTGCTGCCCCTCGTGCTGAAGATCAGGAACGGCGCCGACGTCGATCGGGATGCGCGGTTGGAGTCGGTGGATGCCGCGGCCGTCGCGCCCGAGTCGACCATCGCTCTCAGCGGGACGGTGCGTCCCCCGAAGCCGCGCGGGAGGAAGTTTCGTCTCTGACCGGACTCTCGCCTCGCCGCTCGAGCGTCTCCAGCACTCCCTCGTACCAGCGCACGTTGCCCTCTTCGAAGACGATGCCGCACTCGAGCGTGAGGAACGGTCCGATCCGCTCGGCCTCGGCGAGGAACTCCTCCGCAGTCCGGTCTTCGAGCAGATGTCGGCGCGAACGACGGTAGCGCTCGAGCTTCGTGCGCGACGCGTCGAGCGCGGCGGCGATGTGCTCGCGCACGTGCGGCAGATCTGCGGCATCCATCCCCGCCACCTGCACCAGCAGCTCGTCGCGGATCGCGGTGGGCTTCGGCGCGCGCGCGGCGAACGCGTGCAGGGCGGCGCGGCCGGTGTCGGTGATCGCGTAGAGGCGCTTGTTGGGGCGACGCTCTTGTACGACGAGCCGTGCGCTGACGAGTCCCTCGGTCTCCATGCGGTCAAGCTCGCGGTAGAGCTGCTGGGATGTCGCGCTCCAGTAGTTCGCGAGCGTCACGTCGAAGGTCTTCGCGAGGTCGTAGCCCGACGACTCGCCGTCGAGCAGGGCTGTGAGGATCGCGTTGCGGAGCGCCATGGTGCAACCCACGCTAGCAGCACAATGAAACTTTGCACCTATACAACTTGTTGTGTAGGTTCGGAGCTCAAGGACGTGCAAGGAGGCACCCCATGGACGCATTCAGATCGGCCGCCGAAGCGGGCGACATCGAGGCGATCGCCGCCACCCTCGCGGACGACGTGGTCTTCCGCAGTCCGGTCGCACACAAACCGTATCGCGGGCGCGATGTGACCAAGACGCTCCTCGGGGCGGTGATCCAGGTCTTCGAGGAATTCCGTTACGCGCGGGTCATCTCCGACGGCGCGGACCACGCCCTCGTCTTCGAAACACGGGTGGGGGACCGCGCCATCACCGGCTGCGACTTCATTCACGTCAACGAGGAAGGGCTCATCGACGAGCTGATGGTCATGGTGCGCCCGCTCTCCGGCCTGCGGGCGCTCGCCGAGGCGATGGGCGCCCGTTCCGAGGTCGTCGCCGTCAACCGTCCCGCCGTGGGATCGTGACCGTTCCCGCGCGCGGCGGGACCGTCGCCGAGCTGCAGGCGCCAGCCTATCCGCACCTGCTCAGCCTGCTGCAGGTCGGCGCCGTCACACTGCCCAACCGCGTGATCATGGGGTCGATGCACCTGGGTCTCGAAGAGGAGCCCGATGGCTTCGAGCGCATAGCCGCGTTCTACGCCGAGCGTGCTCGCGGCGAGGTCGGACTCATCGTGACCGGCGGTATCTCGCCGAACCATGCCGGGCGCCCCGTCGACCAGGGTGCCGTACTCGCCACCGATGACGACGTCGCGCGGCACCGGTTGATCACCGACGCCGTGCACGCCGAGGGCGGGCTCATCGTCGTGCAGCTGCTGCACTTCGGTCGCTACGCCAAGCACGCGGACCTCGTCGCGCCGAGTGCGATCATGGCGCCGATCAACCCGCTGCTGCCCCGCGCGCTGACAGGCGACGAGGTCGAGCAGACGGTCGAGGATTTCGCCCACGCGGCCGAATTGGCGATGGATGCCGGATACGACGGCGTCGAGATCATGGGCAGCGAAGGCTACCTCATCAACGAGTTCACCGCCGCGCACACGAATCAGCGCGACGACGATTGGGGCGGCGACGCCGAGCGGCGGATGCGGTTCCCGATCGAGGTCGTCACGCGTACGCGCGAGCGCATCGGGGATGACCCGCTCGTGCTCTACCGTCTGTCGGTGCTCGATCTCGTGCCCGATGGCGCCAACATCGACGAGACGATCCGCCTTGCACGGCAGATCGAGGGGGTCGGGGCATCCCTCATCAACACCGGCATCGGCTGGCACGAGTCGCGGGTGCCGACGATCGCCACGATGGTGCCGCGGGCGGCGTTCGCCGATGCGACGAGGAAGGTGATGGATGCCGTGGGCATCCCCGTCGCCGTCAGCAACCGTGTGAACGACCCCGAGGTTGCAGAGCGACTGCTCGCTGAGGGGGCCGCCGACCTCGTGTCGATGGCACGGCCGCTGCTGGCCGACCCCGCGTTCGTGCAGAAGGCGCGGCAGGGGCGGGCGGATCGCATCAACACCTGCATCGCCTGCAACCAGGCGTGCATCGACCACACTCTCGCGGGCAAGCTCACAAGCTGCCTGGTCAAGCCCCGTGCTGCGCGCGAGACGATTCTTCTCGGCATCCCGACCACGCGATCGCGACGCGTCGCAGTCGTCGGTGCAGGGCCGGCGGGCATGGCCGCCGCGACGTCCGCGGCTCGTCGCGGGCACGAGGTGACCCTGTTCGATGCGGCACCGGTGCTCGGTGGCCAATTCGATGTGGCCCGGCGCATTCCCGGCAAGGAGGAGTTCGCGCAGACGCTGCGGTACTTCCGCACCGAGCTCGATGAACTCGGGGTCGACGTGCGCCTGAGCACGCGGGTTCGGGCCGTCGACGTGCAGGGGTGGGATGAGGTGGTCGTCGCCACCGGCATTACGCCGCGCACGCCCGAGATCGAAGGCATCGACCACCCGAGCGTCGTCGGCTACCTCGATGTGCTGCGCGGCGATGTGGTGCCAGGCGATGACGTGGCGATCATCGGCGCGGGCGGCATCGGGTTCGATGTGGCGACGTTCCTCACGCACGCGCCGAGCGAGAGCGCGGAGGAGTTCTTCGCGCAGTGGGGCGTAGACCCGCTGTTCGCCGCGCCGGGCGCGCTGGTGCGGCCGACCACCACGCCGCCGTCGCGGCGCGTCACGCTGCTGCAGCGCAGAGCCTCGAAGCTCGGTGCCGGGCTCGGCCTCACGACCGGCTGGATCCATCGCGCCGAGCTTGCGCAGAAGCAGGTCAGGATGGTCGCCGGTGCCGAGTACCGGCGCATCGACGATGAGGGCCTGCACATCACCGTGGACGGGGCGGATGAGACCGTCGCCACCTCGACGATCGTGATCTGCGCAGGGCAGGAGCCGAATCGCTCCCTTGCCGACGAGCTCGCCGCCCTCGGAGTGACGGCGCACATCGTGGGCGGAGCGCACGTCGCCGCCGAACTCGACGCGAAGCGCGCGATCCGCGAGGCCACCGAGCTCGCTGAGGTGTTGTAGGCAATTCGCGCCCATCGCCGTCCTTTTCGTAATACGATTAGCGGTATGAGTGTGGACGAGACGATCGACGGCGTGCCGGTCACGGAGGACCAGATCGCCGCCTGGGCAACCGAGGCCGAAGCGGGATACGACGTCGCGGCTCTCAAGAAGCGGGGCCGCGGCCGTCCCGGACGCGGTGCTGAACCGTCACAGGTTGTGGCCCTCCGGTTGACGAGTGAGGAACTCGCTCAGCTGGACGCGCGTGCGGCGCACGAGAACAAGACCCGCTCGGAGTTCATTCGCGATGCTCTGGCGGCATACGCAGCGTGATCGTTCACGAATCCGCCCGAAAGCATGGTGTGGCGGACGAAGATGCGATCCAGGCTGCGTCATGGCCCATCTGGATCGAGGACCTTGACGACGAGTCACCGGCACGCCAACTGCGGATCGGATTCGACACGCAAGGACGCCTGCTGGAAACGGTCGTGCTGGTCTTCGACAGCGGCAATGAGATGGTCATTCATGCGATGAATGCACGACCACAGATGCTTGATCTCTTGCCGTGACCCGGTTGGCGCCGGACGAGCGATCGGTGTCGCACCTCGCATCTTGACCGGAACGTCTGCCCCCAAGAATGATTGTGCAACGGGTCGTTGCACAATTGCCTCCGCATCGGGCCACGCCTGCGCGAAGCCGCGCATGGAGAAAGAGGTTCGTACGAGAGAGTCCCTTCATCGACGGGAGCCCCGGGCGGAGAGATCTACGCCGCTCAGCTCACCCGATACGCGGTGTAGCGCACGGCGCGCGCCTCGCGGATGCACGACGCGATGAACAGTGCGTCCTGCAGCCAGGCCAGTCGGGGTGTGGATGCCTCGAACGTCACGCTCGTGCGGAAGTAGTAGTTGCCCGGGTCGACGTCTTCGCCGTGGCCGAGCGCGGCCAGCACCTCGGCGGGGCCGGTGCGCAGGCCGCGCACTGAGAGATACACGAGCTCGCCCTCGCGGGTTCGGGCCGTGTAGCGCCCGTCGATCTCGAGGCTGCCGTCGGCGCGCACGCGCTGCCAGTCGGCTCCGCCGGGCAGGATCTCGGCCTCCAGAGCGCCGGTGATCTCTCCGCCGGTGATCGGGATGATCCGGCGCCCGCCGGCGCTGGTGGCGCCGAACTCGAGTGGAGCTTCGAGCGTGACGCGCACGTCGAACACCGGAGCCAGTGTGGGAACGGGTGGCGTGGTCATGGGGGACTCCTCTGTCTCCGCGAAAGGCGAACAGCCTCGCGCTACACCGGTTGCAGCCATTGGGCGAATCGCTCGTCGGGCAGCGGCGGCGGGATCGGCACCTCGTCCTCGCCGGGCGCCAGTCCCTTCAGCAGCAGCTCGAGGTGGCGCACGGCGAGCTCGCGGCCGCCGTCGGGCAGACGCGTCGCGGCGTCGGTGACGGCGTGCGTGAGCACGGGCACATCGGTCGCGGCGAAGTCGGCGCGCACCGCGCCCTCGGCTTTGGCCCTCTCGATGATCGCCGTCAGTCGTGGTTCCACCTCGGTGCGCAGCACGCCGGCGTCGGGCGCCTCCGTCGAGAACAGCAGCTGCTGCTGCGCGCGGCTGAGAGTCTGCAGGTCGACGAAGGCACGCATCACGGCGTGCAGGGCCTGCCTGCCGGTGGGCAGCGCCGCGCAGTGGTCGATGAGCTCGAGCACCTGGTCGAGGCGTTCGCGGTACAGGGTCTGGATCAGCTCGGACTTCGAACCGAATCGGCGGTACACGGTGCCGACGCCGACGCCGGCCTCGGCGGCGATGTCTTCGACCGTCGCCTCCAGCCCGCGGCGTGCGAAGACCCGCTCGGCGGCGGCGAGGACATCGGCGCGGTTGCGCACGGCATCCTGGCGCAGGCGACGAGGTTCGGACGCATCGGACACGCCTCGAGCTTAGGCTGTGGCATCCATAAACGGAATAGGTCCCTCCGTTTCTGATATCGTGGCGGCATCACCCGCAAGGAGGCGGCATGACCACGCTGAAACAGCGCATCACACGAGCGATCGACGCGCGCTCGCGCAAGGGCGTCACCCTCGGCCCGCACGACATCGAGATCATCCGTGACCTGCGCACGCCGATGGACGACGGCGTGGAACTGCTCGGCGACCTGTACCGACCCGTCGGCGCCGACGGCACGCTGCCGACGATCCTCATCCGCGGCCCGTACGGCCGCAGCGGCATGATGGGCGGCGCCGCGCGCACGCTCGCCTATGAAGGATTCACGGTCTTCTTCCAGAGCTGCCGGGGCACCGCCGGATCGGAGGGGGTCTTCACCCCGCAGATCGACGAGCAGCGCGACGGCATCGCGACCCATCGGTGGGTCCACCGTCAGGAGTGGTTCACCGGAAAGCTCGCCACCTACGGTCAGAGCTACATGGGCTACACGCAGTGGGCGGTCGCAGCCAAGCTCCTGCGGGAAGACCCCGACAACGCTCCCGACGCCCTCGTGCTGCACATCACGATGCCCGACTTCGGTGCGATCACGTGGGACAACAACGCGTTCGCCCTGCGCAACGCACTGGGCTGGACGCGAATGATGGTGCGCATGCGCAAGGGCGGTCTGATGATGCTCGGGATGCTGCTGCCCGACCGCCGGCTCGAGAAGGCGTTCGATGTGCTGCCGCTGTCGGGCGGCGACCTTGCGGCATCCGGTGAGAGCGTGCACTGGTACCAGGACTGGGTACGGCACGAGAGACTGACCGACGAATACTGGACCCAGCAGAACCACGAGCCCTCGGTGCCCGACGTCACGGCCCCGGTGTTCATGCTCAGCGGCTGGTATGACATCTTCCTGCCCTGGCAGCTGCGCAACTATCGCCGGTTGGTCGAAGCCGGGAACGCCCCGCGCCTCACGCTCGGCCCCTGGGGGCACATCACGCCGACGATGGCGGCCCCCGCGCACAACGACACCGTCGGGTTTCTGAGAGAGGTCTTCGCGGGGCAGGAGTGGGCGCGACCCGAGCCGGTCCGCGCGTTCCAGACCGGCGCCGAGCAGTGGCATGACCTGCCGGTGTGGCCGCCGGCGGGAGCGGCGGCGCAGAGCTGGTTTCTGCACGCCGGCGGCATCGCATCGACGGGCACGCCGTCTGTCGGGACGACGCCCTACACCTACGATCCGCAGCATCCCACTCCTGCGCTGGGCGGGCCGAGCCTGTTGCCCAAGACCGCTCCCGTGGACAACGCCGCGCACGAGAAGCGCGACGACGTCGTGGTCTTCCGCTCCGAGACGCTGGCCGACCCGCTCGAGATCGCGGGTGAGCCGGTCGCCCGTATCCGCCTGCGCTCGAGCGCGCCCAGCGTGGACGTCTTCGTGCGCATCACCGATGTGTCGCCGGACGGTCGCTCGATGACCGTCTGCGACGGCATCCGCCGGGTGGGCTCGGTCGGCAGCGGTGACGCCGGGGCGCCGGACGCCGACGGCGTACGCGAGATCGACGTGCCGTTGTGGCCCGCGTTCCACCGCTTCGCGGCCGGTCACCAGGTCGGTATCCAGATCAGCTCGGGTGCGCACCCGCGCTACGCGCGGAACCCCGGCACGGGCGAGGCGGCGTTCACGGCGACCGAGACGGTCGTGGCACACAACGAGATCGTCCATGGCCCGGACGGCTCGCGCGTCGACCTGCCGGTGTGGGTGCGCTGACGCGGGCTGTACATCTGGACGCCGAGTTTCAGACAGCTTAGACTGTTTCAACACACTGATGACGCGCGAAGGAGCTCGGCATGTCATGGGAATTCGTCAGCCTGCAGCAGGGGATCGATGAGGCGGGATCCCCGATCCAGCTGCTGTGGAAACCTGAGGCGGGCCCGTGGACGCCGCCCGTCGTCGACGAGGAGTATGCGGGCTGGAAGCAGGAGCAGGCGGCGTGGCGCGAGGGCGTCGCGATCTCCGACCTCTCGTATCACATGTCGGATACGTTCCTGCGTGGTTCCGGGGCGGCGCAGCTGCTCAGTGACGTCAGCGCGAACAACATCGACACCTTCGCGATCGGACAGGCGAAGCAGTTCATTCCGGTGACGGCCGGTGGCGACATCGTCACCGACGGTATCCTCCTGAGAGAGGGGGAAGAATCCTACGTGCTCAGCGGCGTCGAGGCCGCCCAGCATTGGGTGACGTTCCACGCCGAGCGTGACGGATACGACGTGGAGTACGTCACCGACCCCGATCGCTCATTCGCATCGGAGGCGCCGCGACTGTTCCGCCTTCAGGTGCAGGGGCCGCTCGCGCTCGACGTCGTGCACCGCGCCTTCGGCGGTCCGCTGCCGGAGACGAAGTTCTTCCATTCGACTCCGGTCGAGCTCGGCGGCGCGTCGTTCCGGGCCTTGCGGCACGGTATGGCCGGACAGCCGGGGTACGAGTTCATCGGGGGCTTCGCCGATCACGATCGTGTCAAGGATGCGCTTCTCACGGCGGGTGCAGCATCCGGAATCGTTCACGTCGGCGCACTCGCGTACGCGACCAACGGCGTCGAGAGCGGCTGGATCCCCACCCCGACACCTGCCATCTACACCGACCCTGGTCTCGCCGAGTACCGCGCGCGGATCAGCCTCTACTCGTACGAAGGGCAGAACCCGCTCTACGGCAGCTTCTTCTCCGACGACATCGCCGACTTCTACACGTCGCCGTGGGAGCTCGGCTACGGTCGCTCGATCTCGTTCAACCACGACTTCATCGGGCGCGACGCCCTTCGCGCAGCGAAGGACGGCTCGCACCGGACGAAGGTCACCCTCGAGTTCGACGCCCACGACGTCGCGCGGGTGTTCGGCGACGACCCGGGGTACCTCAACGACTACGGCCGTCACCGCATCGAGAGTGACGGCGCACTGGTGGGGCTGACGTTCCAGACGATCAACAGCGATCCCGAGCACAAGGTTCTCGGTCTCGCGTTGGTCGACCAATCGGTCGCAGAGCCCGGAAGCGCGGTCGAGGTCGTCTGGGGACGCCATCCCGGGCACGGCACGGCGCCGGATGCGGATCTCGGCTTCCCTCGGCTACGGGCGACGGTGCGGCCCGCGCCGTACAACGAGTACGCCCGTACGGCGTACCGGCAGGACTGACTGCGCGCCTACGACAGGCCCCGCACTCGAGGCGGCCGACGACACTTCGTGTGCCGTCGGCCGCCTCAAGTGCGCGTGGAACCCTCTCAATGATGCCCCGACCCCTGCGTGGTCTCGCCGAAGGGCCGATCGATGACCTTCGCACGCACCGTGGTCTGCGTGTGTCGTTCGATCGCGCGGTTGTTCGATCCGCCGTTCGGCTCGCCCCACGTGAGCACGACGTCGTCACCGGGCTGCGCGTCGGCATCGAGCGATCCGAGGGAGATGAATGACCGCGTGTTCGAGGAGTAGATCGACAGATTCATGTTGCCGGCATGCCGGCCAGCCTTCTCGACGCGGTCGAACTGGCAGGCTGTGTACGTGGCCATGGGAGTGTCGAGGTATTTGAACCGCCGGTCGCCCTCGTTGTACATGCTCGCGGAGATCTTGGCCACGTCATCCCGATCCCACTCCACCCATGCCTTGTGCCGGTGCGGCTCGTCGATGCGCGCCTCGAGCGCGTCGCGACCGATGAAGTCGTGGTCGAACTTGGCGATGTGCGTGTAGCCGAGATCCCACGGAGTGACGTAGTAGTCCTCGATGCGGTCCGAGACGAAGCTGCCGCCGAGGGCGAGCCGACCCTCGAAGGAGTTGCCGCTGTGCCAGTCACGGAACGCCGAGAGTTCCGGCTGTGAGTAGATCGCGGGGAGGGTGTTCGCGATCCACCCCGACTCCGTGGCGACCGACGCGTAGGCACGACCGCCGATCTGCGTGATGCCGAACTCCGCTCCGGCTTCGAGCAACGTGTCGCGGACGCCCTCGAAGTCTTCGTACGGTCCGAAGAACTCGAGCCCCGGGAAGCCGGACATGCGGTGGTTGAGTGCGGTCGTCTCGTACTGTCCGATCCGGAACCTCCCCATGTGGAAGAACTTGATCTCGGGCATGGGCCCGCCGTTGACCTTCTCAAAGATCTCTCCGGCGGTGGGTCCCTGCAACTGCAAGCGGTAGAACTCGCGCTTGCGCGGCACGATGACCGCCCGCTCGTCGCGGCGGGTGTCGACTTTCCAGTCGCCGGTCTCCGCGTGGAACTGGACCCAGTTCAGTGCCGGCGGTCGGCCGACGATGCGTACGAGATCCTCGCCGAGGCAGAACAGGATGGCGTCGCCGATCATGTTGCCGTCTGGCCCCACCGCGACCAGCTGCTTGGCCTTCATCGGCCCGAAGCCGCGGAAGCTGTTCGCCCCCAGATGCTCGAGCAGGCGGAACACGTCCGGCCCCTGCACGACGAGGTCGGGCATGTGCTGCGACAGGTCCATGAGCGCTGCGCTTGAGCGCCACGACTCCTGCTCGTCGCGCCAATTGCTGAACTCGCTGGTCACGGGGAAGATGAACGAGCCGCTCCGGCCGCTGCGCAACAGCGCCAGGGGACCGCCGGCGGCTTCGATCACGTCATTGAGAGTGGGCATGTCGTCCTTTCGGGCCAGGCCGCGGCAGTGCGGGCAGGGCGCTAATATCAGTTATCTGTAACTATGACAGACTTCTGGGACTATCGCTATAGTGGATGATGTTTCCAGAAGACAGGTGACATGACAGGGGCGAAGGATGCCACAGGAAGAGCCATCGGCATGGTTGGGCGGAGTGCCATACCGCATCTGGCGGGCGAACCAGGCGCTGCATCAGCGGATCGTGAACGGGATTCAAGACCTGGGCGTGACCGTCACGCAGCTCGGCATCTGCGTGCACCTGGATGAGCTCGGGCACATGTCGGCATCCGACCTTGCGCGATTGTTCCGGCTCACACCGCAGAGCGTGACGACCGCGCTCAACCATCTCGAGAAGAAGGAATGGGTCGTCCGGGTCCCGCACCCCGTCCACAGACGTGTCATCTGGTATGAGCTGACCGACGCAGGCAGGGCCGGTGCCGACGAAGGACGCACGCGCGTGGCTGCGGTGAACGCCGAGATCGACGCGGTGCTGGACGCGCGACAGCAGGCGGCGCTGCGCGAAGCGCTGACGATCCTCACGACCACATTCGACGGCGTTGAGGTGCCCACCGGCACGATGTGGCCCGTTGCCGGAGAGCGCGCCTGACGCTACACAGTGGCTTCTGCGCGGTAGGCGGTGCGCGCGTACTCGTTGTAGGGCGAGACCTGCACCGTGGCGCGAATGCTCGGCAGGCCGAGATCGGCGTCGGGGGTGGTGCCGTACCCCGGGTGCTCACCCCAGATGACCTCGACTTCTGTGCCTGGGATGGCCGCGGCGCCGTCCACGAGAGCGAGGGACAGGATGCGGCCGACCGGCGCGATCGCGGCGGTCCAGAACGTCATGCCCACGAGAGCTCCGTCTGGCGTCTGGATCCGGTGCCGGTCGTAGGTGCGCACGTACCCGGGATCCTCGCCGAAGACAGCGGCGACGTCGGCAGCGTCGAACTCGAGCGTGACTTTCTTCCTGCTCACGAGATCGCGTGCTCCGGCCAGAGCCTCCCGGCCGATGAAGTCGTGTGCGAGTGAGATGGAACGGCCGTAGCCGAGCTCCCATGGCGACAGGTAGTAATCGGTGATGTCGTCGGAGTAGAAGCTGCCGGCCAACGGCTTCTTGCCCTCGTAGGAGAAGGCGCTGAGCCATTTCCGGTAGTCGGCCAGCCGCGGATCCGTGTAGATCGCCGGTGTCGGCGTGGGGATCCATCCGCTCTCGACGCCGTTCGTGAAGTACGCCATGCCGCCCACCTGCGCCAGTGC
Organism: Microbacterium sp. KR10-403; assembly: GCF_040196215.1. Taxonomy (NCBI): domain Bacteria; kingdom Bacillati; phylum Actinomycetota; class Actinomycetes; order Micrococcales; family Microbacteriaceae; genus Microbacterium; species Microbacterium sp. KR10-403. Next base: position 224,506 of record NZ_JBEGDC010000007.1, on the reverse strand, counting down.
CGAAGGCTCACCGGCGCGCAGCAGCGCGTCTTTGACGGCGTCGTAGTCGGCGAAGTCGCCGATGAACTCGTAGCCGGCCTGCCCGGACATGCCGTGGCGCAGAGCCCGCACAGTGCGCCCGTCGAGTTCGACCACGACGGAGTGGAAGAACTTCGTCTCCGGCAGCGGGCCGCCGAACGCCCGCGCGACGATCTCCAGGGCCCGGGGTCCCTGCAGTTGGAACCGGAACAGCCTCGGGTCGCCGTCGGTGCGCACCGAAGAATCGGGGTCAGTGGAGAACGACACGTCGTACCCGCCTGTCTCGGCGTGGAACTTCACCCAGTTCTGCGCGGCGGGCACGCCGGTGAGCGTGTAGCGCTCGGGTCCCTCGCGCAGCAGGATGCCGTCGGTGATGATGTTGCCGTCGTACGCGACCGGAACGAACTGTTTGGCCTGACCGATCTCGAACCGGTCGTAGTCGTTGGCGCTGACATCGCGCAGCAACTGTGTCGCGTCCGTGCCCTCGAAGACCGTGTCGAACATGTGGAACGACAGGTCCGACAGCGCGGCGGACGAACGCCATGACTCCTGCTCGCGCTGCCAGGTCGAGTACTCGGGCGCGACGACGGGGACATCCCAGGGGGCGGCGTCCGGCTGCCACAGCAGCCGCATGGGGGAACCGGCGCGGTCGAGCGCGTCTTGGAGGGTGGGTGCGGTCATGAGGATGCTCTTTCTGAGGGAGGGGGGATGCGGTGGTCAGCGGTCGCGGAAGTCGTGGATCCACTGCGCCGTGGCGTGGAGCCCGCCGAAGGTATAGAAGTGCAGACGCACCTCGCCGTGTCGGGCGGGGTCATAGCCGTCGAAGAGGGCTGCGATCAGCCGGTCGGGTCCGGCGGTCCCGATGAGATTGGCCAGGGAGAATCCGTACTTCTTCACGATCATTGCGTTCGCACCGATCCCGAAGCGTCGGGCGAATCCCAGCAGCCGCTTCACGCCTGCGGGGCCGGGGATGCCGACCCGGATGGGGAGGTGGATGCCGGCATCCCGCACCTGCTCGATCCACCGCAGGACCGGCTCTTCGTCGAAGGTGAACTGCGTGATGATCGATCCCTCCAGCCCCTGCTCGGCCAGTGCCGCGGCCTTGGCACGCAGCGCATTCCAGAGCACGTCGCCGGAGATGTCGGGGTGTCCTTCCGGATATCCCGCGATGCTCACGTGCCGCACGCCGTACTCAGCCAGCACGCCCGTGCGGATGACGGCCTCGGAGTCGGGGTACGGGCCCGCGGGGGTCGCAGGGTCGCCGCCCACGCAGAAGACGGCGGAGGTGGCATCCACGTCCCGCAACGCCGCCAGATAGGTGTCGAGTTCGCCGCGGTCGTGCAGGCGACGGGCGGAGATATGGGGGACGGGGGAGAGCCCGGCCATGCGTACGGCTCGAGCGGCGGTCGTGCGCATGGCGAGGTCTTCGTTGCCGAGGAACGTCACGTTCACGCGGGTTCCCGACGGGAGGACCGGGACCGCGGCCTGCAGATCATCGACATCTTTGCCGGTCATCTCCAGCGAGAAGTCCGTGAGCAGATCGGTGCGGGTGGGAGTGGTCATGAGATGCCTTTCCGAGGGGTCAGAGGATGACGGTCTCTCGACCGTGGCGCATGATGCGGTCTTCGCAGTGCCAGGTGACGGCACGGGCGAGCACGGCACGTTCGACGTCGGCGCCGCGACGTTGCAGGTCGGCGGCGGTGTCCGCGTGGGTAACGCGGACGACGTCCTGCTCGATGATCGGGCCCTCGTCCAAGTCGGTCGTCACGTAGTGGGCCGTGGCGCCGATGAGTTTTACGCCGCGCTCCTTCGCCTTGCGATACGGTCCCGCGCCGATGAAAGCGGGGAGGAAGGAGTGGTGGATGTTGATCACCGGCACCCCGACGCGTTCGAGGAAGTCCGGCGAGAGGATCTGCATGTAGCGCGCGAGCACGATGAGATCGACGTTCCCGGCGAGCAGGTCGACGATGCGGTGCTCGGCGGCCGACTTGTCGGGGCCGGACGAGGGGACGTGGAAGAACGGGATGCCGAAGAATCGCACGTCTTCGGCCGTCGTCGAATGGTTGGAGACGACCATGGAGATCGTCATCGGGATTTCTCCCCGGCGCTGTCGCCAGAGCAGGTCGAGCAGGCAATGGTCGCTGGTCGACGCGAGGATCGCCACGCGCTTGACTGCGGATCGCTCGTGGAGATGCCAGGCCAGCCCGAGCCCGTCGAGTGCGGTGTGCAACGACTGCTCCACCGCCGGACGCTCGGCGGCGAGCTCGTCGAGATGGAAGACGGCGCGTTGGAAGAATCGGTCCGCGACGTGGTCGGTGTACTGGTCGAGCGAGATGATGTTGGCTCCCCTGTCGGTGAGCGCGCCCGATACCGCGTGGACCAGCCCGGGCCGATCGTCGCCTTCCACGAGCAGTACGGCGTCGTCGTGCTGTGGATCCGCCGGCTGCCTCGTCGCTCGCGGTGCAGTGATCGTCATGGACATCGTCGCCTCATCTCCTCATCCTCGAGTTTCAGATGACTGAAAGAATAGCAGACGACTTAGAAAGCGAGAAGACCGCGCATGAAGGACGGGATCGCAGGCGCAGCACCTGCGATCCCGTCCTGTGGAGTCGGTCAGTCGGCCTGCCAGAGCGTCGCGAACCGGTCCGGGAAGTCCGTCGGGCCGAACCACTCACCGGAGGCCTGTGCGTCGTCGGTCAGCGTGATGTCGCCGATGTTGTCACGGGTGAACAGTCGCTCGGGGATGGTGTACTCGGGGATCGCGTCACCCGCGACCATGCGCAGCGCGGCGTCGGCGTCGATCCACCCGTTGAAGGTCGAGGCGTCGGCGACGGCTGCGTACAGGAAGTTCTTCGCCGCCAGCTGCTTCAGGCCACCCAGAGTCGTCGCGCCGGTGAGCCCCTTGGTGTCGGTGGCGCGGCCCGCCTGCTGCGCCCCGGCCTGTGTGACCTGCAGGTACTGCTCGAACTGCGACCAGACGTATCCGGTGTCGGGATTCTTCAGCAGCGCCGAACTCGTCGACGAGGGGATCTGCGAGAAGTTCGACGCGGTGATCTCGTTGATCACCACGGTGCATCCTGGGCATTCCTGACCCAGGAGCTTCTGCCCTCCGGCAAAGTAGCGCTTCGGTGCCGGGCCGTCGACGCTCACGTTCGCGAGGACCGTGCCCTTCCCCTCGGAATCAAGGGCGACCCATGCGGCGAGAGCCGTCGCGCCGCCGTCGCCGGCTTCGACCGCGTAGCTGAGGGTGTCGGATGCAGGGTGGCCGTCGGCGGGTCCCTGGTTCGTGTTCAGTACCGAGATGCCGGCGGCCTGGGCCTTGTCGAAGGCATTCGCGGCGAGGTCGTAGTAGATCGCGTCGGAGACGATCGCGGCGGCATGCGCCGCGACGGCCTGGTTGATGCAGGCGCTGATCGTGGTGGGGGTGCCCCCGCCGTCGCATGCCTGCAGTTTCGCGCCGAGAATGGTCAGCGCGTCCTTGAGGCCCGCCTGGACGATGGCGAATTTCGGCGCCTGTGCCGTGATCGGGATGTAGAAGACGGTCTTCCCCTTCAATGCCGTCGGGTTCGATACGGCCTCAGTGGGTACGGGGTAGGAGTCTCCTGCCTTCATGAAGTCCGCGACCTGCTGTTCGAGGTCGGAGCTGGCGGCGGATGGTGACGTCGCGCCCTTCGTGGGTGACGCCGTGCTTCCTGAAGAGCAGCCGACGAGGAGGAGGGCTGAGACGGTCGCGATGCCCGCCGTCGCCCAGAGCCGCCGTCGGGTGCGGCCTGCGGATGCTGTGTTCACTGGGTTCGCTCCTTTGCGAGAAAGGGGGAGTGACGCACGCGCAGTGCTGCCGTGCCGGTCCGCATCGATGCGGAATCGTCCCCCGGATCGTGCGCGACATCCTATGCGATTGTTTCAGGTGACTGCAATAGTGCTGGCTACTCATTCGAGTGAGATCCGGGTCTAGTGTCGTATCCGAGCATCGCCGTTCGTGGACATGATGAGCGACCCCGTTCGGGTCGCCGCCGCCGGAGGGCCGCGAGCCGGCTCTCGTCCCGATGAGAGGAGACGACAATGCCGAAGTACCTGATCGCATTCAACGACGAGTGGGTGCCGCCGCAGACGCCCGAAGAGCTGCGCCGCAAGAGTGAGACGTCGAACGCGGTGCTCGAGGAGATGAAGGATGCCGGGGTCTTCCTCTTCGCGGACGGCGGCATCGACGCTTCGACCGCGGTCTGCAGCGTCGTGAACAAGGACGGCGCGCCCGTCTTCACCGACGGGCCGTTCGTCGAGACCAAGGAGCACCTCGGCGGGTTCACCGTCATCGAAGTGCCCGACGACGAGACCGCCCGCTACTGGGCCGGGCGGCTGGCCGTCTGTCTGGACTGGCCGCAGGAGATGCACCGGTTCCCATCGGGCGTCACCGAGATCGTCGACCGGCAGGCCGCCGACTGACGCTCACACGGTCAGCCCGCTGCCACGACCCGCACCGTGACCACGTGCCGCTCGCGCACCTCGCCGCCCACCCGGGTGAGAGCGAGGTCGACCACGGCGACTCCGGGTTCGAGCGCGTCGATCTGCAGCTCGCGCGGGTAGCTGCCCTGACCCGGCGACGGGTCGGGCGGCGGCACGCCGACCGTGCGGACGGCGACGGCCGCGGCATCCACTGTCACTTCCACCAGCCAGCGATAGCCCTGACTGCCCGCGCCGGTGATCGGGGCGCGGAAGTGCTCGCCGACCGCCAGCGTGATCTCAGAGGGAAGAGCCAATGACCACTCCGTCGTGCCATCCGGTGCCGTCACGCCAGAAGTGCTGCATCTTTCCATCATGCCGCCGCGCGACCACCTCGAGGTTGAAACCGAAGCTGCCCTGCACCAGCGCGAGCACGCGTTCGATGCCGGTGCCGAACGTCGCCGTCGCACGCCACACGCCGAGCGCGTCGCGCCACCAGTGCTGCATGACGCCCGATGCCAGCGTGACGATCAGTTCATAATTGCCCGAGGCGAACTCGTCTGTACGCCCGAACTGTCCCTCGATCATGACCGGTGCGGTGCGGCATCCACTCGCGAACGTCGCCGTCGCCGACCACGCCCACGTCGTCCCGTCGGCGCGGTGCCAGTGCTGCAGCGTGCCGTCGGCGCGCAGGCAGACGAGCTCGAGGTCGCCCTTCGTCGTCTGGATGAGGCTCGGCCCCGCCTCGCGCACATCGCTGCCGAACACCGGTCCCGCATGCCATCCGCCGCCGTCGCGCCACCAGTGCTGCATGCGGCCCGACGCGAGCCCTGCCACGACCTCGAAGTTCGCGCCGTAGCTGCTCTGCACGAAGCCGGGCGTGCCCAGCGCATCGGTCGGGCCGAACGTGGCCCCGTCGTTCCAGGTGCCGTGCGTCTGATCGAACCACCAGTGCCGCAGGCGCCCCGCGCTCGACGCGTAGATCATCTCGAAGTTGCGGTTGTAGGTGGTGCCAGTGGCGGTGGGCTCTGACGCGGCATCATTCGAGAATCCGGATGCCGCGGCCCACGGCAGCGCGCCGTTGCCGTTGTCGCGCCACCAGTGCGCGATGCCGCCGCCCGGCGCGTGCACGAACAGCTCGAAGTTGTCGTGGTTCGCGCCGTCGCCGCTCTCGAACATGGCGCCATTGTGACCGAACCGCTTCGCCCACGGGTCGGGGTTGGTGCCGCGCAGCCCGTACATCTCGTTGGTGTCGATGCCGATCTGGCCGTACCCGATCCAGCCGTAGCCGTGGTCGCCCCACGAATCGCCCCATGAGTTGCGGATGAGCCATGCCTTCTTGCTGTCGTCGTACCCGACGACGTCGACCACGTGCGTGCCGTTCGATCTCTGGTTGGGTGCTGCCGTGTAGACCGTGGTGATGTCGCTGTAGCCGTAGAAGTCGTCGTAGATCGTGATGGAGCTGGCGACGGTCGGTCCGACCTTCCAGATCCAGTTCTTCATGTCGTCGACGTGGCTGAGCGTCGTGTACGCGGGGATCTTCACCGTCCGTCCGCTGCGGTCGAAGGTCGTCGTGGCGGTCGTGTGCTGGGTCGACCCCGTGCCGCAGTCGGTCGGCGCAGGAACCCAGTACGCGTCATTGTGCGTGGCGGGGAACGGCCACGGGATGCACCCGGGGTCGGCCTGCCCGTTGGTCCCCACCCAGTTGAGGGTGTTGCGCGCGTCGCCGCACTGGCCGACGACGACCGTCAGCCCGCGGACGACGTCGCCCTCCGACCGCGGCGCCCACGTGCAGTGCTCGATGCGCGTCATCGCCTCGATGATGCCGGTGGGGGCGAAGATCCAGCAGTGCTCCGACGCGAACTGGTCGCGCGTGCGCGTGAACATCGGCCAGCCGTTGTACGTGCGCCAGTCGACGGCCGACGGGCGCACCGTCGGTGCCGGCGTGGCCGCGGGCGGTGTCGGCACAGGCCGGGGCGGACGCAGCTCGGCGATCTGCGCGGGTGACAGGTGCAGCGAGAGCTCGCGGGCGCTCGGCCGCTCAGCCACGAGCTTCAGCACATCGATGCGGTGCGCGGGATCCGCGTGCTTCGGCGGCGGTCCGCCGAGCAGCCGGCGCACGAGGGGTCGGTCGTCGGGGATCGCAGGGAGCACCCGCCATCCCAGGTCGTGCTCGGCGATCAGCGCGCGGACGTCACCGTAGGTCTTCAGCCGTGGGCTCGGCGTCTTCTCGGACATGAGGTACTCCCGAGGGTCGGATGCCACACACCGGGCATCGCCCACTGGGAAGAGCAGTCGGCGAGACGGCGTGATACCGGCGCGCCGACCGCTCTCATGCCGTCGCTGACCCGATCACTCGAAGGTGACGACCACCTTGTCGGCGGCACCCGGGGTCTTGGCGAGTTCGAGCGCCTCGAGTGCCCGGTCGAACGGCAGCACGTCGCTGACGATCTGCGCGTACTTGTCGGGGCTGGCGATGATCGCGTCGGTGACCTCGAAGATCTCGGTGGGGTAGCCCATCGACATGCGGATGTCGATCTCGGTCTGCAGCAGCGTGCCGAAGTCGACCTCCACCGGCTTCTTGTGCACGGCGGGGATCGTCAGCACCGCGCGGTTCTTCGCCGCCGCGAAGACCGTCTCGACGACGCTGGCCACGCCGGCCGCGTCGATGTAGACGTCGGTCGCCGCGCGCGTGCCGTGGCCGAGGGCATCGGGCACTCCGCCCTGCAGCTCGATGAGCCGCGCCACGACGTCCTCGTTGCGCGAGTCGATCACCGCGTCGGCGCCGATGGCCAGCGCCTTCTCGAGGCGACCCGGGATGATGTCGACGAGCGTCACGTGGGCGACGCCCTTCGACTTCAGACTGAGCAGGGCGCCGAGGCCGATGGGCCCTGCGCCGAAGACCACGGCCCGGTCACCCGCCTTCGCGCCCGAGCGGTTGACCGCGTGGTGCGCGACGGCCATCGGCTCGTTGAGGGCGGCCACCTGCCACGGGATGTCGTTCGGGATGACGCGCAGCTGGACGCCGGGCTCGAAGTCCTTCACGACCACGAACGGGGTGAGGGCGCCCTGAGCGCCGCCGCTGCCGAGCAGCCCGTCGGTGAAGCGCATGGTGTCGATCACCACGTGGTCGCCGACGGCGATACCGGTGACATCCGCTCCGATCTCGACCACCTCGGCGGCGGGCTCGTGGCCGAGCGGCGTCGCACCCTGGCGGGGCGGGATACCGCCCACGTGCGAGTAGAAGACGTCCGATCCGCAGATGCCGCACGCTCTGATCGCGAGCAGCACGTCGTTCGCGCCGACTGCCGGGGTCTCGACATCCACCCACTCGTTCCGGTCCGGTCCGGTCACCTGCACCGATTTCATGGTCTTCCTCTCGCGAATTACCGATCGGGAATCACGCTAACACCGCCATCGATGAGCGTGATCAGAGATCCGCTACTCGTACCGCAGCGCCTCCACCGGGGCCATCCGTGCCGCGGTCCGGGCCGGGCCCACGCCGAACACGATGCCGACGAGAGCGCTGAACACGAGCCCGACCACGACCACCCACCCGGCGATCGCGAACGTCAGGCCGCCGATCAGCGACACGACCCAGGCGATGAGGGCGCCCAGGCCGATGCCCAGGATTCCGCCGATCACCGACAGCACCACGGCCTCGACGAGGAACTGGGCGAGGATCGTGCGCCGTTTGGCGCCGATCGCCCGGCGCACCCCGATCTCGCGGGTGCGCTCGCGCACCGAGACCAGCATGATGTTCATGATCCCGATGCCGCCCACCAGCAGGCTGATCGAGGCGATGCCGCCCAGCAGCAGCTGCAGGATGCCCATCACCGAGTTCAGCGAGTCGAGGATGTCGGCCTGGTTGGTCACCGTGAAGTCGGCGTCGTCGGCGTCGGAGATGTCGTGCCGCTCAAGCAGCACGCGCGTGACGCTGTCGACGAGCCCGTCGACGTCGGCGTCGGAGGTGGTGACCACCGTGATCGACGAGACGTCGGGCGCCGGGGCGAACATCGTGCGGGCGGCCTCCTGCGTGATGTAGACGCTGCTGCCGCCGAACCCGGCGAAGCCGGTCTGCGCCTGCAGCACCCCGACGACGGTGAACGTGCGCCCTTCGAGGGTGATCGCGGCTCCGACGTCGTTCGCCGACAGGCCGAGCGAATCGGCGGCGTCGGCGTCGAGCACGACGGAGCGCGTGGCGCGCAGCGACGCTCCCTCGGGCAGGAAGCTGCCGGCGGCCAGATCGATCGACGTCGTCGCCGGGTAGTCGGCCGAGACGCCCTGGATCGTGAAGGTCGCCGACGTCGATCCGTGCGTGGCCGTGCCCTGGGTCGTCACCCCGGTGGCGACCGCGGCGACCCCGTCGATGCCCTCGAGGGCCTCGGCGTCGCCGTCGGTGAGCGTGCCGCCGGCGCTCGCCGAGATCGACACGTTGTTGCCGCCGAGCGAGTTCAACGACGACGAGATGCCGGTGCTCGCGCTCTGCACGATCGACACGAGCCCGACGAGCGCGCCCACGCCGATGACGACCCCGAGGATCGTCAGCGCCGACCGCGTCTTGTTCGCCCAGATGCGGCTCAGCGACAGGCGGATGATGCCGGCGAAGTTCATGCGGGCACCTCCGCGACGGCATCCCGCTCGTCTTCGGTGATCAGGCCGTCGTGGACGTGGATGCGGCGCTGGGCCTGGGCCGCCACGTCGAGGTCGTGCGTGATGAGCACGATCGTGCGCCCCTCCTCGTGGATCTCGTGCATGATGCGCATGACCTCGGCGCCGGACGCGCTGTCCAGGGCGCCGGTGGGCTCGTCGGCGAGGATGATGCGCGGGTCGGCGACCAGCGCCCGCGCGATCGCGACGCGCTGCTGCTGCCCGCCCGAGAGCCGGTTCGGTGTGAAGCGGGCGCGCTCGCCGAGGCCGAGCCGCTCAAGCAGCTCGAGTGCCCGCACCCGGGCCTCGGCGGGGCGCGCCCCGGCGTAGAGCAGGGGAGCGGCGACGTTGTCGACGGCCGAGGTCTGCGGCAGCAGGTTGAACTGCTGGAAGACGAAGCCGATCGTGCGCAGCCGCAGCTCGGTGAGCGCGTTGTCGCCGAGCTCGTCGACGTCGTGCCCGTCGATGACGACCGAACCGGTCGTGGGCCGGTCGAGGCAGCCGATCATGTTCATCAGCGTCGACTTGCCCGACCCGCTGGGCCCCACGATCGCGACGAACTCGCCCTCGTCGACGTCGAGATCGACGCCCCCGAGCGCGACGGTGACCTCGTCGCCGGTGAGGTATTCGCGGCGCACGCCGCGCAGGCTGAGAACCGGCATCACTGCCCCGATCCGGGGCCGGGGAAGCCGGGGGTCACCGTGGAGCTGCTGCCGGCGGCCGCGGTGCCGGTGACGACCTCGTCGCCCGCCGACAGGCCGCTCGTGATCTCGGCCGTGCTGTCGCCGATGAGCCCGACGGTGACGTCGACGGTGCGAGTCGTGCCCGCGGCATCCCTCACCGTGACGGTGTACGTGCCGTCGGAGGCCTCGTCGAGCGCCTGCACCGGCACCGCCAGCACGTTCTCGGCGCGCTCGACGTCGATGGTCATCTGCACGCTCATGCCCACGCGCAGGCCCTTGGGCTCGTCGCCGATGGTCGCGACGACGGGGAAGTCGGTGACCGACGACGACACGGCGCCGGTCGCGCCGGCGGATGCGGTGGTGGATGCCGCGGCCCCGATGCTCTGCACGGTGCCGGCGGCTTCGGCCGACAGGCCGTCGAACGAGAACGCCACCTTCTGCTTGGTCGCGACGTGGGCGATGTCGTACTCGGAGATGTCGGCGGCCACGCGCACGCCGTCGGTCGACAGTGTGAACAGCGTGCCGCTCGCGGTCGCGCCCTTGTAGGCGTCGACCGTGCGGACGACGCCGTCGCGGGGCGCGGTGATCGTCGTGCTCTCGCCGGAGGCGTCTTCGACGACGGCGAGGTGATCGCCCTTGTCGACGCTGTCGCCGACGGCGACCTCGACGCTCTTCACGGTCACGGCGGCGCCGGTCGTCGGCGTCTGCGTCTGCGATGCGGTGACACCGTCGACGCTCGCGACGCTCCAGCTGTCGTCGGCGCCGATCGCGAGCACACGGGCGTCGACGACGCTGCCGGTGCCCTGCGCCGTGCGGGTCACCGTCTGCACCTCGGCCTTCGCGGTGAGGTAACCGGCGCTCGCGTCGCGCGGGGCGAACAGGGCCGGCAGGGCGAGGGCCGCGACGACCACGACGACGAGTGCGCCGACGATCCACGGCCAGACGCGGCGGCGCTTCTTCACGGCGCGCGGCGCCGGCGGGGCCGCGGCGGGCTCGGCGGGGGTCAATGTCGAAGGGGCGGGTGACGGGTCCACGGGGGTCCTCTCTGAGAGCGTGCTTCCAGCCTCGCGAACAGGGCCGCGCCGCACATCCGGCACCGGGTTGATCTTCGCCTGCCGCGATCGCGGTATGCGCGATGCCCTCGGGGGCGGGATGTCGCGGTCAGTCCGCGGCGCCGGGGGTGACCAGCCCCGACTCGTACGCCCAGACCACGAGCTGCGCCCGGTCGTGGGCCGTGAGCTTGGCCATGATCCGGTTGACATGCGTCTTCGCTGTGGCGGGGGAGATGAACAGGAGCCCGGCGATGTCGTCGTTCGACAGGCCCCGCGCGACGAGGGTGAGGATCTCGGCCTCGCGCGGGGTGAGCGCGTCGAGCAGCAGGCGGTCGGCCGCGCTCAGCGCCACGGTGCGCGGGCCGTCGAGATACCGGGTGATCAGCGCGCGGGTCGCGTTCGGCGACAGCAGCGCCTCGCCGGCGTGCACGCAGCGGATCGCATGGGTGATCTCGTCGGGCTCGGCGCCCTTGCCGATGAACCCGCTCGCACCGGCCCGGAGGGCCGCGAGCACGTTGTCGTCCTCTTCGAACGTCGTGAGGATCAGCACCCGCGTCTGCTCCAGCGCGGGGTCGGCACAGATGCGCTGCGTCGCGGCGATGCCGTCGAGCCGCGGCATCCGGATGTCCATCAGCACGACGTCGGGGCGCAGCTCGGTAGCCTGGCGGACGGCGCCTTCGCCGTCGGCGGCCTCGCCCACGACCTCGAGGTCGTCTTCGGCGCGGAGGATCTCGCGCACCGCCCCTCGGATGAGCACCTGGTCGTCGGCCAGCAGCACGCGGATCATGCCGGATGCCGCTTCGTCGGCGTGATCGGCAGGTCGGTCTGCAGGAGGAACCGGCCGTGCTCATGTGCGGTGCGCATGGTGCCGCGCACGCTGTCGACGCGTTCGCGCATGCCGATGAGGCCGTGACCGGAGGTCGTCGGGTCGGGCGCTGCGGCGGGGTTCACGACCTCGATGCGCAGGCCGCGGTCGTGGCGTTCGATCGTGAGCTCGGCGCGCGGCGCCGACCCGTGCTTGAGGGCGTTCGTGAGGGCCTCCTGCACGACGCGGTAGGCGACGACGCCCACGGCCGGCGGCACGTCGGCGATGTCGCCGGTGCGGTGCAACGCGACCTCGAGCCCCGACGAGCGGAAGCTGTCGGCGAGCCCCTCGACGTCGGCCAGACCCACGGTGGGCGCGTCGTGCAGGCCGTCGTCGGGCATGCGCAGCGTGGCGAGCAGGTCGCCGATCTCGCCGAGCACGGTCCGCGACGCGGTGCGGATGGTGGCCAGTGCGTCGCGCGCGACCTCGGGCCGGGTATCGAGCGCCGAGGTCGCCACGCCCGCGTTGAGGCTGATCACCGAGATCTGGTGGGCCACCGTGTCGTGCAGGTCGCGGGCGATGCGCAGCCGGTCTTCGGCGACGCGGCGGGATGCCTCGGCCTCGCGCGTCTGCTCGGCACGGATCGCGCGCTGCATGATCTCCTCGATGTACGCGCGGCGGGTGCGGACGGCGTCGCCCAGCGCGTCGGCGAACCCGAGGAAGACGACGACGAGCACCACGCCCGGGCCGAGCAGGTCCTGGTGCGAGAGTGCGACGCTCACCAGCAGGATGACCGCCGTCGCCGCCGAGATCCACATCGATCGGCGCCGGTCGGTGCCCACGACCACCGTGTAGAGGGCGATCGTGACGGCGACCGGCGCTCCGGGGACGAGCGGGAAGGTGAACAGGGCGACCGCGAAGCACACCACGCAGGCGATCAGCACGGAGCGCGGAAAGCGCCGGCGCACGAACATGAAGGCGACCGGTAGGAGGGCTGCGACCCAGCCGAGTGGCGTGCGCATCCCCGCGGGTTCGCGCATCGCCGGGATCGTCGAGAGCAGCACGAGGAAGGCCGCGCCCACGTCCCACGCCCACGCGGGGATCCGCGGGCGGGGTGGAGCACTCTCCCAGGTCACGCTTACAGCATGCCCGCGCACCGGCGCGATGTCATCCGCCGCGGGGCGCAGATGGGCATACCGCGGGTGCGGTACGCCTCGGTCGCCTGCGGACGTCCCTGCGCTCAGGCGGTCTTCGAGAGCGGGTCGGCGATGTCTTCCAGCGACTTGCGCTCGGCGTCCACGCCGAGGAAGACCTCGACGAGACCGGCCGCGATCATCAGGCCCGCACCGATGAAGTAGCCGACGGCGACCGCCGAGATCCCCTCCTCGACGAGAACGCCGAACAGCAGCGGGCCGATGATGCCGCCCAGACCCGTGCCGACCGCGTAGAAGAAGGCGATGGCCATGGCGCGGGTCTCCATCGGGAAGATCTCGCTGACGGTGAGATAGGCCGAACTCGCGCCCGCCGAGGCGAAGAAGAAGACGATGACCCAGCAGACGGTCAGCCACGTGGCATCCAGCACCCGCAGATCGAAGAGGATGCCGGTGGCCACCAGCAGAACGCCGCTGCCGATGTACGTCAGCGAGATCATGAAGCGACGACCGATGGAATCGAAGAAGCGGCCCAGCAGCAGCGGCCCCAGGAAATTGCCGATCGCGATCGGCACGAGCGACCAAGGGGCGATGTCGTCGGGCACCTTGAGCAGCTTCGTCAGGACGAGCGCATAGGTGAAGAAGACGGCGTTGTAGAGGAACGCCTGCCCGATGAACAGCGACAGCCCCAGCACGAAGCGCTTCGGGTACTTCGTGACCGCGACCCGGACGATCTCGCCGAAACCCGTCGAGCGGCGCTGATGGATCTCGATGGCCTTGTCATCGGGAACAGGGTCGAGGTCCTTCCCGGTCTGGTCTTCGACGGCCTTCTCGATGTCGGCGACTTCGGCTTCGGCATCCTCATCCCGACCGTGGATGAACATCCAGCGCGGCGACTCGGGGACATTGCGCCGAACGAGAAGGATCGTCAGCCCCAGCACCGCGCCGAGCCCGAAGGCGAGCCGCCAGCCGAGTTCGGCCGGGAAGATCGCGGTGTTCAGCAGGAAGACGGTGAGCACCGCACCGAAGGCCGTGCCCAGCCAGTACGACCCGTTGATCGCCAGATCGACGACGCCCCGCCGTCGGGCGGGGATCAACTCGTCGATCGCCGAGTTGATGGCGGCGTACTCGCCGCCGATGCCCGAGCCGGTGAAGAACCGGCAGATGAAGAAATACAGGGGCGAGAACGAGAACGCCGTGGCGACGGTGGCCGCCAGATACAGCCCCAGCGTGATCATGAAGAGCTTCTTGCGGCCGAAGCGGTCGGTCAGATAGCCGAAGAAGAGGGCGCCGACGCAGGCACCCGCGACATAGATCGCCGCGGCTTGGCCGACCTGCCCACTGCTCAGGCCGAGACCGCTGGACTTCTCGGTGAGGCGCCCGGCGATGGCGCCGACGATCGTGACCTCCAGCCCGTCGAGGATCCAGACGGTGCCCAGCCCCACGACCACGAGCCAGTGCCATCGGGCCCAGGGGAGCCGGTCCATGCGTGCCGGGATGGTCGTCGAGATCGTCCGCAACTCTGTCTGCGACATGACGTCAGAGTGCTCCACCCCGGCATGCACGGGAACGGCCTTGACAAGCGGCCGCCGACCGATCAGTGGTCGTCGCGGAGGTTCTCCTTGACGTCGTTCTTCGCGTGGACCGCGTCGGGCTCGGGCACGAGATGCAGTCCGGCTGTGCTGTTCGCGACCGTGGCAAGTGCCTCGAGCCATTCCTGGGAGAGCTGCGGCGACCGGCTGCCGTGGTACTTGAAGACGAGGGATGACGCGGCGTTCACCCAGACCGTGGTGCGCCCGTCGCCGACCGAGGCGACGTCACGCCAGGTGAAGGCGAACGACTCGTTGCGCCGCAGCTTGTCGAGGACCACGACCTGCAGATGGGCGAGTGCCCTGTCCTCGATCTCGACGCTCACGGACCCTTGATAGGTGAACCGGCCCACGGTGACCCCCTCTGCTCGGCCCCACGTCTGACGATATCGGGGACTGCGCCGCCGGAGAGGCAGGCGGACCCGGGCGGACCCGGAACAGGTCTGACGAGAGCTTCTGGCCTCTGGCGCGCATAGTGTTGGCCGCATGGGCACCATGTATTACGGCGGGCCGAGCACGCCCATCCACATCGAAGACAGAGCGCTCGCGCACCTGAAGGTCGTCATCGCCACCAAGCTGAGGCGCGGTGAGAGCTTCACGCTGTCGTGGCAGCATCCCGATGACGAGCCGCGCGGTCGCTCGACGATCTGGCTGCATGCGTCGATCCCCCTGCGCTTCGTGTTCGACGATCCCGAGCCCCCCGAGCTGAGTCGGGAATGGATCCATGATCTGGCGAACTCGGCGAACACCTCGGGCGGCATCCAACTCGTCGCGGAGCATCTCCACTCCGGGCCGGCGGCCGGCGAGGCGACCACGTCGGGGGGAAGCGTCGCGGACGACGCCTGAGCGGTGAGTCGCGGGATGTCGCGGTCGCGGCGTCACGCTCTCGCGTCGGCGAGCTCCTTGGCCTTGGCGACGAGCTCTTCGGTGGTGTGCTGCTCCTGATCGAGGTTCGCCGTCAGCAGGTGCACGACCCGCGGCGCCTCCAGGGTGCGGGCTGTGGCGACGAGGCTCTGGTAGACGGAGATCTCGTGGTGCTCGGTGTCGAGCGCGACCGAGACCGCGACGTCATCGCGCAGGACCGGATCCGCCCTTCGCAGGAGCGCGTGGCCCTCTGTGACCAGCCCCTTCGTCGCGAGCGAAGGCTCGTCGGTGAGCTCGAGACTCAGAGCGCGGGCGACCTCCTCCAGATTCTCGATCTGCTGCCGGGTCTCGCCGGCGTGATGCCGGAAGATCTCCTTGACGTCCTCCGAAGACGCCGCCTGCTCCAGGTCGGCCAGCATCTGGAGCGAATCGTTCTCCATGGTCATCGCCGATCCGAGTCGGTACGCGAACAAGTCCTGCGGCTTCTCGAAGCGATCGAACATCGCTGTTCCCTTCCGTCGACCGGTCGCGCACCACAGTGTCACGGCCGCTCGGCTCGTGCCTCCCCCTTGACAAGCGGGCGTGCGCGGCGGGCTTCTCCGCTGCGGGCGCCGCCGAGCCGAGCGCGGGTGCTCCGTCCGGAAGTCGCCGTCGTCAGCTGCGCAGGTACGACGCGCCGTTCAGATCGAGGATCGCCCCCGACGCCCATTGCGCTTCGGCGGAGGTGAGGTACACGATCGCCGCGGCGACCTCGTCGGGGGTGCCGACGCGGCCGAACGGGCTCTGCGCGCGCACGGCGTCACCGCCGTCACCGTCGAGCTTCGCCTGCTGCCGCTCGGTGCCGACGAAGCCGGGCGCGACGGTGGCCACCGCGATCTTGTGCGGTGCGAGCGCGACGGCCAGCGACTGTCCGAGCGCGTGCAGCCCCGCCTTGGCTGCGCCATAGGCAGGGAAGTCGGGCTCGCCGCGGAACGCCCCGCGCGAGCCCACATTGACGATGACGCCGGGTGCATCCCGGGCGATCAACGACCGGGCGAAGAGGTAGCTGAGGTTCGCCGGCGCGATGAGGTCGACGTCGACCATCTGCCGCCATGCGCCCTGCCACGCGTCGTAGTCGACGTCGGCGATGCGATGCTCGGTCGCCGCGCTCGGAGCCACGCCCGCATTGTTGACGAGCACATCGAGGTCGCCGAGCGCGGCCTCGGCCTCGGCGACGATGCGTTCGGCCTCGGCGGGGTCGGCCAGGTCTCCGCCGACGATCACATGCCCCTCGCCCGAGAGCAGGTGGAGAGTGGATGCCGCAGCCGCGGCATCCCGCCCGTAATGAACCGCGACCCGGTCACCGCGTCTGCTCAGCGCGATCGCGGTGGCCCGGCCGATGCCGCGCGAGGCGCCGGTGACGAGTGCGTGTGCCATGAAGACCCCCTCACCACCGATTGTGGACGTCTTCGGCCCAGCCCTCCAAGCCGGTCAGGTCGATCCATTCGCCGTCGTCGGCCTGCACGCGACCCGCGAACGTACCGAAGCAGTGGTTCGTGGTCGACCGGATGACGACGAAGTTCGTGTGCGCGTAGCGGTGGAAGAAGGGCGTGAACGTCAGATCGACGCGCTCGTTCGACAGGTGCCAGGGGGCGCTCCAGTCCGACGGGTCGAACTCCCAGCGCAGCGCGGTCGGGATCTTGTGCACCCGGCCGTCGACGGTCAGTCCGGTGTGCGAGATGCCGTTGCGCAGCCCCTCGGGACCGGATCCGCCCAGGTTGATGCCCAGGCGCCGACCCGCGGCATCCCTCCCGATCGCGCAGCCCCAGTTCCAGTCGGTGCGGTACGGGCCGCGGGAGCGGGCGTGGTCGAGGGCCGCGAATCCGGTCGCGTCGTGGACGACGCCGTCGACGGTGATCGTGCCCGTGACCGGGCGGTCGACGTCCTTCACCGTGTAGTCGACGAGCCTCCTACTGTGGGGCGACGCCAGCCCCATCGCCTCGTGCCCCGGCGGGATCTCGGCGGTCAGGTCGACCTGCACCCGATCGGTGCGCGCCTGCAGACGGGTGCCGGCATCCCCGTCCTCGAAGCGCAGCCACAGGCCTCGGCCGTGCGACTCGTTCACCCCGGTGCCGTGCGTGCCGGTCATCGAGACGCCGCGGCTGAGCGGTGAGATCTCGAAGCGGTCGATCTCGGTCATCGTCGCGCGCTCGAGCACCCAGAGCTGGCGCACCGTGGCGAAGTCGAGCGCCGCGATCGTCAGCCCGATGATGTGCGTCGGGGTGATGACGGCCCAGTACTCCCACCGCTTGTTGCGGCCCCATCCGTACCAGCCGTGGCCGATGCGGTCGGTGTCGTGCAGCTGGTGGCGCGTCCAGCCGATGGATGCCGCATCCAGCCGCCCGTTCGGGTGGACGAGCCGCACCCGGGTCGTGATCTCGTGATCGCTCATCGCACCGACTTGATCGGCAGCACCGACAGGGCGCCCAGCAGCGCGAAGACGATGCCGGCGGTGAACACGGCCACATAGCTGCCGGTCATCGCGATCAGCGCCCACACCACGAGCGGGGTGAGGGCCTGCGGCAGGGTCGTGGCGACGTTGAGGATGCCGAGGTCTTTCGCCGCGGCCGTCGCGGTGTCGCCCGAGCGGGGGAGCACCTCGGTCATGAGCGCCGCGTCGACGCTCAGGTAGATGCCGTAGCCGAGGCCGAACACGCCCGCGAGCGCGAACATGCCGCCCACCGTCGGGAAGATCAGCGGGATGACCAGGGCCGCCCCCATGATGACCGACGCGATGATGACGAACAGCTTGCGGCGGTCCAGCCGGTCGCTCATCTTGCCGGTGACGAACGCGGTGACCAGCGCACCGACGAGCATCACGGCCGTCAGGGGCGTGCTCAGCGCCGTCGAGGCGGCGTCGGAGACGCCGATGTAGTCGCGCAGGATGTAGAGGAGGTACGACTGCACGCTCTGGTACGCCAGGATCAGCAGGAACCGCCCGGCGAAAGCCCACCAGAAGTCGGGGTGCCGGCGCGGGCTCACCCAGAATCCGGAGAGGAACTCCTTCCACCGGAACGGCGGCACCGCCAGCTCGCGCGACGAGAAGTCGCGGTTGAACACCACGAACAGGATCGCGGCGACGAGGATGAACGCCCCGAACACCGGGTAGCCGACGCCGATGCTGTTCGCGAAGAACCCGGCGCCGGCAACGCCCAGGCCCATGCCGATGAACGCGCCCATCGCGAGCATGCCCGACGCCGCGCCGAAGCGCTCGCGCGGCAGACGGTCGGGCACGACCGCGGACTGGGCGGTGGCCAGGGCGTTGAGGGCCAGCGAGACGAGCAGGTAGAACAGCGTGATCGTCCACAGCTGTGTGGACGCCGACAGCATCACCATGAACACGGCGGCGGTGCCGGCGCCGAGGACGAGCCACGGTGTGCGTCGGCCGAAGCGGCTGCGGGTGCGGTCGGACAGCGCGCCGATCACGGGATGGATGATGATCGCGCCGATCGACGACACCGTCGAGACGATGGCGAGGTTGCCGACCTTGTGCGCAGCGTCGAGCTGCTGGATCTGGTCGGGGATGAAGATGACGATGAACCCCGCGTAGCAGGTCATCAGGGCGCCGTTCAGGATGAACAGCCAGGTCATCAGCCGTCGGTCGGCGGTGCGGGGCAGCGTCGGGGTGCCGGCGAGCGCGCTCATCGAGCTCCTTCTGCGCGGCAGCGTCGCCGCGATCGAACCTAGCGCCGTTCGGGTTTCGGCGTCGGGGACACTCTAGCCGGTCGGGCGATGAGCCGCGCCCATGGGTTCAGGCGTCGTCGACCGGCTCGCCGGTCGGGTCCTCCTCGTGCGCGGCGATCAGCTGCGGTCCGCCGGCGGGGTCGGGCGACCACTGCACGAGCTCCCAGCCGTGCTCGTCGCCCTCCAGCTCGACGACGGCGGTGTTGTGCAGCGGGGAGTGCTGCAGCACCGCGGGGTCGAGTCCGTGCACGCGCGCGGCGGACCACACGCGGATCGCCGCGCCGTGCGAGAACACGGCGACGCTCTCTCGGGCCAGCGTGGTGGCCTGCGCGATGCCGCGGTCGAAGCGGGTGAAGAAGGCCGTGCCGTCGAGCTCGGCCCCCGGCATCCGCACCGCCGTGTCTCCGCGCGCCCACGAGAACGCGGTCGAGACGTAGGCGTGCACCGCGTCCATGTCGTTGCGCATCTCCAACTCGGCCGCCTCGATCTCCTGCAGGCCGTCGATCACGACCGGCTGCAGGCCGCGCGCGGCGGCCAACGGCGCCGCGGTCTCACTCGTGCGGACCAGAGTCGACACCGCGACGGCATCCACCTCCCGATCACGCAGCGCCACGGGAACCGCCGCCGCCTGCCGGCGCCCCAGCGCAGTCAGCCCCGGGCCCGGTGCGTCGGTGTCGAGCCGCCCCGCGACGTTCGAAGGGGTCTGACCGTGGCGGATGAGGAAGAGGCGCATGCCTCCATCCTCGCCTACCCCGCGCGACCGACCTTCCAGTAGCCGGTGAACGAGATGCGCGACTTCGGCACGCCGGCCGCGACGAGGTGACGCCGGCTCTCGGCGACGAGGTGCTGCTCGCCGGCGAGGTAGGCGTGCAGCGTGTCGGCGTCGTCGGGGGTGTAACCCTGCACCTCTTCGAGCGCGAGCACGCCCGGTTGGTCGTGCGGATCGGAGCGGGGCAGCCAACGCACCTGCACGCCGACGGGGGCCTCGAGCTGCTGCTGATCGGCGGCGTCGGGCACCTCGATGATCGCCACGCCGGTGGTGTGGGGCGCCAGATCGCGCAGGATGCCGGCGATGGCGGGCAGCGCGGCCTCGTCGCCGACGAGGAACACCGACTCGGTGCCCTCCTTGGGGTCGAAGCCGCGGCCCTGGTCGATGAACACGACCTGCTCGCCGGGCTGTGCGCGCTGCGCCCAGGGACCCGCGATGCCGGTGTCGCCGTGAGCGACGAAGTCGATGTCGAGTTCGCCCGCGTCGGGCCGGTGCGCCCGGATGGTGTAGTTGCGGAACGGCGGTCGGGTGCCCGACTTGCTCGTCAGGTACTTCAGATAGCTGCCGAACGTGAAGTGCTCGGGCACCGCGTCGAAGTTCGTCTCGCCCTCGCTGCGCGGCAGGAAGAGCCGGAACCAGTGGTCGTATCCGCGTTGGGGGAGGCGGGTGAGGTCGTCGCCGCGCAGCGTCACACGCACCATGTGCGGGGTGATGCGCTCGGTACGGGCGACCTCGGCGCGGTAGAGGCCGGTGATCTTGCGGCCGTCGGCGAATCCCATTCGGCACCCTTCCGTCGTGGATATGGTTAGGCTAACCTATCTTTCACCGCGTGTGCACCCCCGGGAGACGTCATGACCGTTCCGATGACCGCCGTCGCGCCGCACTATCTTCTGGTCGGCGAGACGAGCGACATCCCGCTGCTGCGCACGATCGTCGAGCGTCTCCCCTTGGACGCCTACGGGCAGATCTTCGTCGAGGTGATCGGACATGGGCAGATCCAGGACTGGGATGTGCCCGAGAACATGACGCTCACCTGGCTGCGCCGCGACCTGAGCTCCCGTGCGTACGGCGGGGTGGCACTGCGCGGCGAGGTCGCCAGTCGTGCGGTCATGGCCTGGGTGTCGGAGTGGATCCCCGAGCGGAAGTCCGCACGCGATCTGCCGTACATCCTCTGGATCGGCTGCAGCGCGAACGATGAGGTCGACCGGCTCTACCACCACCTGCTCCATCGCTTCGAGAGGCTGCACCTGCATCACCCCGACTTCGGGTGAGGCGGATGCCGCGGGCTCACGCCGCGCCCTGGTCCGGCATCTCGATAGACTGGAGGTTCGCTCGGCGCAGTCAGCCGAGGCGGTCGGCAGCCGTCGCGCTCCCGGTCCGAGGCTCGAAACCTCCGGCATCCTTCATCAGACACCGGGGGTCTTCTCTTTGTCTTTCCGCACGTCCTCGTCCACCCGCTGGTGGGCTCTCATCGTCCTCGCCCTTACGCAGCTGGTCGTCGTTCTCGACGGCACCATCGTGAACATCGCCCTGCCGCAGGCGCAGACCGAGCTCGGCCTGTCTGACTCGCAGCGCCAATGGGTCGTCACCGCCTACGCGCTCGCGTTCGGCGCGCTGCTGCTGCTCGGCGGCCGCATCGCCGACTACTGGGGGCGCAAGCGCACCTACGTCGTCGGCATGATCGGCTTCGGCGCGGCATCCGCCTTCGGCGGGCTCGCACAGACCGGCGCCGAGCTCATCATCGCCCGCGGGCTGCAGGGCGCCTTCGCCGCGCTCCTGGCACCCGCCGCCCTCGCCCTGCTGACGGTGACGTTCCCGTCGGGCCGCGACCGCAACACCGCGTTCGCCGTGTTCGGCACCGTCGCGGGAGCAGGCGCCGCCGTCGGGCTCGTGCTCGGCGGCGTGCTCACCGAGTTCGCCGACTGGCGCTGGTGCCTGCTGGTCAACCTGTTCTTCGTCGCGGTCGGCCTCGTGGGCGCCTGGCTGTTCCTCACCGAGAGCCGAGCGCCCGGTGACAACAGGTACGACTGGCCGGGCGTCGTCACGGTGACGCTGGGCCTGGGCGGTCTCGTCTACGGGTTCAGTCTCGCCGAGAACGGCTGGGGTGACCCGCTGACGATCGGCTTCCTGGCCGTGGGCGTCGTGCTGCTGGCGCTGTTCGTCTGGATCGAGTCGCGCGTCGCCCAGCCGCTGCTGCCGCTGCGCATCGTCACCCACTCCGCCCGCGGCGGAGCGTTCCTCATCCAGGCCGTCGCCGGCAGCGTCATGATCGGCGCCACCCTGTACCTGACGTTCCACCTGCAGATCGTGCTCGGCATGTCGGCGCTGTGGGCGGGCGTGGCCAGCCTGCCGTTGCCGCTGGCCACGATGGTGACGGCCCCGTTCGCGACGAAGATGCTCGCGAAGACCGGGCCTCGCCCGCTGCTGATCGCCGGCCCCCTGATCGTGGCGGCCGCGCTGCTGTACCTGTCGCGCATCACGGCCGACGGGGCGTACGCCGTCGAGGTGCTGCCGGCCCTCGTCGTGATGGGTGCGGGCATGGGCTTCATCTTCGTGCCGTTGCAGAATCTCGCCCTGCTCGGCGTCGCGCCGCACGACGCGGGAGCGGCCTCTGCGACGGCGAACTCGGCGATGCAGATCGGCGGATCCATCGGCCTCTCGGTCTTCACCGCCGTGTACGCCGCCTCGCTGGGCGGCATCGACCATGGAGCAGTGGATGCCGCAGCCCTGACCTCGGCCTACGGTGCCACGTTCGTCGCGGCTGCCGTCGGCATGGTCGTCGCCGCGGCCATCGCGATCGGGCTGGTGCGAGGCCGCAAGACCGAGCTGATGCCGACGGGGGATGCCGCGGCCGTGCACGTCGGCTGAGGCGCGGCCGCCGCGGGCGGGGGATGGCGACGGCCGCATCGCTGTCGCCGTGTCCCTGCATCGCTGCCGCGCGGCACGGCCGCCCGCGCGGTTCAGAACTCAACACGGCGGCCCGCACGGAGGCCGGGAGGCGCGTGATGTGAACCGTGTGATGAATCACATCCCCGCAACATGGTCTGCGAAGACCACGCAAGGCGGCATCCTTGGTGCCGGTAAAAGCCCGGATCAGCGCAGATAAGCTGGCGCGATTGTCTTTCGCGTTATCTGATTGTTACCGGTCACATCTTGTGACGAGAATTGTGAGCGCTAACATTCTGAACACCGGCATGGGGCCGGATACGCTGACGGGCTGGACGCTCAGCCCCTCGACAAGGGAGTCAATGCAATGAAGAAAGGCATCTTCGCGGCCGTGGCCGCGGTCGGACTCGCCGCGATCGCCCTCACCGGGTGCTCTTCGGCGTCGGGCGCATCGAGCGCCGGCGGCAGCGGCGGCGGCGACACCATCAAGGTCGGCTTCTCGCAGGAGGGCGCCGAGAGCGGGTGGCGCACCGCGAACACGAAGTCGCTGCAGGAGTCGCTCTCGGCCGACAACGGCTTCAAGCTGACGTTCTCCGACGCGCAGCAGAAGCAGGAGAACCAGATCGCCGCGATCCGCAGCTTCATCACCCAGGGCGTCGACGCGATCGTGTTCGCCCCGGTCGTGGAGACAGGCTGGACCGACGTGCTCAAGCAGGCGAAGCAGGCGGGCATCCCGGTCATCCTCGAAGACCGCGACGTCGACGCCGACGACCAGCAGTACATCACCTCGCGGGTCGGCGACGACTTCGAGAAGGAGGGTGAGACCGCCTGCACCTGGATCACCGACAACTTCAACGGCAAGGGCGCGAACATGGTCGTGCTCGAGGGCACCGCCGGTTCGAGCGCGGCCAACGACCGCACCACCGGCTGCGCGAAGGCCATGCAGGGGTCTGACATCAACATCCTCGACCAGCAGGACGGCAACTTCACGCGTGCGCAGGGCAAGACCGTGATGGAGGGCTTCCTGCAGAAGTACGGCAACAAGATCAACATCCTGTTCGCGCAGAACGATGACATGGGCCTGGGCGCGCTCGACGCGATCAAGGCCGCCGGCCTGACGCCGGGCAAGGACATCCAGATCGTCACGGTCGACGGCACGCACGACGGCCTGACCGCGGTGGCCAACGGCGAGTTCAACTACGTCGTGGAGTGCAACCCGCTGCTGGGCGACCAGGTGGCACAGGTCGTGAAGGACGTCGTCGCCGGCAAGTCGGTCGACAAGCTCTACCTCGCCAAGGACGAGGCCTTCGACCAGGCCGCCGCCAAGGCGGCCCTGCCCGACCGCAAGTACTGACGGCTCGGGGCGCCGGGTGCGGCACAGCCGCCCCGGCGCCCCCGTCACGGCAGAGGAGCCGCATTGAGCAACGACATCGTCGCCGAACTGCGCGACATCTCCATCTCCTTCCCCGGGGTGAAGGCGCTCGACGGCGTGGACCTGGTGCTGCGCGCCGGTGAGATCCACGCCCTGATGGGCGAGAACGGCGCCGGCAAGTCCACCCTGATCAAGGCGCTGACCGGCGTGTACGCGATCGACGCGGGCACCGTGACGGTCGACGGTGCAGCCCGCCGCTTCACCGGCACCGCCGACGCGCAGGACGCCGGGATCGCCACCGTGTACCAAGAGGTCAACCTCTGCGAGAACCTCACGGTCGGCGAGAACGTCATGCTGGGCCGTGAGGCGCGCGGCCCGTTCGGCATCAGCTGGCGGGCGACGCACGCGCGTGCCGCCGAGGCGCTCGCCGGACTCGGCCTGCGCATCGATCCCCGCTCGCTGCTCGCGTCGCACTCGCTCGCCGTGCAGCAGCTCGTCGCGATCGCCCGCGCCACGGTGCTCGATTCCCGGGTGCTCGTGCTCGACGAGCCGACCTCGAGCCTCGACCGGGGCGAGGTCGAGCAGCTGTTCGCCGTCGTGCGGCGCATGCGCGAGCGCGGGGTGGCCGTGCTGTTCGTCTCGCACTTCCTCGACCAGATCTACGAGCTGTGCGACCGCATCACGGTGCTGCGCAACGGGCGCCTGGTCGGCGAGTACCCGACCGAGGACCTGCCGCGGCACGAGCTCATCGCGAAGATGCTCGGGCGCGAGGTCGAGCATCTCGACGAGATCGGCGAACGCGCCGAGCGCGCGGCGCTGCCCGCTGCCGGCGTGCCGGTGCTGCGCACCGAGAACCTGGCGCGCAAGGGCGCCGTCGAACCGTTCGACATCACGATCCTGCCGGGCGAGATCGTCGGGTTCGCAGGCCTGCTCGGATCGGGCCGCACCGAGTCGGCGCGGCTCGTCTACGGCGCCGACCGCGCCGACGGCGGCACCATCCGCCTCGGCGACCGGATCACGAAGGTGACGAGCCCCCGCACGGCCCTCGCGCACCGGCTCGCGTTCTCGTCGGAGGATCGCCGCAGCGAGGGCATCATCGCCGACCTGACCGTGCGCGAGAATCTCGTGCTGGCGGTGCAGGCCAAGCGCGGCTGGTGGCGACGCGTCCCCAAGGCGCAGCAGGACGCCATCGTCGAGCGGTACATGACCGCGCTCGGCGTGCGTCCGGCCGACCCCGACGCGCTGATCCGCAACCTGTCGGGCGGCAACCAGCAGAAGGTGTTGCTCGGGCGGTGGCTGGCCACCGAGCCCGAGCTGCTCATCCTCGACGAGCCGACCCGCGGCATCGACGTGGGCGCCAAGGCCGAGATCCAGACCGTCATCGCCGACCTCGCCGCCGACGGCCTGGCCGTGCTGTTCATCTCGTCGGAGCTCGAAGAGGTCGTGCGCCTGTCGCACCGCATCTACGTGCTGCGCGACCGGCGTATCATCGGCGAGATCGCCGACGGCGCCGACATCGATGTCGATCGCATCGTCGCCCTCATCGCGGACGACAGGAGTGGGGAGAAGGCGGCATGACCATGCTCAGACGGATCACGCGGCATCCCCTCTTCTGGCCGGTGCTCGCGCTCGTGGTGCTCATCGTCGTGAACACGATCTCGCGCCCGAGCTTCCTCAGCATCACGGTGAAGGACGGCGGCCTCTACGGTTCGCTCATCGACATCCTCCGCAACAGCTCGCAGCTCATGCTGGTGTCGCTGGGAATGACCCTGGTCATCGCCACCCGCGGCATCGACCTGTCGGTCGGCGCGGTGCTCGCGGTGTCGGGGGCGGTGTCGCTCACGATCATCGGCTCGTCGGACACACCGGGCGACCTGGGCACCGTGACCGTGGCCATCCTCACCGGCCTGCTGGTGACCCTGGTGCTCGGCATCTGGAACGGGTTCCTCGTCTCGGTGGTGAAGATCCAGCCGATCATCGCGACGCTGCTGCTCATGTTCGCCGGCCGCGGCATTGCGATGCTCATCACTAAGGGCCAGATCACCACGATCACCAGCGACCCCTACCGCTACCTGGCCTCGGGGCACCTGCTCGGCCTGCCCGTGGCGTTCCTCATCGCGATCGTCGTGGTCGTGCTGGTCTCGCTCGTGGTGCGCCGGACGGCGCTCGGGATGCTGCTGGAAGCGGTCGGCATCAACCCCGAGGCGAGCCGGCTCGCCGGCGTCCAGTCGCGCGGCATCATCTGGATGGTCTACGCGCTGTCGGGCGTGCTGGCCGGTCTTGCCGGCATCCTCTACAGCTCCAACATCATGGCGGCCGACGCCAACAACGCGGGTCTGAACATCGAGCTCGACGCGATCCTCGCGGTCGTGATCGGCGGCACCTCGCTGATGGGCGGCAAGTTCTCGATCTCGGGGACGGTCGTCGGCGTGCTCGTCATCCAGACCCTGACCACCTCGATCACCTTCCTCGGCGTGCCGCCGGCGGTCACCCCGCTGTTCAAGGCGCTCGTCGTCATCGTGATCTGCCTCGTCCAATCCCAGAAAGCGCGTGACATGCTGTTCTCCCGACGTCGCCGTCGCACCGCGGCCCCGGCCGCGGCCCCGGCCGCGGTCGTGGCAGAGGCCGAGACCGAGGCGGTGGCCCGATGAGCGTGCAGACCGCCCCCGCCCTGCCGTTCGAAGACCGCAGCGTGCTCACGCGCGTGAAGTCGGCGGCCAGCGCCTGGCTGCCCGTGCTGGCGGCCCTGGCCATCCTCATCCTGATGCTCGTGGCCGGGCAGCTGTACTTCGGCGACTTCGTCTCGCCGCGGCTCATCTCGGCACTGTTCGACAACAACCCGTACCTGATCGTGCTCGCCATCGGCATGACGTTCGTGATCATCACGGGCGGCATCGACCTGTCGGTCGGCTCGGTGATCGCCTTCAGCGGCCTGCTCGGGGCGCAGCTGTTCGCCGCGGGCCTGCCGGCGGTGATCGTCCTGCCGATCATGGTGCTCTCGGGCACCGTGATCGGCGTCATCATCGGCGTGATGGTCGCCGTGTTCGACATCCAGCCGTTCATCGCGTCGCTCGCAGGCATGTTCCTCGCCCGCGGGCTCGCGTACGTCACGAGCCTGAAGTCGCTGCCCATCAAGGACGACGCGCTGAACTGGCTGCTCGGCGAGAGCTGGGGAGCGGGCGGCTGGTACGTCACGCCGGGCGTCGTGCTGGCGCTCGTGATGGTGGCGGTGGCGACGTGGATGCTGCACTACACCCGCTTCGGACGCACGGTGTACGCGGTGGGCGGCGGTGAGCAGTCGGCGCGGCTGATGGGGCTCGCCGTCGACCGCACGAAGTTCCTCGTCTACGTGATCAGCGGCACCTGCGCCGGCATCGGCGGCGTGCTGTTCGCCTCGTACACGCAGTCGGGCAACCCGCTGGCGGGCCTGGGTATGGAGCTGCAGGCGATCGCCGCGGTCGTCATCGGCGGCACGATCCTCACCGGCGGCAGCGGCTACATGATCGGTTCGCTGGTCGGCGTGCTCGTGTATGGTCTCATCCAGATCGCGATCACCTACATGAGCGTGGACTCGTGGTGGACCTACATCGTGATCGGGATCATGCTTCTCGTGTTCGTGGTGTTCCAGCGCGCGCTGTCGGCCCGCCGAGGCGGGTGAGCGCGGGGCACGACCCCAGTGGAGGACGGCCGACGGTGACCAGCGAGGACGTGCCCGTACTCGAGGCGAGCGGCATCCGCGTGCAGTACGCGGGCCAGGTGGCGCTCGACGACGTGCGGCTGCGGCTGTTCCCCGGCGAGGTGCACTCGATCATGGGCGAGAACGGCGCCGGCAAGTCGACGCTGATCAAGGCCCTGACCGGTGTGCTGCAGCCCGACGCCGGCGAGCTGCGGCTGCGCGGCGCCCCCGTCTCGTTCGCGGGACCGGGGGATGCCGCGCGGCACGGCGTGAGCGCGGTCTACCAGGAGATCGAGCTGCTGCCGAACCTCTCGGTGGCCGAGAACATCATGCTGGGCGCCGAGCCGCGTCGCTTCGGCGGCATCGACTGGAAGCGCACCCGGCACGAGGCCGCCCACGCCCTGGGTCGTCTCGGGATCCGGCTGGACGTGGCATCCCCCCTCCGCCGTCACCCGCCCGCGGTGCAGCAGCTCGTCGCGATCGCCCGGGCCGTGCGGGCCGAGCCCACCGTGCTCGTGCTCGACGAGCCGACGTCGAGCCTCGATCAGGACGAGGTCGCCGAGCTCTTCCGCGTGGTGCGGAAGCTGCGCAAGGCCGGCGTGGCCATCGTGTTCATCTCGCACTTCCTCGAACAGGTGTATGAGATCGCCGACCGCATCACGGTGCTGCGCAACGGGCGGCTCGTGGGCGAATACCTCACCACCGATCTGCTGCGCATCGAGCTCGTCGAGAAGATGCTCGGGCGCGAGGTGTCGTCGCTGGGGCAGATCGCCGAGCGGGCGAGCCAGATCGAACCGGCGGTGGATGCCGCGCCCGTGCTCGACGCGCGGGGAGTGGGGCGGTCGCGGGCCATCGCTCCGTTCGACCTGCGCATCGACGAGGGCGAGGTGATTGGCTTCGCGGGCCTGCTCGGGTCGGGACGGACCGATGCCGCGCGGGTGCTCTCGGGCGTCGACCGCGCCGACACCGGCAGCATCGACATCGAGGGCCGGCGCGCTGCGCTGAGCTCGCCGCGCCGGGCGATCCGGCGCGGCGTCGTCTACTCGTCGGAGGACCGC
Source organism: Microbacterium sp. KR10-403 (assembly GCF_040196215.1). Classification (NCBI taxonomy): domain Bacteria; kingdom Bacillati; phylum Actinomycetota; class Actinomycetes; order Micrococcales; family Microbacteriaceae; genus Microbacterium; species Microbacterium sp. KR10-403. Next base: position 195,770 of record NZ_JBEGDC010000007.1, on the reverse strand, counting down.
AAGTCAGAGGGCATCATCGGCGAGCTGACGGTGCGCGAGAACATCCTGATCGGTCTGCAGGCCGACAACGGGTGGTTCCGGCCGCTGTCGCGAGCGCGTCAGACGGAGCTCGCCGAGAGCTACATCGACGCGCTGCACATCGTGCCCGCCGATCCCGAGGCCAAGGCCGGCACGCTCTCGGGCGGCAACCAGCAGAAGGTGCTGCTGGCGCGGTGGCTGGCGCTGGCGCCGCGGCTGCTGATCCTCGACGAGCCCACGCGGGGCATCGACGTCGGGGCCAAGGTCGACGTGCAGCGGCTCGTCGTGTCGTTCGCCGAGAACGGCATGTCGGTGGTCTTCATCTCGGGCGAGCTCGACGAAGTGCTGCGCCTGTCGGATCGGATCGTGGTGCTGCGCGACCGGGAAGTCGTCGCGGTACTGGAGAATGCTGGTATGAGCGACGAGCAGCTGCTGGCGCTCATCGCTCAAGGATCCGAGAACGATGACTGACACGCGGGCGCCGCGCAACGCGAACATCTTCGACGTCGCCCGGCTGGCGGGGGTGTCGCACCAGACGGTGTCGCGCGTCATCAACAACCATCCGAGCGTGAAGCCGGCCACCCGCGAGCGGGTGCAGGAGGCCATCCGCCAGCTGCGCTACCGCCCGTCGCAGGCCGCGCGGGCACTTGTCACGAAGCGGTCGCGCACGATCGGGCTGATCACGCCGGCCACCGCCGACTTCGGCCCGACGACGCTGGCGATCAGCGTGAACGACGCGGCACGCGACGCGCGCTACGCCGTGGTCAGCGTCAACCTGCCCGACGTGCAGGCGGCATCGGTGCGCAACGCGATCGAGGCGATGCTGCGGCAGAACGTCGAGGCCATCGTCGTGATCGCGAACGACGTCGCCGTCGCCGAGTTCGCCCGCGGCACCGACGCGACGACCCCGGTCGTCGTGGTGGCCGCGGGCGCCGAGCCGCAGCCCCTGTCGCTGTCGATCGACCAGTACGCCGGGGCGCGGCTGGCGACGCGGCACCTGCTCGGGCTCGGCTACGAGACCGTCGCGCACATCGCCGGGCCCGCGCGCAACCCCGACGCCGCCGAGCGCGTGCGCGGGTGGATGGCCGAGCTGCGCACGGCCGACGCCCCGCCCGGGCTGCGGCTGGACGGCGACTGGTCGCCGCGCAGCGGACACGCGGCGGGGATGCGGCTGACCGTGGCCCCCGGAGCGACCGCGGTCTTCGCCGCGAACGACCAGATGGCGCTCGGTCTCATCGCGGCGCTGACCAGTCGCGGCCTGCGCGTGCCCGAAGACGTCAGCGTGGTCGGCTTCGACGACATCCCCGAGGCGGAGTTCATGTCGCCGCCGCTGACCACGCTGCGGCAGGACTTCGCGCTGCTCGGCGCGCAGACGATGGAACGCGTGCTCGCGACGCTGGAGAGCCCGACCCCCCTGGAACCCGCGGAACCGCTGGCGACGAAGCTCATCATCCGCGAGTCGACGCGCCCACGCCGAGAGTGAGGGCGCCGCGGCCCGCGCGGGTGCTGCTGCGACTCGTTCGGCGTTCAGAACTCCGCAGATCTGGGCCGAGATCGGCCGTATGCGCCCCGCTGACGGCTTAAGGCCACGAAAGCGCTGAGCTCTGAACGCGCGGCCGGTGGGCTTTACTGAACACATGCCCCTGGAGACCGACTTCGACCCCGACGACGAGGGCCTGGCGCACGCACTGCGCCTGCTGATCGATGCGAAGCGGGAGCCCGGGACCCCGCACGGCGATCCGGTGGCGCCCCTCGACCTGCCCGAGCGCTGGCCCGACGCCGGCGTCGGAGGGAGCGCGGCCCTCGATGTGCTCGCCGCGACCGCTCTGCGCCGGCCGACCCGGCTGGACCACCCCGGCTTCTTCGCGCACATGGACCCGCCGACGCCCTGGATGACGTGGGCGGCGACGGCGTGGGCGGCGGCCATGAACCAGAACCTGCTGCATCCCGACAGCGCCCCGGCCGCGCGGCTGCTCGAACGCCGGGTGATCGAATGGCTGGCGCCTTCGTTCGGAATGGACGGCGGCCACCTCGTGCCCGGGTCGACGGTGGCCAATCTCACCGCGCTGTGGGCGGCGCGCGAGCTGACCGGTGCGCGTCGGGTGGTCGCCTCGGCCGTGTCGCATCTGAGCGTGGCGAAGGCCGCCGCCATCCTCGGCCTCGAGTACGTCGCCGTGCCGGTCGACGAGCGCGAGCGGATGCGCGTCGACGCATTGCCCGACGACCTCTCCGACGCGATCGTCGTGCTCACCGCGGGCACGACGGCTGCGGGGGCCGTCGATCCGCTGGATGCGGCATCCACCGCCGCCTGGCGGCACGTCGACGCGGCGTGGGCGGGTCCGCTGCGCCTGTCGTCGCATGCAGCGGTGCTCGACGGCATCGAGCGGGCCGATTCGGTCGCCGTCTCGGCGCACAAGTGGTTCTACCAGCCCAAGGAGAGCGCCCTCGTGCTGTTCGCCGACGCCGAGCGCGCCCATGCCGCGATCAGCATCGGCGGGGGATACCTGGTCGCCCCGAACGTCGGGCTGCTCGGGTCGCACGGGGCCGCGGCGCTGCCCCTGGCGGCGACGCTGCTGGCCTGGGGGCGCGACGGCCTGCGTGCACGCATCGATGCCGACATGGCGCTGGCGGAGCGGCTGGCCGCCCGCATCGCCGCCGAACCCGCGCTCGAGCTGTTCGCACCGCCCGAGACCGGCGTCGTCGTGTGGCGCGTGCGCGGTGTCGACAATGCGGCGGTGCGCGACGGGGTCGACGGCGCATGGGTCAGCACGACGACTGTGCACGATGAAGTGTGGCTGCGGTCGGTGGCGGCCAATCCGCACGCCGACCCCGACCTCGTCGTCGACGCGGTGCTGGCCGCGCGCTGAGCGGGCCGGGCGCGATCAGGCCCGGCCGGGCAGGGCCAGACACAGTCAGACCCGGTCAGACCCGGTCGAGATAGCCCCACATCCGCGCGCGGAGGTCGAACACCCAGTCGGCCTGGGTGATGAGCGGGTACCCGATGATCATCGTGAAGGCGGGGTCGCCCTCGCGGGCGAGTCCCGCGAGCGGCACGGTGGCCGCCGTCGAGACGGCGAAGCCGCGCTCGCCGATGCGGCACGGTGAGACACGCGCCGTGCCGGCCGACCCCTCGCGGCCGTTCGCGTCGACGCCGCTCGTCGTGCCGGTGACCGGGAACACACCAGGGAAGGCGCGGGCGAAGTCGGCGTCGATCACGGTGGTGGAGGAACCGGTGTCCCAGACGGCGACGGCGGTCGCGGCATCCCACATCACCTCCAGCAGGGGATGCCCGCGCGACGAGCGCCGCAGCGGACGCCACCGGTCGATCGCCGCCCGCTCGTCGATCTGCAGGGCACGTGCCGACAGGCGCACGCCGATGCGGTGCCCGGCCAGCACGTCGAGCCCGAGGATCGCGGGACCGTCGTCGGCGACGTCGACCACCACGTCGTGCGCGACGATCGGGCCGAGGGCGATCTCGGGCACGCGCGCCTGCGGCCCGGTCGCCGTCGACCCGAACACGCCGCGCGACTCGGGGTCGGGCGCGTCGACCGCCCAGCGCTCGGTCTGCGCGCTGCGGAGCAGACGACTGCGCGACGCGCCGGTGTCGAGCAGGAACTCGTGCTCGACGCCGTCGACCGCTGCAGTGACGTACAGCAGTGCCGTGCCGGGGTCGTCGTCGGCCCGGATCGTCAGCGGAACGGATGCCACGACGCCCACCCTAGAGCGGAATCGCACCGGGGGCGATGGGGTGTTCCGTGCGATGTGCGGCCACGGTCGCGCGACTAGGCTGAACGCGGCAGGGGGTGGGATGCGCGCAACGCTCAAGGATGTCGCGGCGAAGGCCGGCGTGTCGGCGAAGACCGTCTCGAACGTGATCAACGGCAGCGCGGTGGTCCGTCCGGAGACCCGCGCGCGCGTCGAGGCGGCCCTCGCCGAGCTCGACTACGTGCCGAACCTGAGCGCGCGCGGACTGCGCAACGGCCGCTCGGGCGTGATCGCGCTGGCCCTGCCCGACCTGGCGACCGCGTACTCGGCCGAGACGGCCCACGCGTTCGTCGAGGCCGCGCACGAGCACGGGTGGGCGGTGCAGATCGAAGAGACCGGCGCACGCCCCGAGCGCGAGGCGACGCTGCTCTCGCGCGCCCGCGCGCGCATGGTCGACGGCGTCGTGCTCAACCCGACCGTCGCCGACGAGTTCGAGCTGCCGCGCGATCCGCGCCAGACTCCGGCCGCGGTGCTCATCGGCGAGGTGCCGCAGAATCGCCTCGACCAGGTCGCGGTGGACCCTGACGCCGCGGCGTACGACATGACCACGCTGCTCGCGCAGACCGGTCACCGGCGCATCGCGGTCGTCGGCGCGGCGCTGCAGACCAACACCTTCACCTCGATTCTCCGCACGCGGGGGTATCGGCGCGCCCTCGCCGACGCGGGGCTCACCGCCGACCCGGTGCTCGAGATCGCCTGCGACGACTGGACGGCGCGCGGCGGCGCGGCGGCCGTCGCGGCGTTCCTCGATCGCGAGCCGCTGCCCGACGCATTCTTCTGCTTCACCGACACGCTCGCCATCGGTGTGATGAGCGAGCTGTGGCGCCGCGGCATCCGCGTCCCCGACGACGTCTCGATCGCGGGCTTCGACGATGTCGCACACGGCGAGTTCGCCGCTCCGCCGCTGACCACGGTCTCGTTCGACAAGCTCGAGTTCGCCGCGCAGGCCCTCGAGATGCTCTCCGCGCGCATCGCCGAGCGCACCGCACCCGCGCGGGTCGTGACGGTGCCGTACCGCATCGTGCAACGCGAGAGCACGCGGCAGCGCTGACGGATCAGGCTGCCGCGTGCTCTCGCGGGGCGGGCGGTCTCAGCCCTTCAGGCCGCTGCCGGTGACGCCCTCCACGATCTGCCGCTGGAAGATCAGGTAGAGGATCACGAGCGGCAGCGCCGCAAGGATCGCGCCGGCCTGGATGTCGGCGTACCTCTGCCCGAAGCTGCCCTGGACGGTCGCGAGTCCCACCGGGATCGTCATCAGATCGGGGTTCGACAGCACGAACAGGGGCAGCAGCAGGTTGTTCCAGACGCCCACGAACGTGAGGATCGTGACCGCCGCGATCACCGGCCGCGACAGCGGCATGATCACCGACCAGTAGATGCGCCACTGGCTGGCGCCGTCGATGCGCGCGGCCTCTTCGAGTTCGCGGGGGATGCCGTCGAAGAACTGCTTGAAGATGAACACCGCGATCACCGCGGGCACCTGCGGGAAGATCACCGACCAGTAGGTGTTCAGCAGGTTCATCCAGTTCAGCAGCTGGAAGATCGGCACGATGAGCACCTGCGTCGGGATCATGATGCCCAGGATGATCAGCAGCAGCACGAGGTTCGATCCGCGGAACCGCAGGCGCGAGAGCGCGAAGGCGGCCATCGAGGCGAACAGCACCGTGAGCGCCGCCGTGATCACCGAGGTGATCGCGCTGGCCGTGTACCAGTTCCAGATGTCGTTCTGCCCGAGCAGGGTCGAGTAGGAGTAGAGCGTCAGGTTCCAGTTCTTCAGGATCTCGCTCGCACCGGTGGCCGCGACGCCGTTGTCGGTGAGCGACGTCTTCAGCGCGAACAGGCTGGGGATCAGCCAGATGATCGCGAAGACCACCAGCACGATCGCCGCGACGATGTTGAAGGTGCGTGAGTCGACGGGGCGGTGCGGACGCCGGGACGGCGCCGCGGAGGAGACAGGGGACGCCGTGCGGCGCCGTGCGGTGACCGTGGTCATCTCAGAACTCCTTCCGTGCGGCGGCGCGATCGGCGACCTGCCGGATCACCGCGATCACGATGATGACGATGAACAGCAGCACGCTGGCGGCACTGGCCGCACCGACCCGGTTGTCGGTGAACGCCGTGCCGGTGATCAGCTGCAGCGAGACCTGCGTCGAGATGCCCGGCCCGCCGCCGGTCATCAGGTAGACCTGGTCGAAGATCTTCAGGCTCGCGATGATCTGCAGCAGCAGGACGAGCGTCGTCGTGCGGCTCAGCATGGGGACCGTGACGCTCCAGATCTGCTGCCACGGGGTCGCGCCGTCCACGGCCGCCGCCTCGTACAGCTCACGCGGGATCTCCTGGAGGCCGGCGAGATACAGCACGTAGTTGAAGCCGAGGGTCCACCAGAGCGTGGCGATCGCGATGCCGATCATCGCGGTGTTCGGGCTGGAGAGGACGCCGGAGCCCGGTGTCATCCCGAGGGCCTCCTGTGCGAGGGCCCACAGACCCGTCGACGGGGTGAAGATGAACACCCAGATCAGCGAGATGGTCGCCGACGGCAGGATGAACGGCAGGAAGAACGCGAGGCGGTAGAACCACTGCGCGTGCCGCATCCGGTTCGTGAGCACCGCGAACACGAAGGCGATGATCACGAGCGGCGGCGTCGTGTAGATCGTGAACTGCAGCGTGTGCCACAGCGAGCTCCAGAAGTCGGCGCGGGTGAGCATCTCGGCGTAGTTCGCGAACCCCGCGAACGAGCCGAGGCCGGTGCGCACCGTCGACGTGTTGAAGAAGCTCATGATGAACATGTAGATCGTCGGGCCCAGCAGGAACGCCAGGTAGAAGATCCCGAACGGGGCGATGAACAGCCAGGCCGATCGTGTATCGCGGATCGCACGGGGATGCGCGGTGAGGCGACTGCGCCCGCTGCGCGGCACGGTGAGAGTTGTGGTGGTCACGTCGTTGTCCCTCCGGAGTCGATTCAGAGCGGGCTCGGGGTGTTCAGGTACACCCGCAGCTGGGTCTTGATGGCGGACAGGGCCTGCTTCGGGGTGCTGGCGAGCTGCTGGATCAGGCCCAGCTGCGCGCCGACGATGCCCTCGAAGGTCGACCCCGAGCCGCCGTACCAGGCGGCGTCGTCGTAGACGGCGTGCTCGGCCGCCGACGCGTACCGCGACTGCGGCTCGAGCGCCTTGTACTCGGCGCTCTCGGCCACCGGCAGATATGCCGGCACGTGGCCGCCCTTGGCCCAGGTCATCGACTGGTCGAGCATCGCCTTGATGAACTTCATCGCCTGCAGGCGCTGCTCATCGGTGCGGTTCTTGCGCGGCAGGATGAACGTGTGCGAGTCGGCCTGCGAAGCCGGCGTGTCGTACAGCGTGGGCAGCGGGACGATGCCGAACTCGAAGCCCTTGACCGACTGCGCGGTGGTGATCTCCCATTCGCCCTCGAGGTAGAGGCCCGCTTTTCCGGTGAAGAGGTACGACTCGGCGGTCGCATAGTCGAGCGCCTTGTTCACCCACCCCTGCTTCACCCACTTCTGCAGGCGGTCGTTGACGTCCATGAAGATGTCTTCGTCGACGGTCAGCCGCGAGCCGTTGTCGGAGAGGAACGGCGAGGCGCCCTTGTGCTGGTTGTAGAACGTCCAGAACACGCGCCACGGCGTCGCCGTCTCGCCGCCGACGTTGGCGATGGTCATCGCCGGGCCCCCGGTCACCTTGCTGATGGCGGCCAGGGCGGCCTCGAACGTGTCCATGTCGTCGAGCGGCACCAGATTGCCCGACCCGTCGAGCAGGCCGGCCTTCTTGCAGACGTCGGTGTTGAAGAACATGACGAGCGGGTGGGTGTCCAGCGGCACCGCGATGTTCTTGCCGTCGGTGATCTGCGCCTGCCACGGGCGCGGGTTGAAGTCGGAGGTGCTCAGGCCCACGGCGGCGAGGTCCGCCTCGGTGATCGCCTCGAGCAGTCCGCCGTCCCAGAGCGGCTTCGCGCGGGTGAGGTGCGCGACGGCGACGTCAGGCGGCCGGTTGCCGACGGTGGCCAGCGTCACCTTCGTGTAGTACGGGTTGCCCCAGGCGAAGGTCGTCGCCTGCAGCGAGTTCGCACCGTAGATCTTGCGATAGCCGTCTTCCATCGCCTCCATGCGGGTGCCGTCGCCACCGCCGAAGAGGTTCCAGTAGACGAGCGTCTCGGGTGAGAGCCGGGTGCCGAACAGCCCGGCGCTCACCGGCGACGAGCAGCCGGCGAGCAGCGGGACGGCAGCGGCTCCCATGGCCGCGGTCAGGAAACCGCGGCGGGAGAGTGTTGCTGGTCTTTGGTCCATGGTGATCGATGACCTCCTCGTCGACGATGAGCGGGGCATTTCAACGTGGTAAAGCTAGCACCCGGTCCGGCGCGATGTAAACGTTGAAACCGAATCGTGTCTTCGGGTGCGTCGTGCGCGGTCTCTTCGCAGTGCCCCTTGCGTACTGTCAGTTCAACGATGTAATAATGTCTGCCATGACTCGCGCAACCGTCACCCTCGACCGTGACTTCACCGTCGGCCCCGTGCCCCGTCGCCTGTTCGGCTCGTTCGTCGAGCACATGGGTCGATGCGTGTACACGGGCATCTACGAGCCCGGACACCCCACCGCCGACGAGAACGGCTACCGCCAGGACGTGCTCGATCTCACTGCTGAGATGGGCGTGAGCGTCGTCCGGTATCCCGGCGGAAACTTCGTCTCGGGCTATGACTGGGAGGACGGCGTCGGGCCCGCGGCATCCCGCCCCCGCCGTCTCGACGGCGCGTGGCACACCGTCGAGACGAACGCGTTCGGGCTGCACGAGTTCGTCGGCTGGGCGCGCAAGGCCGACGTGGAGATCATGGAGGCCGTGAACCTCGGCACCCGTGGCGTGGATGCCGCGCGACAGCTCGTCGAGTACGCGAACCACCCCGGGGGCACCGGCCTCAGCGACCTGCGCCGCGCCAACGGGGCGGAAGAGCCCTTCGACATCAAGCTCTGGTGCCTGGGCAACGAGATGGACGGTCCCTGGCAGATCGGCCACAAGACCGCCGACGAGTACGGGCGGCTCGCCCAGGAGGCCGGCAAGGCCATGCGCCTGGTCGACCCCTCGATCGAGCTCGTCGTGTGCGGCAGCTCGAGCAGCTCGATGCCGACGTTCGGCGAGTGGGAGCGGACGGTTCTCGAGCACACCTACGACGTCGCCGACTACATCTCGCTGCACGCGTACTACGAGGAGAAGGACGGGGATGCCGCGAGCTTCCTCGCCTCGGCGGTCGACATGGACCACTTCATCGAGTCGGTCGTGGCCACCGCCGACGCCGTGCGCGCGCAGCGCAAGGCGACCAAGCGCATCAACCTCTCGTTCGACGAGTGGAACGTCTGGTACCAGTCGGCGCGCGAGGGCGACGACATGCCCGCCACCATCGAGGCGAAGGGCGTGTGGCAGGAGCACCCGCGCATCATCGAGGATGAGTACAACGTCACCGACGCCGTGGTCGTCGGCACGCTGCTGAACTCGCTGCTGCGGCACGGCGACCGGGTCGCGATCGCCAACCAGGCGCAGCTCGTGAACGTGATCGCCCCGATCCGCAGCGAAGAGGGCGGGCCCGCGTGGCGGCAGTCGATCTTCTGGCCGTTCGCCCGCATGTCGCAGTTCGCGCGCGGCGAGATCCTCTCGGCGCGCACGAGTTCCGACACCTATGAGACCGCGCGGTTCGGTGACGTCGACGTCGTGGACACGAGTGCGACGTGGGATGCCGAGACCGGCCGCATCGCCGTGTTCGCCGCCAACCGCGGGCTCGACGAGGAAGCCTCGGTCGCCGTGAACCTGCACGGATTCGCGCCGACCGGCGTCGCGCAGGCGGAGGTGCTGACCATCCCGGAGGGTGCCGACCGCTTCGCCAGCAACACCGAGGACGCCGCCGATCGCGTCGGCCTGGCGGCCTTGGACGGTGCGGCGCTCGACGGCGACGTGCTGACGTTCACGCTGCCGCCGCTGTCGTGGGGCTGGGTGCTCGTCGAGGCCTCGGCCTGCTGAGTGCCGATCGACGCGATGGGAAGATGAGGGCGTGCACGAGCAGACGAACTGGGCCGGCAACCACCGCTATCGCGCAGCGCGCATCGTCGAACCGGGGGGCCTCGACGAACTGGCGGCGCTGGTCACCGGTTCGTCTGCGGTGCGCGTCATCGGCAGCCGGCACTCGTTCAACGACATCGCCGACACCGACGACCTCCTGATCAGCACGGCCGGGCTGCCGACGTCGATCGAGGTCGACGCCGACGCACGGACGGTGACCGTCGGCGGGGGAGTGCGCTACGGCGACCTCGCCCTCGCGCTGCAGGAGCAGGGCTGGGCGCTGCACAACCTCGCATCGCTGCCGCACATCTCGGTGGCCGGGGCCGTCGCCACGGCCACGCACGGGTCGGGCGACCGCAACGGGAACCTCGCGACCGCGGTTCGCGGCATCCGTCTCCTGACCGGCACCGGCGAGACCGTCGAGCTGCGCCGGGGCGACCCCGGGTTCGACGGCGCCGTGGTCGCGATCGGGGCGCTCGGCGTGGTGGTCTCGCTCACCCTCGACATCGTCCCGACCTTCGCGGTGCGGCAGCGTCTGTTCGCAGGACTGGGGTGGGATGCCGCGGCAGCCCGCCTCGACGAGATCTTCGCGTCCGCGTACAGCGTGTCGCTGTTCACGCTCTGGGACGAGCCGACGGTGTCGCTCGCGTGGATCAAGGAGCGTGTCGATGAGCCCGCGCGGGTGGGCGACGACTTCTTCGGCGCGGTCGCCGAGACCGCCCCGCGACACATGATCGCGGGCATGGACGTGCGCAACGTCACCGAGCAGGTGGGCGTCGAGGGCCCGTGGAGCGAGCGGCTCGCGCACTTCCGCTACGCGTTCACGCCGTCCGCCGGCGCCGAGATCCAGTCGGAGTACCTCGTGCCCCGTGCGCGGGCCGTCGCGGCGATCGAGGCCGTACGCGGGCTCGGCCCGCGGCTGCGCGGCCTGCTGCAGATCACCGAGATCCGCTCGGTGGCAGCCGACGACCTGTGGCTGTCGACCGCGTACGCGACCGACGTGATCGGCCTGCATTTCACCTGGGTGCGCGACAACGAGGGCGTGGCGGCCGTGCTGCCGGCGCTCGAGGAGGTGCTGTATCCGCTGGGCGCCCGGCCGCACTGGGGCAAGGTGTTCTCCGGTCTTGATGCGCAGGCGATGTATCCGCGGCTGGGCGACTTCCGCGCGCTCGCCGATCGATACGACCCCGAGGGGCGCTTCCGCAACGACTTCGTGCGGCGCGTGATCGGCTGACTTCTACCGTCGGCGCGGCGCCCGCGCACACGCGCGAGATCGGGGCGGAGCGCAAGCTCACGGCCACTCCCGTGCTCTCCGGTGCGGGTCAGATCGCGCGGCCCGGCGTGAGGATGCCGTGCGGGTCGAGTGCGGCCTTGAGGGTGCGGTGAACGTCGAGGGATGCCGCATCCAGTTGCCAGCCGAGCTCGTGACGCTTCACCGAGCCGATGCCGTGCTCGCCGGTGATCGTGCCCCGGTGTGCGAGGGCGAGGCGGGTGATGTCGTCGATGACGGCTTCGGCGGCCCGGTGCTCGTCGGGGGTGTCTCCGGCCTCGACCGTGGGGTGCAGGTTGCCGTCGCCGGCATGGGCGACCGTGCTGATGCGCCGACCGTGGCGCCGCCCGATCTCGCTGATCCCCGCGAACACCGCCGCGAGCTCGCCGATCGGGACGCCCACGTCGCACGATACGCGCAGACCTCGCGCGGTGAGCGCGGGGTTCGCCAGGCGCCGCGCCTCGAGCAGCTCGTCCCCGTCGGTCGCGACGGCCTCGACGGCACCGTGGGATCGGCAGATGCCCAGCAGTCGCTCGGCCTGGGCCGCGGCATCCTCTCCCACCGTCTGCCCGACCAGCAGCGCCGCACGCGGCAGCGGGAGACCGCTCGGATGGAACTGCTCGATGATCTCGACGCTGGCCGCGTCGAGCAGCTCGAGCACCTCCGGCCTCGTCGCGGAGGAGACGATGTCGGTCACCGCCTGCCCGGCGGCGACGAGGTCGTCGAAGCTGGCGCGGAAGGTGCGCGGGATGCCGGGTGCGACCGGTTCGAGGATGACCGTCGCACGGGTGATGACGCCGAGCGTGCCCTCCGACCCCACGAACAGTCCGGTCAGGTCGTAGCCGGCGACGTTCTTGCGCGTCCGCGCACCGGTCTGGATGACCCGGCCGTCGGCGAGGACCACCTCGAGGGCCGCGACGGCGTCGCGGGTCACACCGTGGGAGATGCAGCGCAGACCCCCGGCGTTCGTCGCGATGTTGCCGCCGATCGTTGACTGGCGGGCGCTCGCCGGGTCGGGGGCGAAGAAGAGCCCGTGCTCGCGCGCGGCGGCGTCGAGCTCTGCCGTGACCACGCCCGGCTCTACGTCGGCGAGGCGGTTGACGGGGTCGATGGCCAGGATCCGATCCATCCCGTCCAATGAGATCACCAGGCCGCGGTCGTAGGCGACCGCGCCTCCGGAGAGCCCCGTGCCCGCACCGCGCACGGACACGGGGACCCGATGTCTGCTCGCCCAGGCGAGTGCGGCCGACACATCCGCCGTGGAACCCGCCCGCACGACGGCGACGGGGAGGCCCGCAGGCTCTGCCCGCGAGGCATCGGCGACGTAGGGGAGGATCGCCTCCGTCTCGTCGATCAGTCGCTCTCCGAGCGTCGCTCGCAGGTCATCGATCGCCGCGATGCGGGTTCCGTTGTCGTCGCTCGTGTGCAGAGGCCGGTTCACAGGCATCCTTCCGTCGTCCTTCACTCGTTCATCGCTGCCAGATGTAGATGCCGCGCTCCTGCTCCGCCTCGTTGGCGGGGCTCAGATCGATGCCCTTGCGCTCGCGCAGCAGCAGTGTGACGACGAGGGAGACGGCGGTGACCATCAGGAGATACCACATGACGTTCGTGGAGTCGCCCGTGGTCGTCTGGATCCACTGCGCGATCGTCGGGGCGAAGGCGCCGCCGAGGATCGACCCGATCGCGTACGCGATCGACACGCCCGAGTAGCGGACCGAGGCGGGGAACAGCTCCGCATACCAGGAGGACTGCGCGCCGTAGGTGAGGCCGAGACCGAGAGCGAGGAGGACGAGACCGAGCGTGAGCAGCGCGAGGCTGCCGGAGTTCACGAGCGGGAACAGTACGGCGATGAACACGCCCTGGACGATCCACCCGATGATGAAGGTGGTGCGCCGACCAATCAGGTCGGAGAGCACGCCGGCGCCGAAGGTCGCGACCAGCCAGCTGATCGCCGAGGCGGCGACCGCCCACAGGACCGGTCCGCGGTCGAAGCCCAGCGGGCCGTCGGGGTTCGTCGCGTAGCCCTGGATGTAGCCGCCCGTGGTCATGTAGCCGACGGCGTTGTTGCCGACGAAGACCAGCGCCGCCAGGAACACGAGGGGAGTGAAGCGCGCGAACAGGCGGGCGACGGGCACCGACACCTGCTCCTTGCGCTGGGCGATCTCCTCGAAGACAGGGCTCTCCTCGACGCGACGGCGGACCCAGTACCCGACGATCACCAGCACGATGCTGAAGAAGAACGGAATACGCCAGCCCCATGAGAGGAAGGCATCACCGGGGGCGACGAGGGCCATGATGGCGTTCACGCCGCTGGCCAGCAGCAGTCCGATCGGCACGCCGATCTGGGGCATGGCGCCGAAGAGTCCACGGCGCTTCTTCGGTGCGTGCTCGACGGCCATGAGCACGGCACCGCCCCACTCGCCGCCCGCCGAGATGCCCTGGAGCACACGGAGCAGGATCAGCAGGATGGGGGCCGCCACGCCGATCTTCGCGTACGTGGGCAGAGCGCCGACGAGCGTGGTCGCGATGCCCATGAGGATCAGCGTGAGCACGAGCATCGGGCGGCGCCCGATCCGGTCGCCGAAGTGTCCCGCGAGGAAGGCGCCGAGTGGTCGGAAGAGGAAGCTGATGCCGACGGTGACGAACGAGATGATCTGCGCGAGGCCGGGGAAGTCCTTGTCGAGGGGCCCGAAGAAGACCGTCGCGAAGACGAGGCCGGCGGCCTGTGCGTAGATGAAGAAGTCGTACCACTCCACCGTGGTGCCGACGACGGTGGCGAAGGCGACGCGGCGGCGATCCTTCGGTGTCGAGATGGTGCCCGTCGGCGTGAGCGCGCCGGGTGTGGTCTGGCTGGACGACATGTGATCTCCCTTGATCGGGTCATCGGGTGCGCGGCATCGCGCATCCGGGCTTCGGGCTGGTCGTCCACGAGTCTGCGGTCCGGGCAGTGGGTCGCTCAACGTCAGGATGTGAGGAAAACCCGGTCTCCGGCCTCACATCCCGACAAGAGCGAGTGTCACCGGCGGTGGAGGCGCAGGGAGAGCCAGGCCGCGAGGCGACCGTCGGGTCGGGTGAGGTCGATGTCGAAGAGCTCGGTCGCGCGCCGCAGGCGATAGCGCAGCGAGTTCGGGTGCAGGCGCAGCTCTGCCGCGGCGGCGGCCACGTTCTCGCTGTGCTCGAGATACGAGAGCACGCTGGCGGCGTACTCGGTGCCGTGCTCGGCGTCGTACGCGGTGAGCTCGGCGCCGATCGACGGCGACGCGCCCGCGGCCGACATCGCGGCGCCCACGCCGTCGAGCCAGAGCTCCGTCTGCACCTTCGGGAAGTCGGCGCGGCCCGCGCCCCGCGCCCGCTGCCATCCCGCGGCCGCGAGGCTCTGTTCTCGCGCCGTGGGGGCGTCGTCGACGGGCGCGCTGAGCCCGATCGCGACATCCTGATGCAGACTCTCCTGCGCACGTCGGATGACCGCATCGGCCAGAGATCCGGCGTCGACGGGAGATGCCGCATCGACCGGAAGAAGCGCGTACACGACATCGTCGATGATCGTGCAGCCGCCGCCCTCCCAGCCGGCGACCGTCAGGCTCACGATCGACGCGAGCTGCTCGCGCAGCAGCTCCTCCTCGGCGGCCATGTCCCCGCAGGGCAGGGCGGCGAGCACGATGACGGAAGGCCGGGCGCCTGCCGTGTGCGCGGGCAGACCGAGCAGGCGGCCCCGGATGAACGACTGGTTGACCCGCCACGCGCCCGACGACCGGGTCGACGAGTACCGCATCAGGTGGACGGCCGCGACCCGGGCGGAGGCGGCCAGCGCCGATCGCATGTCATCGGTGATCTCGTCGGACGGCAGGATCACCCAGATGGACCCCAGGTACTTGTCGCCGACCCGCACGGGCGCGACGAGCCGGGGGAGATTGCCCGGCGTCTTGTCACGGCGCACCGTGCCCGCCGGCCAGGTTCGCACCGCGATGTGCGACGACACCATGGCGGCCGGCACCCGGCGGCCCAGGATGCCGTCGCGTCGGGTCTGATCCGTGGGCTGGCCGGGCTGAGACGAGTACGCGACGATCTGCATGTAGTCGTTCATGATCGCGACGGCGCCGCGGAGCGCCATCGACGTCGCCTCGGCGAGAGCGAAGAGGTCGCCGACGAAGTCGTCGCCGGCCCCGGCTCCGCCACCGTCGAACGCGGTCGAGATGCGCTGGAACGCGGCCTGCCAGGCGGCGTCCCGGCTCAGGACGAGCACCGCGACGTCGTCGCCGATCTCGACGGACGTGAGGGATCGGGCGACGGACGGCGTGCCTTTCACGACCACCGCGGCCGCCCCCTGCGCGGCGAGGGCACGGATCTCATCGATGCGCGGGCTCGCCGCATCGCCGGGCAACGGGGGGAGGACGGCGAGGTCTCCGTCGAGCACGTCGGACGGGTCCTCCGGCACGACGATGCGCAGCGGTTCGCGGTCGAGCGCGGCAGCCGACGCGACCGTCGCCTCGAGCAGGTCGCCGAGCGTGTCGATCAGCTCGCGGATCCGCATCCCTCGCCCTCCGTCGGTCGATGTCGCGCCCGAGCGCGTCCACGCGAAAGACTATCGGCGAGCCCGCTCGGCGCGGTGCGGGTCAGCCCACGGCATCCCGCCACGAGAAGCGCGGCGCGTAGCCCAGCAGCCGGCGCGCCTTGTCGATCGACAGCAGGGTGTCGTGGTCGCCGATCGGCTCGTGCCGCGGCACGTCGGGGAAGACGGCGTCGAGCAGCTCGGCGTTCGTGCGCGACATGACGGTGTCGGCGGCGGCCACGATGAACCGGTCGAAGCCCGGCGCGGCCTTCGCGAGCGCGCACTGCACGGCCTGCGCCCCGTCGCGTGCGTCGACGTAGCCCCACAGGTTCCACTTGCGCAGCAGCGGGTCGTCGTCGAACGACGGGAAGGCCGCATAGTCCTCGGGCCACATCACGTTCGAGAAGCGCAGCGCCGTGATCGACAGCTCGGGGCCCTCGCCACGCTCGCGCGACCACCGCACGAGCTCGGTCGCCATCCGCTCCTCGAGCACCTTCACCAGCGAGTACACCGACTCGGGCCGCGGCGGATACTCCTCGTCGACCGGCACGTACGGCGGCGGAACGTCGAACGGCAGCCCGAGCACGGTCTCGCTCGATGCGTACACGATGCGGCGGATACCGAGCCGGGTCGCCGCCCAGAACGCGTTGAACGTCGCGATCATGTTGTTGTGGAACGTCGCGACGTCGCTGCGGATCCCGGGTGCCGGGATCGCCGCCAGATGCACCAGCGCATCGACGCCGTCGTGCCGGTCGCCGACGGCGGTGAGTGCGTCGACGACCTGCCCGTAGTCGGTGAGCTGCACCTCGACGAAGTCGGGGCCGCGGGTGCCCGCGGCATCCAGCCCGATCACCCGGTGGCCTGCCGCGCGCAGCTCGCGCGCGACGACCGAACCCAGCTTGCCCGATGAACCCGTGACGGCGATGCGCATGATGTCAGTCTCCTCTCACGCCGTCGGGATCCACACCCGCATCGTCGACGGTCCACGGTTGCCCCACGAGTGATAGGGCACGAGCGGCGTCTCGACGGGGGCGGGGGATGCCGCGCCCGCCGTGCGCGCGTACGGCCATCCGTCGCCGCGCTCGGCGCGTCGGGCGATCGGCAGCCACACGCGTCCGTCGTGCTCGACCGGGCTCGCGCCGGCCACGGCGTCGGCGACGTCGTCGAACCCGGCGAGGTCGACCGATTCGAGCGCGAAGACCTCGGGCCCGCGCTCGACGGCGATGCAGCCGCGGGCGGCGTCGATGCGCGGATCGGGCCGGGTGACACGGGGAGCCACCGGCAGGGTCAGCTCGACGACGTCGCCGCGGCGGAACACGCGCCGGACCCGGTGCACGCCGGGGGCCGCGGCATCCACCACTCCCGCCACCTGCACGCTCGCGCCCTCGGCCCATGCGGGCACCCGCAGCGACAGGTCGAACTCGGCGTCGGCCCCGATCTCGATGCGCACCCGTCCGTCGGCGGGGTAGTCGGTCTGCACGTCGAGCGCGATCTCGGCGCCCGTGGGCAGCGTCGTGCGGATCGTGCACGGCGCGTACTGATGGAGCTGGATGCCGTCATCCGTGGCCGTCGCGACGTACGCGTCGAGGCTGGCCAGGGTACGGGCGACGTTCGGCGGGCAGCAGGAGACCTCGAACCAGGGCGCCCGCAGCGACGACGACGCGCGCGCCGAGGTCTCGTCGGGGTCGGGTACGGCTCCGGGCACGCGCTGGTGCAGGGGGTTCGCGTAGAAGAAGGCGCAGCCGTCGTCGGACGGCGAGGTGGCCACGACGTTGTAGAGCGTGCGCTCGACGAGATCGGCGTAGCGGGCGTCGGCGGTGGCCAGCAGCATCCGCCACGAAAACATGATCGAGCCCACGCCCGCGCACGTCTCGGAGTAGGCGCGGTCGTTCGGCAGCTCCCAGTCCTCGCCGAACGCCTCGTCCTGGTGGTGCGAGCCCTGCCCGCCGGTGAGGTAGGTGCGGCGGGCGATCGTGGTCTCCCACTGCGTGCGCAGGGCGTCGAGAAGCTCCGCGTCGCCGCGTTCGGCGGCGACGTCGGCGGCACCCGCGGCCAGATAGTTCGCGCGCACCGCGTGGCCGCGCAGCACGGTCGCGTCGCGGACCGGCACGTCGTCCTGGAAATAGCCGCGACCCCATTCGATGTCGCCGAGCCCGCCGTGCCCGCGGCGCTCGACGAAGAGCGCTGCCTGATCGATGTAGGCGGGCACGTCGAGGGCCCGGCCGAGCTCGACGAGGGCGACTTCGACCTCCGGGTGTCCGCACACGCCCTGGTCGCCGTCGGCTCCGAACGTCGCGCAGACCAGATCGGCGGCGCGACGGGCGATCTCGACGAGGCCATCGTCGGCGCCCGGCGCGGTGCGGTGTCGGGCCACCGCCGCCTGGAACAGATGGCCGAGGCAGTACAGCTCGTGCCCCCAGGCCAGGTCCGACCAGCGAGGCCTCTGCCCGGG
Source organism: Microbacterium sp. KR10-403 (assembly GCF_040196215.1). NCBI lineage: Bacteria > Bacillati > Actinomycetota > Actinomycetes > Micrococcales > Microbacteriaceae > Microbacterium > Microbacterium sp. KR10-403. Next base: position 177,659 of record NZ_JBEGDC010000007.1, on the reverse strand, counting down.
GCGGCCGAACTCCGTGCTGAGGTAGCCGTCGGGTTCCTGCGCGGCCGCGACGCGCGCGATGGTGGCACGGAAGCGCTGTTCGAGGGCGGCGTCGCCGGTGCGCCCGAGCTCCCACGCGAGCGCCTCGAGGTACTTGTAGACCTCGGAGTCGGCGAACTCGCGACCGCGGCGCCCCTCGGGCAGACGGCCCTGCGCGGCGAGGTCGAAGTTGGGCAGCCAGCCCTCGGACTCGAGGCGTGCGCCGATGTGCGCGAGCGTGCCGCGCGCGTTGACCTGCTGGCGCTGCGCCCAGAAGCCGCCGGTGATGCGCACCTCGCTCTGGCCGAGCGGGCGCAGGGTGCTGACGGAGGGAACGACGGGGGAAGCAGGCATGGTCATCCTTTGAAGGCGCCCGACATGAAGCCGCGCACGTAGTGACGTTGGAGGAGGAGGAAGAGCAGGATGCACGGCAGGGCGAGCACGACCACGCCGGCCTCGGTGGCGCCGTAGTCGATCACGCCCTGCACCTGCACGCGCAGGTTCGCGACCGCCAGCGGCAGCGTCATCCGGTTCGTGTCGGTGATGAGGATCAGCGGGGCCATGAAGTCGTTCCACGCGGCCAGGAACGCGAACAGGCCGACGGTGACCAGGCCCGGCTTGACCGCCGGCAGCAGCACCCGCCGCAGGGCGCCGAAGGTCGAGCAGCCGTCGACCATCGCGGCCTCGTCGAGCTCGCGCGGGATCGACTCGAACGAGATGCGCATCATGAACGTCGAGAACGGCAGCTGGAACATCGTCAGCACGATCGCGACGCCCACGAGCGAGTTCGACAGGCCCCCCGCGTTGAGGATCACGTACAGCGGGATCAGCAGCGTCGCGTACGGCACCATGAGGATCGCGAGCGTCACCAGGAACAGCATGTTCTTGCCGGGGAAGGCGAAGCGCGCGAACGCGTAGCCGCCCAGGAGCGAGACCACGAGCGTGAGCAGCACCGTCAGCAGCGACACGAACAGCGAGTTGAACAGGTATACCCAGATGCCGGCCTGGTAGTGCGCGAGCGCGGCATAGTTGCCCAGCCCCCAGCCGTCGACCTGGCTGGTGCCGGCCTTGGGAGCGACCGACGAGACGGCGGTCCAGATGAGCGGGTACAGGAAGATGATCGCCAGCGCCGTGGTCAGCACCCAGAAGGGAATGCCGGCGGCGATGCGGGCGCCGGCCGAGCGTGTCGGGCGCTGGTGCGGCGCCTCGACGCGCAGCACGTCGGTGGCGGTGAAGGTCTGCGTGGCCATGGCTCAGCTCTCGTCGGGGCGCCGGAACGCGCGCAGCTGGAAGATGTTGATCACGATCAGGGCGGCCAGCACGATCACCGAGAGGGCCGCCGCGACGCCGAGGTCGTTCTGCCCCTGGAAGGCCACGTTGTAGATGAGCTGCACCACCGTCATCGTGCTGTTGTCGGGGCCGCCCTTGGTGAGGATGTAGAACTGCTCGAACGCCAGCAGCGACCCGGTGACGCACATCACGGTGGTCAGCGCGAAGGTCGGGCGCAGCAGCGGCACGGTGATGTCACGGAAGGTCTGCCACCTGCTCGCACCGTCGATGCGGGCCGCCTCGTAGACGTCGTCGGGAATGCCCTGCAGGCCCACGAGCATGAGCAGCATGTAGAAGCCCGCGTAGCGCCAGACGATGAGGAACACCGTCGAGAACAGGGCGCCCTGCGGACTGCCGAGGAACGTGAAGCCCCAGTCCTTCATGAGGTCGGCGAACGGGCCCGCGTACGGCGAGTAGATGACATAGAAGAGGAGGGATGCCGAAGCCAGGCCCAATGCGCTCGGAATGAGGAATGCGGTGCGCAGCAGCGACTTCCACCGGGTCGATTCCTGCACGAGCAGGGCGAGCCCGAGCCCCAGTCCGATCAGCAGCACGGTCGTGATGACGGTGTAGACGAGCGTGAAGCCGATCGAGTTCCAGAACAGGCGGTGCGTGGCCGCATCGACGAAGTTGTCGGGCACGTTCCAGCCCTGATTGCCGCCGAGCAGCGGCCAGTCCGACCCCGACATCTGCAGAACGAGCAGCAGCGGCAGGATGAACACGAACAGGACGAATGCGGCGGTCGGGGCGGCGTAGCCCCAGCCGCGCCAGGCGTCGCGCCGTGCGCGCGGTGATCGTCGCGCGCGCCGCGGCGGTGATGCGGTGATGGTCATGGGAGTCCTCGGGGTCGACGGGGCGGGGCGGATGAGGGGGTGGGATGCCGCGGCATCCCACCCCCTCACCTCTCACTGCTGCAGGATCTGCGTGATCGCGTCGTTGTCGGCGTCGACGGTGTCCTTGCCGTTCAGCACCGCGTTGCGCACGAGCGTGACCCACGGGCTGCCGGGTGCGTTGAACGCCTGCTGGAAGTTCAGGGCCACCGGGGTGTCGCCCTGGCTCGCGACCTTGTTGATCGTCACCAGGCGCGGGTCCTTCGCGGCGTACTCGTTCTCGGCGAGGTCCGAGCGCGAGACGACGTCCTGGTCCTTGGCGAGCACGCCGACCTGGGCGTCCTCCGACATCATCCAGCTGAGGAAGTTCCACGCCTGCGCGGCCTTCTTCGAGTCCTTCGAGATGCCGATGCCGTCACCGCCGACGAAGGTCGAGGCACCGCCGCTCGGCCCCGGGATGCCGGCGACACCGGCGTCGAACGGCGTCGACGAGAGGAGTGTCGCCGGGTAGAACATGAGCCCGACCTTGCCCTCGGTGAACGCGGCGGTCCACGTGGCGCCCGACTCGTCCTTCGAGCTGGGCAGCACCGCGCCCGACTGCCACAGATCGGCCCAGGTCGAGTAGATCGTCTTGGCCGTGTCGCTGTTCATGAGCGATGTCGTGCCGTCGTCGCCCATGACCTGCTGGTCGTCGGCCCACACGCTCGGGAACCACGTGAACACGAGGCATCCACCGCAGTTCAGACCCGTCGCGGTGCCGTACACCCCGTCCTTGTCGAGGGCCTGGATCTTCTTGGCGTCGGCGGCGAACTCGGCGAGGTTCGCCGGAGCGGTGTCGGGGTCGAGGCCGGCTTCGGTGAAGAGCTCCTTGTTCCAGAACATCATCGACAGGTCGAGCACGAAGGGCAGCACGTGCTCCTTGCCCTCGTAGGTGCCGGCGGCGAGATGCCCCTTGTTGATGCTGTCCTTGTACGACAGGCCGTCGATCTGCTTCGAGATGTCCTGGAAGAGCCCCTGCTTCACCCAGTTCGGCACGTAGACGATGTCGGCGGCGAACAGGTCGGGGAGCCCGCCCGAGCCCGCTGCGGCGCCGACCTTGGCGACGTAGTCGTCGTTGGGCACGACGGTGAGCTCGACCTGGTTCTTGTGGGTCTTGTTGTACTCGGCGACCAGCAGCTTCGCCTGCTTCTCCAGGGGCGCGCGCGTCCACAGCGTGAGGCTCGCGCCGTCGTCGGTCCCGTCGGCGGGGATCGACGCGGCCGGAGCCGCCGAACCGCCGCCGGAGCAGGCGGCGAGGCTCACCATGAGCGCGCCGGCCGCCAGCACGGCGATCGCGGAGCGCCGGTGGCGTCCGATTCGGGTCATTGCTTTCTCCTCTTGCTCGACAGTGAGCGGAAGCAGACCGGTCTCATCGACGTCCGGTGCTGACCGCGGGGGAGGATTCCGAAATTACCGAAACCCATTTCGAGAAGGTATCGTCGGCCGAGTCGGGCTGTCAAGAGGATCGTCCGATAACGTTTCCGTAACCGGAGGTGACATGCGGACAGAGACGGGATCGCGGGCGGCCACGCTCAGCGACGTCGCGCAGCGCGCGGGGGTGTCGATCGCCACGGCCTCGAAGGCCATGAACGACCGCAGCGACGTGGCCGCGACCACGCGCACCCGGGTGCTGGCCGCCGCCGAAGAGCTGAGCTTCACCCCCAATGCGATGGCGCGCGGGCTGCTGGCCGGGCGCACCGGCACCGTGGGCCTGCTCACCAGCGACCTCGAGGGACGCTTCGTCATCCCGATCCTGATGGGCGCCGAAGACGCGTTCGGCGCGGGGCAGGTCAACGTCTTCCTCTGCGACGCGCGCGGCGACGCGATTCGCGAGCAGCACCACCTCAAGGCGCTGCTGAGCCGCCGCGTCGACGGCATCATCGTCGTGGGACGACAGACCGACCCGCGGCCGTCGCTCGGCGACGAGGTGCCCGTGCCCGTCGTCTACGCGTACGCGCCGTCGGACGACCCGGGCGACGTCTCGCTCACCCCCGACAACGTCGCGGGCGGCCGGATGGCCGTCGAGCATCTCATCGCGTGCGGGCGCTCGCGCATCGCGCACATCAGTGGCGACCCCTCGTACGCGGCCGCGCAGGACCGCCTGACCGGCGCACGCGAGGCGCTGCGCGACGCCGGGCTCGAGCTCGTAGGCGAGCCCCTGTTCTCGGCGTGGACGGAGCACTGGGGGCGGGATGCCGCGGCTCTGGCCCTGCAGCGGCACCCTGACATCGACGCGGTCTTCTGCGGATCCGACCAGATCGCCCGCGGCGTGCTCGACACCGCGCGCGAGCTGGGGCGACGGGTGCCCGAGGATCTCGCGGTCATCGGGTACGACAACTGGACGGTGCTCGCCGAGAACACCCGGCCGGAGCTCACGAGCATCGACGCCGGACTGCAGCAGCTGGGACGCCGCGCGGCCCGCTGCCTGTTCGACGCGATCGGCGGCGACGCGCCCGCGCCGGGCGTGCGGCACCTGCCCGTCAAGCTCGTGATCCGCGGCTCGACGATCGAGCGCCGCTGACGGGGCCCGCGCGATGAGGGGGAGTGGTCGTGACCGCGCGCCGGGACCGGCCGCGGGGCGAATCCGCGTCCACTCCGGCCGCTCGCGCGGTGGCGGCCGCGTCGGCGCGCCCGCCACGGATACGCTGAGCACGTGAGCGACGCGCGACGGGTGGGCATGCGGGATGTCGCGCGGGCCGCGGGCGTCTCGGCGCAGACGGTGTCGCGCGTCATCAACGACCACTCGAGCATCCGCCCCGAGACGCGGCAGCGCGTGCTCGAAGCCATGGAGACCCTGGGCTATCGCGTCAACAACGCCGCGCGGGCGCTGGGCACCGATCGCTCCCACGTGCTCGGCGTGCTGGCGTCGGACGCGACGCTGTTCGGCCCGGGCGCGGGCATCGCGGCCCTCGAGCGCGCCGCGCGCGAGGCCGGGCGATGGGTCACCACGGCCTACGCGGACGCCGCAGACCCGGCATCGGTCGACGCCGCCGTGCGGCATCTTCTCGATCAGGGCGTCGACGGCATCCTGCTCGTCGCGCAGCGCATCGACACGGTCGCCCGTCTGGAGAGCCACGCGACCGTCCCCGTGCTCGCGCTGCACCAGGGCACCGCGCTGCAGGCCGACGCCGCGGCGCTCGTCGTCGCGCACCTCGCCGACCTCGGCCACCGGCGCATCGCCCGCATCGGCGGCCCCGACGGCTGGATCGAAGAGGCCGCCCGCGCCGAAGGGTTCGATACCGCCGTCGGCGCACACGGCATGACGGTCACCGATCGCTGGGCGGGCGACTGGTCGGCGGCGTCGGGGGCGGCGGCGGCCCCGGCAGTGCTCGCGGCGATCGCGCGCGCGGACGGGCCCACCGCGGTCGTCGTCGCGAACGACCAGATGGCGCTCGGACTGATGTCGGCGCTCGCCGACGCGGGCCGCGGCATCCCCTCCGACATCAGCGTCGTGGGGTTCGACGACAATCCCGACGCGGCACACTATCGCCCCGCGCTCAGCAGCGTGCGCCTGGACATCGCCGGCGAGGCCCGGCGGTGCGTGGCGGCGGTGCTGGATGCCGCGGCCCCGCCCTCGATCGACGCACCGGTGCTGGCGGCACGGGCGTCGACCGCGCCGCCGACGCGCTGACGCCCGATCGATACCGCGCTCGCGCGGCCGCCGCGTGGCAGGCTGTGGGAAAGGTCTGGCGACAGAGCGATGTTACCGGTAACATCTTTCACAGACGCCTCGCGTGCAGACGATCCCGATGGAGGAACCGTGACCGACTTCGATGAGCCCACCGCCGCAGCCATCGCCACCACCCGCGCCGACGTCGCTCGGCTGCACGGCGAACTCGTGCGCTACGGGCTCGTGGTGTGGACCGGCGGCAACGTGTCGGGGCGCGTCCCGGGCACCGATCTGTTCGTCATCAAGCCCTCGGGGGTGAGCTACGACGACCTCGCGCCCGAGAACATGATCCTCTGCGATCTCGACGGGCACGTCATCCCCGACACGGCCGGCAGCGACCGCAGCCCGTCCAGCGACACCGCGGCGCACGCCTACGTCTACCGCCACATGCCCGAGGTCGGGGGCGTCGTGCACACGCACTCGACCTATGCGGTCGCGTGGGCGGCGCGCGGTGAGGAGATCCCCTGCGTCATCACCGCGATGGCCGACGAGTTCGGCGGACCCGTGCCGGTGGGGCCGTTCGCGATCATCGGCGACGACTCGATCGGCCGCGGCATCGTCGACACGCTCACCGGTCACCGCTCGCGCGCCGTGCTCATGCAGAACCACGGTCCATTCACGATCGGAGCGACGGCGAAGGATGCCGTCAAGGCGGCGGTCATGCTCGAAGACGTGGCCCGCACCGTGCACATCGCCCGCCAAGGCGGCGAGCTGCTGCCGATTCCGCAGCAGGCGATCGACAGCCTCTTCGACCGGTACCAGAACGTCTACGGCCAGAGCGGCGACGACCGGCGGAGCGCCTCGTGACGGCCGCGGAGATCATCGCCGACGGCCGGGCGGTGCTCGGCATCGAGCTCGGCTCGACGCGCATCAAGGCGTGCCTGATCGGCGACGACGTCAACGACATCCTCGCCACCGGCGCGCACGCCTGGGAGAACTCCTACGTCGACGGCCGCTGGACCTACGACCTCGACGAGGTCTGGACCGGCCTGCAGGCCGCCTTCGCCGACCTCGCCGCCCAGGTGCGCACCCGTCACGGGGTGCCGATCGAGCACCTGCGCGCCATCGGCGTCTCGGCGATGATGCACGGGTACCTCGCGTTCGACGCGGCAGGCGACCTGCTCGTGCCGTTCCGCACCTGGCGCAACACCTCGACGGGGCCTGCGGCCACCGAGCTCACCGCGCTGTTCGGGCAGAACATCCCGCTGCGGTGGTCGATCGCGCATCTGCACCAGGCCGTGCTCGACGACGAGCCCCACCTCGAGCGGGTCCGCGCGCTGACGACGCTGGCCGGGTACGTGCACGAGCGGCTGACCGGGCGCGCGGTGCTGGGCGTGGGAGACGCCTCGGGCATGTTCCCCATCGACCCGGCGACCGGCGATTACGACGACGCGCTCGTGGCACGGTACGACGAGCGCGCCGCCGGCCGCGTGCCGGGGCTGCGCACGCTGCTGCCCGAGGTGCTGCGTGCGGGCGAGCCGGCCGGCGCACTGACCGCGGCCGGCGCCGCGCTGCTCGACGCGAGCGGCACGCTGCAGCCGGGCGCGGCACTCTGCCCGCCGGAGGGGGATGCCGGAACCGGCATGGTCGCCACGAACGCCGTCGCACCCCGCACCGGCAACGTGAGCGCCGGCACGAGCATCTTCGCGATGGTCGTGCTCGAGCGGGCCCTGACCGCGCTGCACCACGAGATCGACCTCGTCACCACGCCCGCCGGGGACCCGGTCGCGATGGTGCACTGCAACAACGGTGCCAGCGAGCTGGCGGCCTGGGCGGGCCTGTTCGAGCGGTTCGCCGCGGCATCCGGCACCCCGCTCGCCTCCGACGCGGTGTTCGACGTGCTGTTCCGCGAAGCGCTGGCGGGCGACGCCGACGCCGGCGGGCTGCTCGCCTACAACCACCTCGCGGGTGAGCCCATCGCGGGCACCGACGCCGGCCGTCCGCTGTTCGTGCGCACCCCGGGCAGCGACCTGTCGCTGGCCAACGTCATGCGCGCGCAGCTCTACGGCGTGTTCGGCACGCTGGCCCTCGGCATGCGCATCCTCGCCGACGAGCAGGTCGCGCTCGACCAGATGTATGCCCACGGCGGAATGTTCCGCACGGCGGGGGTCGCCCAGCGCTTCCTCGCCGCGGCGCTCGGCGCGCCCGTGGCCGTCGGCGAGACCGCGTCGGAGGGCGGCGCGTGGGGCAGCGCCGTGCTCGCCGCGTATCTGGATGCGGCATCCGCCCTCGACCTGACCGCCTACCTGCGGGGCCGCGTCTTCGCCCACGCGCAGGTCGAGGTCGCAGCCCCCGACCCGGCCGACGTCGCCGGATTCACCGCTTATCTCGATCGCTACCGCGCGGGGCTCGCCGTCGAGCGCGCCGCCGTCGCCGCCCTCCCGGAAGGAACAGCATGACCCTGAACACCACACTCGACGGATACGAGGTCTGGTTCGCCACCGGCAGTCAGACCCTCTACGGCGAAGAGACCCTGCGCCAGGTGGCCGCCCAGGCGCAGCAGGTCGTCGCGGGCCTCGCGGGCCTGCCCGTGAAGGTCGTCTACAAGCCGGTGCTGACCGAGCCCGACGGCATCCGCCGCCTGGCGCTCGACGCCAACGCGCACGACGAGGTCATCGGCGTCATCGCCTGGATGCACACGTTCAGCCCCGCCAAGATGTGGATCGCGGGCCTCGACGCGCTGCGCAAGCCGCTGCTGCACCTGCACACGCAGGCGAACGTCGACCTGCCGTGGGACGACATCGACTTCGACTTCATGAACCTCAACCAGGCCGCGCACGGCGACCGCGAGTTCGGGTACATCCAGACCCGCTTGGGCGTGCCGCGCAAGACGGTCGTCGGGCACGTGTCGAACCCGGCGGTGCTCGCGCAGGTCGAGCAGTGGGAGCGCGCGGCGGCCGGGCTCGCGGCATCCCGCTCCCTCACACTCGCCCGCTTCGGCGACAACATGCGCCACGTGGCCGTGACCGAGGGCGACAAGACCGAGGCGCAGCTGCAGTTCGGCGTGCAGGTGAACACCTGGGGCGTGAACGAGCTCGCCGAGGCGGTGGATGCCGCGACCGACGCCCAGGTCGACGCCCTGATCGACGAGTACCTGGCGTCGTACGACGTCGCCGCCGAGCTGCGCCCGGGCGGTGATCGTCACTCGTCGCTGCGGGACGGCGCCGCGATCGAGGTGGGCCTGCGGTCCTTCCTCGAGGAGGGCGGCTTCGGTGCGTTCACGACCTCGTTCGAAGACCTGGGCTCCCTGAAGCAGCTGCCCGGCCTGGGCGTGCAGCGCCTGATGGCCGAGGGGTACGGGTTCGGCGCCGAGGGCGACTGGAAGACGGCCGTGCTCATCCGCATCGCGAACGTCATGGGTGCGGGGCTGCCCGGCGGCGCGTCGCTCATGGAGGACTACACCTACGACCTGGTGCCGGGCGACGAGAAGATCCTCGGCGCGCACATGCTCGAGGTGTCGCCGTCGCTGACCACCGCGACACCGCGTCTCGAGGTGCACCCGCTGGGCATCGGCGGCAAGGACGACCCGGTGCGCCTCGTGTTCACCGCCGATCCGGGCCCTGCGGTCGTGGTGGCGCTCAGCGACATGCGCGACCGGTTCCGGCTCGTGGCGAACGTCGTCGAGAACGTGTCGGCGCCCGACCTGCCCAAGCTGCCGGTGGGCCGCGCGGTCTGGAAGCCGCAGCCCGATTTCACCACCTCGACGACGTGCTGGCTGACCGCCGGCGCCGCGCACCACACCGTCATGACCACGGCCGTGGGCATCGAGGTGTGGCGCGACTTCGCCGAGATGGCGCAGACCGAGCTGCTGGTCATCGACGAGAGCACGACGGTGCCCGGCTTCGCGCGCGAGGTGCGCTGGAACCAGGCGTACTACCGCCTCGCCCAGGGGCTGTAGCCGCCGGAGTACCGTCGAGGCCATGAGCCTTCGCGACGCGCTCGGCATCGAGCAGCCCATCGTCCTCGGTCCGTTCGGCGGACTGTCGTCCATCGACCTGGTCGCCGCCGTGAGCGACGCCGGCGGCTTGGGGTCGTACGGTCTGTACGGGTACGCGCCCGACCGCATCCGCGAGACGATCCGGGCGCTGCGCGCGGCGACCGACAAGCCGTTCGCCGTCAACCTGTGGCTGCCCACGGGCGATGAGGTGACGCCGGCCGAGGTCGACCTCACGGCGGCGTCGCGCGCGGCGGCGCCGCTGTTCGCCGAGCTCGGCGTGGCCTTGCCGACGCCGCCCGAGCGCTTCCTCCCGCCCGTCGAAGACCAGCTGCAGGCCGTGCTCGACGAGGCGCCCGCCGTGCTCAGCGTGGTCTACGGCGCGCCGTCGACCGAGTTGGTGACGACGCTGCACGAGCGCGGCATCCGCATCACCGGCACGGTCACGACGGTCGCCGAGGCGCGGGCGATGGATGCCGCGGGCGTCGACGCGATCGTCGCCAGCGGCGCCGAGGCGGCCGGGCACCGAGTGTCGTTCCTCGACCGGCCCGAGCACTCGCTGGTGGGGACCTTCGCGCTCGTGCCGCAGGTGGTGGATGCCGTCAGCGTCCCCGTCATCGCGGCGGGCGGGGTGGCCGACCGTCGGGGCGTGGCCGCCGCCTTCGCGCTCGGGGCGTCCGGCGTGCAGGTGGGCACCGCGTTCCTGCGCACGCGCCAGTCGGCGGCATCCGACGCGCACCGCGAGGCCATCGTGGCGGCCGGCGACACGACCACCGTGCTCACCCGGGCGATGAGCGGACGGCTGAGCCGCGGCATCCCGAACCGTGCCATGCGCGCGATCGAGACGGCCGGCCAGATCGCACCGTTCCCCGCGCAGAACTGGCTGACCGGCCAGTTCCGGGCCGAGGCCGGCACGCGCGGGCTGGGGGAGTACCAGTCGCTGTGGGCGGGTCAGGCGGCGGCGCTGTCGACGCGCGACGATGCGGCCGAGGTCTTCGCGGAGCTCGTGGCGGGGCTGCCGGGCTGATGCGGCCTGGCCGACGGCCCCGACCGGTCAGCCGAGCGCGACGAAGAAGCCGAGCACCGCGCTGACGATCGACAGGATCAGCAGTACGAGCGCGGGAGCGGCCTTCTCCTTGCGGCGCAGGTGGGTCACGACCGCACCGATCATGAGCACGGCGAGGCAGCACGCGGCGATCGGCGTGAGCACCGTGGCGATGCCGGTCGCCAGCGGCAGGATGAGCCCGACGGCGCCGATGATCTCGGCGATGCCGATCATGCGCACCACCGGTGCGGCGAAATCATCGGTCCAGGCCATGCCGCCTTCGCGCAGGGCGTCCTTCGAGCGCAGGGCCTTCATGCCGCCCGCGCCGAGGAAGGCGAGCGCGAGCGCGACGTTGACGATCCAGAGGGCGATGGTCATGGGGGTTGGTCTCCATTCGTGTGGTCAATTACCATGAGTAACCAACCACACTCATCGACCGCGTACAAAAGGCACATGGGTGTGCCTGACGCACACGGAGGTCCGGATGTCACAGAGCGCAGAAGACGTGCGCAGCGCCTATGAAGACAGTTGCCACGCACGCGGCGATGTCGGCCCGATCGTGCGCGACGTGCTCGACCGCGTCGCCGACAAGTGGTCGCTGCTGGTCATCGCCACGCTGCAGCAGGGGCGGCTGCGCTTCTCGCAGCTGCAGGCGCACATCCCCGGCGTCTCGCAGCGCATGCTCACGCGCACGCTGCGTCACCTCGAGCGCGACGGGCTGATCTCGCGCACCGTGCACGCCGAGGTGCCGCCGCGCGTGGAGTACGAGCTGACGCCAATGGGCGGCACGCTCCTCGCCCCCGCGATCGCGCTCGCCGAGTGGGCCATCGCCCATCACGAACAGATCGAGGAGCGCCGCGCCGCCTACGACGCGCGCTGAGCGCTGAGCTCTCAGCGCCGGCGGCCGAACAGCCCGCGGCGCGGCGCGCGGGCGGCCGCGGCCTCGACCTGCGCTGCGGCGGCGGCCGCGGCATCCCGCCGCTCTCGCCACTCCGCCAGCTCGGCCTCGACGTCGCGCGTCGGAGTCACCACGGGCGGGCCGCCCTGCAACTGGCGGCGTGCCTCGACGACACGCCGGTTGAAGTCCTCGAGGTGCTCGCGCACCGCGCTCTCGCTGTGCAGCGCGTCGAGGGTCTCGTGCAACCGCTCGTTCTCGACGCGCAGCGTCAGCGCCGGCGGTCCGAGTCCCGAAAGCTGCTCGGTCTGGATCTTGCGGCGGATCCACCAGTCCGGGTCGTGATGGTCGCCGAGGCCCTCGAGCGGCTTGCCGGCACCGGGCAGGTCGTCGAACTCGCCGCGGCGGATCGCCTGCTGGATCGAGGTCTCCACGTACGCCCAGCGCTCGGTCTCGGTCATCGGACGGGGAGTGGATGCCGCGGCCGGCGCCTGCCCGTACAGCTCGGGATTCTCGCGCCGCTCCCGCTCCTGGCGGTAGCGTGCGGCGGCGTCTCGGGGGTCGTCTGCCATGTCGCACCTTCCGTTTCCCCGAGCCTACGCCGCCCGTCCGCGCGGACCGCCGGTATGTGACCGGTCCCACTGTTGCGGCGGGGCCCGAGTAGAATCGGCCGTCGGCCCGAAGATCGAACAACCTCAGGAAGTCCCATGGCACGCATTCCCCTGTCCGGAACCCAGCACGCCCTGCGCGCAGGCGATTACGAGGCGGTCATCGCCGGGGTCGGCGCATCGCTGCGCAGCCTCACCTACCAGGGGCGCGACCTGGTGATCCCGTTCGACGCCGACGAGGTGCGCCCGGGGCACCGCGGCGCCACCCTCGCGCCGTGGCCGAACCGCATCGTCGACGGTCGCTACACGTTCGACGGCGTCGAGCAGCAGGTGCCGCTCACCGAGCCCGCCCGTCACCACGCGCTGCACGGCCTGGCCTCGTGGATCGAGTTCGTGCCCGTCGACAAGGAAGCCAGCCACGTCACGCTCGAGGCCGTGATCGAGGCGCAGAAGGGCTATCCGTGGCGCGTGATCGTGCGCACCACCTACGCGCTGACCTCGGTCGGGCTCACCCAGTCGGTGACCGCCGTCAACGACAGTGCCGAGCCCGCGCCGTGGGGCACCTCGGCCCACCCGTACCTGGTGGCCGGCGCCGGGCACGTCGACGACTGGACGTTCGAGCTGCCCGCCGCCCAGGTGCTGCAGGTCACGCCCGACCGGCTCATCCCGACCGAGCTGACGGGGGTCGAGGTCGACGCCGCGCGCTTCGACTTCCGCACCGCGCGCCCGATCGGCGCCGTCGAGCTCGACCACGCGTTCACGGGCCTGGCCGGCGACGAAGACGGCGTGGTGACCGCGCGGCTGACCGACGCCTCGGGCAGCGGGGTCGAGATGGTGTGGGATGCCGCGTGCCCCTGGGTGCAGGCGTACACGTCCGACCAGCCCGCCGGTGCCGCCGACCCGTCGCACCGCGCCGGTGTCGCGCTCGAGCCGATGACCTGCGCACCGGACGCGTTCAACGCCGCACGGTACCCCTACGATGCGGGCATGATCACACTGCAGCCCGGCGAATCGACCACCGCGCACTGGCGCATCGGCGCGATCGGATGACCCTCGCCGCCATCACCGACGACCCGGCGCGCCAGCTCTGGGGGCAGGTGTTCGGCACCGGCTCCTCGATGACCGCGCTGGTGCTCTACATCCTCGCCGTCGTGGCGATGTGGCGGGTCTTCTCGAAGGCCGGGTATCCCGGCATCCTCGCGATCATCCCGATCGTGAACGTTTTCATCCTCGTCAAGATCGCCGGATACTCGGCCTGGATGACGCTGCTGTTCCTCATCCCGATCGTGAACATCGTCTTCTCGATCATCGTCGCGGTGCGCATCGGGCGCGGCTTCGGCAAGGGCGGCGGTTGGTCGTTCTTCCTGCTGTGGCTGCTGTCGATCATCGGGCTGTTCATCCTCGGCTACGGGAGCGCCCGCTACACCAAGCCCGCCTGATCCCCACCCGTGGGACCGGCTCGAGGGCCCGGCCCGCGGCATCCCTCCCTCCTCTCCACACGACAACACCCCTGTGCACGCTCGGAAGCCCGAGAGACGTGCACAGGGGTGATGTCGTGAAGCCGCGCTCGCGTCAGCTGCCCGACGAATCCGAGCCCTGGTCCTGCGGCATGTCGGTGGGCATGTCGGTCGGCGCTCCGCCGTCCGGTGCCTGCGGCATGTCGGTCGGGCGGGTGCCGTCCTGCGGGGGCTCGCCGCCACCCTGGCCGCCGCCGGGGCCGCCCTGGCCGCCGCCCATTCCGCCGCCGGGGCCGCCCATCTCCGACGAGGTCTGCTCGCCGGCGGTCGCCGTGGCCACGGTCGTGGAGCCTGCCGTGCCCGCCTCGGCGAGCGGGCCGGCGACCGTCGTGCCGGCGGTGCCGCCCGAGGTGAGCGTGTACTCGGTGCCGTTGCTGAGCTTCGACGACGAATAGACGACGTTCGACGCCTGCTTCTCTAGTGTGATGGATGCCAGGGCCGTGCCGTCGGCGTCGACCACCGTCAGCACGGTGCCGGCCTGGGCGGCCGAGTCGAGTGTGAACTCGACGCTGGCCTGGTCGGAGTCGTCGGCCGACGGCGCGACCGCCATGCCGCTGGAGCCGACCGCCATCAGGACACCGCCCGAGATCGTCATCCCCTTGTCGGCGTCGAGGGCGCCGTTGCCGTCGTTCGTGGGGCCCGAGACGACGACGGTGCCGCCGCTCTGGACGATCGCGCCCGAGTTCACGTCGAGCCCGTCGCCCTCGGCGTCGACGATCACCGTGCCGCCCGAGATCGCCAGCGTCTGCGTACCGGTGCCCTCGTCGGGCTCCGACACGTTGATGCCGTCGTCGCTCGTGGTGATGTCGACGGTGCCGTCGGTGATGTCGATTCCGGCGGCCTCGAGGCCCTCGTAGGCCTTCTTCACGGTGACGGTGCCGGCCGAGACGGCGAGTGCCAGGTCGGCGTGCGTGCCGTCGTCGCCGGTCGACAGGGTGACGTCGGCGCCGTTGTAGTGCGCGTACTTGTCGGTGTTCACCGCGTCGTCGGCGCTGTCGATCGTGATCGTGCCGCCCTCGAACACCGCGATGACGCCGGCCGAGACGCCCTTGGCGCCCGACTCCGGGTCTTCGTCCGACCCACCGCCCGCGACGATCGAGAGCGTGCCGCCTGTCGTGACGACGTCGGTCGCGGCATCCACCCCCTCGTCGCCCGAGGTGATCGAGATCTTTCCGCCCGCGATGTCGACGTAGCCGCGGTCGGCGTCCTCGTCGTTGTCGGACTTGAGTGCGTCGCCGCCCGCGTCGATGGTGATCGTGCCGTCGCGGAAGATGAGGTAGTCCTTGCCGCGGATGCCGTCGTCGACCGCGGTCACGTCGATCGTGCCCGACTGGATGACCAGACCATCGGTCGACGCGATCGCGTCGTTGCCCTTGCCGTCCACGGTCAGCGAGCCGGTGCCGGTGATGGTGAGGTCGGCCTTGCTGTACAGCGCCGCGTTCGCGTCGGCGTCGTCGGCATAGCTCGTGGCGTCGCTGAGCGCGTTCTCCGTGCCGTCGGCGAGGATGACGACCGCCTCGTCGGCTGCCTGGATGTCGATGGCGGGGCCGTCGGCGTTCGCGATCGTCACGCCGTCGAGCACCAGCTTCACCTGGCCGTCGGCGGTGCTGTTGACGACGACCTGGCCGGTCGAGTCGCCCGTGAGCACATAGGTGCCCGCCGCGGTGACGGTGACGATGCCGTCCTTCACGGTCACGCCGTCGGAACTGGATGCCGTGGCCGACGTGCCGTCGAGGGTGATCGTCACCGCATCGTCGGCCGACCAGTCGGCGTCGTCATCGGAGTCGT
This sequence comes from Microbacterium sp. KR10-403, assembly GCF_040196215.1. Lineage (NCBI taxonomy): Bacteria > Bacillati > Actinomycetota > Actinomycetes > Micrococcales > Microbacteriaceae > Microbacterium > Microbacterium sp. KR10-403. The sequence continues at coordinate 161,986 of NZ_JBEGDC010000007.1, read as the reverse complement.
GGGCGTCCTGGTTGGCGGCGAGCACCTGCTCGGCGGTCTGCGCGGCCGCGGAGGTGCTCGTGCCGGCGGCGGCCGTGCTGGTCTCATCGCCCGAGGCGGCGCCGCTGCATCCGGCCAGCACGAGGGAGAGGGCCAGGGCCGGGGCTGCGAGCAGCCAGAGCTTGGCGGACTTCGGTCGGGAGGTCATGCGGGTGTCCTTTCGTCGGCGGAGCGTTCGGCGTCCGCGAAGTGGCGCTGCAGTGTCCGGCACCACTTGTTGCTGGGGAGTTCGGGATACAGCGCGGCCATGCCGGTGCCGTACTTGGAGATCGAGGTGGGTCGGTGGCCCGCGCGCCACAGCGCTCGGTCCATGGCCCCCGCGCGTCTGCCGGACTTGGTCTCGACGATCACGCGGTCGGGGGTGCGCAGGACGCCGCGGCCCGGTGCGCTCCACTCCAGGTCGATGTCGATCGTGGTGCGCGAGTCCTCGGCGGGCACGGCGCCCGGCAGCATGAGCGTGATGCGGCGGTAGTGGGAGTCCATGCTCGGACGCAGGCGGCGCGCGACGTTCTCGGCCGCGGGGATCTCGCCGGCGTCGAGAAGAGCGGCGGCCTGTTCGCGGCGGGCTTCGTCGAGCGCGACATCGGCGACCGGCACACGCTGCTTGACGGTGGCCCGCCGGCCGCTCTTGGTCTTCACCTCGAGGAACGAGTCGCCCGAGTCGACGTAGGTGCGGGCGCGCACCTTGAAGCGGCGCCGGCGCCCGCGCGCCGTGGTCAGGTAGCTGTCGAGCTCGGGGGTGTCGAAGTAGCGCGAGGCGTAGGCGAGCGTCGAGACGCCGTCGATCTGCAGGAGGCGGGTGGATGCCGGCAGCCGGCCGACGATCACCGGCAGCTCCGCGAGCGGGAGCACGTACTTGCGGTCGATGCGGGTCTGCAGGGCCGCGTGGGCGTTGAGCTCGACGAGATCGATCGGCGCGAAGGCCGCGAGGTCGGCGACCGGGGTGAGCGTGCTCATCGTCCGGCTCCGATCTGCGTCAGCGTACGGGAGTCGGCGGCCGCGGCATCCCGCCTCGCGTTCTTGTCGACCGCATACCGCACGTCCACGACGGTCGTGTCGGAGACGAGGTTGACCTCGCGCACGTGCAGGACGTGGATGCGGCCGCCCAGCGTCTCTCCGACGACGGCGCGCAGCGCGTCCTCGTCGGTGTACGCCCGATCCAGGGTGAGGCGCTGCTCGCGGTAGCGGCGGAAGAGCGCGGGGCTGTCGATGAGGGCCAGCGCGATGACGATGAGCGCCATCAGCACGATGCCCAGCCAGGTCACGCCACCGGAGAGGCCGGCGATGAGGCCGAGGGCCAGTGCGGCGAAGAAGTAGGCGATCTCGCTCTGCTCGATCTCGCTCGAGCGCAGGCGGATGATCGACAGGACGCCGAACAGGCCGAGTCCGAGGCCGGCGCCGACGGTGGTCGAGCCGAGGACGATGGAGACGGCGAGGACTCCGACGTTGATGCCTACGAACGCGACAGCCAGGTCGCGACGCCGGTGCCGGGGGAAGTACACCGCGAATGCGAGAATCGCGATCGCGACGAGATCGAGGCCGACGGCGGCGAGCTGTTCCATGAATCCTCCTGAAGTGTTCGGATTCCATTAAGCCGCGCGTCACTTTGCGAATCCTATGAGGTGACTTTGACGGGACGGCGAATCTCCCGGAGCCGTATTCCGGCTAATCTTGCAGGGGATCAACCGCCGTTCACAGGAGTGCCCGTGGCAGACACGAAGCGAGGCGACGCGGCTCGTCGCTTGGCGTCGTGGCGGCGCCCCAAGGGCATGAAGCTCTCCGACATGGTCGCCGACGGGCTGTACGTCGCCTCGGCCGCGACCCGGCTCGAGCTGAAGAACAGGATCCTCGTGGACGTCATCGCCCGCGGCGAGGACTTCGATGTGCGGCGGCTCATGCCCGAGGCGCGCGAGACGCTGCTCACGCTCGCCGCCGAGGCCGAGCAGGACGCCCTGCGCATCGAGAGCGCGCGGCTGCGGGCCAAGCGGCGGCACAGCGACTCGTACGGCACGCACGACTATCGCAGCCGCGACGTGCGCAACCTGCGCAAGCGGCAGCGGCAGTCCGAACAGGTGGCCGCCGAGCTGCGCACCCGGGCCGAGGACGACGACGAGCTGCGCACGCTCATCGAAGACGCGCGCGAGGCCGCGTGGGCCGAGGTCGAGCGCAACATCGACTCGACGCTGCGCATCGAGGCGGCTCGTCCCGACCTCGAGCCCGACTACGGCAAGCTGCGCGACGCGCGCATGCAGTCGCTGCGGCTCATCGACCTGCCCCGCCTGGCCGCGCACCGGCGGCGCAACGCCGAGGGCGCCGCCGGCACGCTGAACGACGAGCAGGCGACGGATGCCCCGGCCGACAAGATCGGCGGCGTCGACCTGTCGGAACTGGAGTAGGCCCCGATTCGCGCGATGACCGATCGTCGGATAACATGGTCTCTTGTGCGCAGCAGCGCACGGGCGCCTGTAGCTCAATGGATAGAGCATCTGACTACGGATCAGAAGGTTGGGAGTTCGAGTCTCTTCAGGCGCACACTGTGTTGAGACAGTAGCGAAAACCCCGGTTCACAGAACCGGGGTTTTCGCGTTGTCAGGGTCTCTGCGCGGGGGGTTACTCCGGCGCCCCGGTGACGTCGAGCGGACGCAGGGCGGGCGGCACGGTGATCGCCTCGGTGATGGTCTCGATCTTCTCGACTTTCTCGGGCTCGAGGTCTCCGGTCAGGCGGGCGACGGCCTCGTCGAACTGCGTCTGCAGGGCGGCGATCGCCGAGTCGGCGTCGCCGGCGCGCAGCGCCGTCAGCAGCGTGCGGTACGTCGGCGAGACGTCGCGCCGCACGATGTACTCGTCGCTCGTCGAGAAGCTGGCGATGCGCGTCTCGAGGGCCAGCGTCGCCATGTAGCGCGACAGGCGTCGGTTGCCGGATGCCTCGACCAGACGCCGATGGAACGCGAGGTCCGCATCGCCGATGGCCCGCGCATCCTGCCCCGTGCTCACCTTCTCGAGCTCGGCCAGGGCCGCCTCCACGTCGTCGAGCGCCGTCTTGTCGCGCACGATGATGCGCACGGACTCGAACTCGACCGCGCTGCGGGCGTCGTAGAGGTCCTGCAGGTGCTCGACGCCGATCACGCTCACGCGCAGGCCGCGACCGGGCGTGGCGGTCAGCAGCCCCTCCTGCACCAGGCGCTGCGCGGCCTCGCGCAGCGGGCTGCGGCTCACCCCGAGCTGGGTCGCGATCTCGACCTCGCCGATCTGACTGCCCACGGGCAGGGCGCCCGAGAAGATCGCCGTGCGCAGCTCGATCGCGATGAGGTCGACGGTCGAGGGCCGCGCGACGCGGAAGACGGATGCTGCGCCGAGCGGCTGCTTCGCAGGAGGTGCCATGGGATTCCTTCCAGATGTCCGGCGCGGGTCGCTCTGCGCCCGCAGACATGCCGTCACGTCAACCGTAGTGACCGTCCGCGCCGGAGGGGTACGTCACAACGCCACGATAACAATCTTCTGTATACACGCAGACAATCAGACCGCCAGATTGCATAAATGTCGACAGACGGTCATAAGGTGGGGGACGCCCATCAACTGATTTCGGGTCGGGTCGCCAGGCTCGCCGACGCGCCGGCTGGGTGGTTCGCCCCGCACACGACCGAAAGAGGAAAGATGATGACGAAGCGACGTTCCAGCACCCCGATCCGCCTCGGGGCCGCGGCCGTCGGTGTCTTCGCGCTCGTCGCGCTCACCGCCTGCAGCGGCGGTTCGAGCGGCGGTGACGGCGACAGCAGCGGCAAGAGCACGCTCGAGCAGCTGAAGGAGAAGGGGTCGATCACCGTCGCGGTCGCCGACGAGCGGCCCTACTCCTGGAAGGAGAACGGCGAGGCCAAGGGCGCCACGATCGCGATCGACAAGAAGATCTTCCAGGCCATGGGGATCGACGAGGTCAAGGTCGTCGAGGTCGACTGGAACTCGCTGATCCCGGGCCTGAACGCCGGTCGCTTCGACGCGGTCAGCGCGGGCATGTCGATCCTGCCCGACCGTTGCGCGCAGGCGGCGTTCGCCGACCCCGAGATCATGTACACGACCGGCCTCATGGTCGCCAAGGGCAATCCGCTCGGTCTTCAGACGCTCGACGATGTGAAGAAGGCGCAGGATGCCGGGAAGGACGTCAAGCTGGCGGTCCTGAACGGCGGCATCGAGGCCGGCTACGCGAAGAGCCTCGGGCTGAAGGTGTCGCAGTCCGTCAAGGACGCCCAGAGCGGCATGGACGTCGTCGCCAACGGCCGTGCGGACGTGTTCGCGATGACCGCGATCTCGCTGAACTACATGGCCAAGAACAGCGGCAACGGCAATGTCGAGACGACGCCGGCCTTCGTGCAGTCGATCGACGGCACCCCGCAGATCGGCGCCGGCACCGAGGTGTTCCGCAAGTCCGACACCGACCTCGTGAAGGCCTACAACGAGCAGCTCGACAAGATCACGAGCGACGAGAGCACCTACCTCGGCCTCGTGGGCGAGTACGGCTTCACGAAGGAGAACATGCCGCCCGCCGACCTGACCACCGAGCAGCTGTGCAAGGGCGACGAGGGCTGAGTCCTTGTCCTCCGACCTGCTGAACGCGCTCGGCGGCGCCCTGCCGCTGCTCGGCCCGGCGGTCCTCGTGACCGTCGGGCTGACGGTGGCGGGCGCGCTGCTGGCCGTGGTCATCGCGATCGGGCTCGGGCTCATGGCGCGGCTCGAGAACATCGTGCTGCGCGGCATCGCGCGCGTGATCATCGAGTTCTTCCGCGGCACCTCGCTGGTCGTGCAGCTGTTCTGGCTGTTCTTCGTGCTGCCGATGTTCGGGGTCGAATGGCCGCCGATCCTCGTCGGCATCCTGGCGCTCGGCCTGAACTTCGGCGCGTACGGCGCCGAGGTGGTGCGCGGGTCGATCAACTCCGTGCCGCGCGGGCAGTGGGAGGCCACGACGGCCCTCAGCATGTCGACGACGCAGCGGATGTTCCGCGTGATCTTCCCTCAGGCGTGGGCGCTGATGATCCCCTCGCTGACCAACCTGCTCATCCAGCTCCTGAAGGCCACCGCGATCGTGAGCTTCATCACGCTCGCCGACCTCACGCACTGGATCGACAAGCTGCGCATCGGCACCGGCGACACCTTCTTCGCCTACGGCATCGGTCTTGTCCTGTACTTCGTGATCGCGTACGTGCTCACGCTGCTGATGAACGCGCTCGAAGTGCATGCCAAGCACAAGATCGGCCGCGGCCAGTCGCTGCGTGAGGTACTGAGCTTCCGCACCCGTCCGCCCGTCGACCCGGTGGCCACGCCCGCCGCCGACCTCGAAGGGGAGCGTGTGAAATGACCGACCAGCCGATCTGGGACTGGAGCATGGCCTGGCAGGTGCTGCCCGACCTGCTGCTGGCCTTCGTGAAGGTGACCCTCGTGGTCACCGTGCTCGGCACGATCATCGCCGCCGTGCTCGGGCTCATCATCGCGATCGTGAAGCGCTCGGCACCCCAGCCGATCTCGGGCATCGTCGCGTTCGTCGTGAACTTCATCCGGATGACGCCCATCGTCGTGCAGCTGATGTTCGCGTACTTCGCGTTCACCTCGATCGACCCGATGACGATCGGCGTGATCATCTTCGGCATCCACTATTCGACCTACATGTCGGAGGTCTACCGCGCCGGCATCGAAGCGGTGCCCACGGGGCAGTGGGAGGCCAGCACCGCCCTGTCGATGTCGCGGACCCGCACCTGGGTGGCCGTCGTCATCCCGCAGGCGCTGCGCGCCACGATCCCGGCGCTCGGCAACTACGCGATCTCGATGTTCAAGGACACCCCGTTCCTCGTCGCGATCGGCGTCGTCGAGCTGGTGCAGGCCGGGCTCGAGTTCGGCGGCAACCACTTCCGGTACATCGAGGCGATCACCCTGTGCGGTGTCATCTTCCTCGTCGCGAGCTACCCCACCTCGCTGCTGGTGGGGCGATTGGAGAAGCGCCTTGCTTTCACGAACTGACTCCGCGCCCGCCCCGGCCGCTGCCGGCGGCGCGGCGACGGCACCCGTCATCCGCTTCGACCGCGTGCAGAAGCGGTTCGGTGACAACATCGTGCTCAACGACCTGAACTTCGAGGTCGCCAAGGGCGAGCGCGTGACGCTCATCGGGCCGAGCGGATCGGGCAAGACCACGATCCTGCGGCTGGTGATGACGCTCGAAGAGGCCACCGACGGCTACATCTTCATCGACGGCGAGCCGCTCACGCACGAGCTGCGCGGCGGCAAGCGGGTCGAGCTGAAGGAGAAGCACAAGAACGAGGTGCGCAAGCGCATCGGCATGGTGTTCCAGCAGTTCAACCTGTTCCCGAACATGACGGTGATGGAGAACATCATCGAGGCGCCGGTCCATGTCCTGAAGACGCCGAAGGATGCCGCGAAGCAGCGCGCCCTCGAGCTGCTCGACCAGGTGGGGCTCGCCGACAAGGCCGACGCCCACCCGATGCAGCTGTCAGGCGGTCAGCAGCAGCGCGTCGCGATCGCGCGGGCGCTCGCCATGGACCCCGAGATCCTGCTCCTCGACGAGGTGACCAGCGCCCTCGACCCCGAGATCGTGGGCGAGGTGCTCTCGATCCTGCGCGACATCGCGGCGACCACCGACATCACGATGCTGATCGTCACGCACGAGATGCAGTTCGCGCGTGACGTCTCGAACCGGGTGCTCATGTTCGACGGCGGAAAGATCGTCGAAGAGGCCCCGCCCGAGATCATGTTCACCGAGCCCACGCAGCAGCGCACGCAGGAGTTCCTCTCCGCGGTGCTGCGCGGCTGAGGGGTTCCTGCCGCGGTGCTGCGGACCTATCCCGCGGACAGCCGCCTCGTCTCTGTGCGGAGCACCTCGATCATGCGCTCGAGGTAGTCGACGATCGCCGCCTGCTCGGCGGGGGCGTATCCGCTGATCACGCCGCCGAGTGCGCCGCCGAGGCGGCCGAACTCTGCGTCGAGCGGTGAATCGTGCTGCGCGACGGCGCGGATCACCGCGCGCCGTCGGTCCGCGGCATCCGTCTCCCGCACGATGTGGCCGCCGGCTGAAAGACGTGCGATGACGCTTGTGACGCCGGCGGCCGTCAGACCGGTTTCACGGGCGAGTTCCGTGGCGCTCAACGGTCCCTCGCTCTCGATGAGCTGGAGGGTCTTGAGGTCTCCGGCGGAGAGCCCGGCGCGCTCTGCGAGGGCCTGGTGGAACAGGACGACGGCGCCGCTGAGGCGTCGGCCGAGCTCGCCGCCGGATGTCGGGGTTGACACGCATCCTCCAATTGCTTAGATTGAGCGTACTAATTATTTCACTCCAGCTTAGTAAATCAGGAGAGATGCCATGACAGAGGTCGACACGCGCGAACGCGCGGTGGCGGTGCTCATCGAGCGGTTGCGTGACGCGTGGGCGGCGGGGGATGCCGCGGCCTACGCCGCGCTGCACACCGATGACGCACGCTACATCGCCTTCGACGGCAGCGTGATGCGCGGCCGCGCCGAGATCGAGGCGGGGCATGCGCCGCTGTTCGGCGGCATCATGCGCGGCTCGCGGCTCGTCGCCGTCGAGCAGGAGACGCGCTTCATCGACGAGCGGACCGCGCTCGTGGTCCAGCGCGCGGGCATCATCATGCGGTGGCAGCGTGCGCGCACGACTCCCTCCCGCAAGCGGCTCTCGACGAACGCGACGCTCGTGCAGCGTCGTGGTGACGAATGGGCCGTCGTCGCCTTTCAGAACACCCGCTATCGGCCGTTCGCCGAGACGATGATGGGCAGGGTGGTCACGCATCGCGCGAGGCGGTGACGGTCGGCCGCCGCACGAGCATCTCGGTGAAGAACGCGTGGATCACCGCCTGCAATGCGGCTCGCGCCGCGTTGTCGATGGATGCCGCGTGCCCGCCCTCGTCCTGCTCGAGATAGTGCACCTCGGCGTCGGTCTCATCGAGCAGTCGGGCGGCCATCTTGCGCGCCTGCACCGGGCCCACGCGGTCGTCGCTCGTCGCGGCGTAGAAGAGGCTCGGCGGGTACGCGCGGTCGGGATCGATCAGGTGGTACGGCGAGAACGTGCGGATGAACTCCCAGTCGGCCGGGTCATCGGGGTCGCCGTACTCGGCGATCCAGCTGGCGCCCGCCGACAGCCGGGTGTAGCGGCGCATGTCGAGCAGCGGTACGCCGCAGGCGACGGCGCCGAAGTCGTCGGGGAACTGCGTCAGCATGTTGCCGACCAGCAGTCCGCCGTTGCTCCCGCCGTGGCATCCCACCCTCTCCGGCGTCGTGATGCCGCGGGCGACGAGATCGCGGGCGACCGCGACGAAGTCCTCGTAGGCGCGGTGGCGGTTCTCGCGCAGTGCGGCCAGGTGCCAGGCGGGGCCGAACTCGCCGCCGCCGCGGATGTTCGCGACGACGAACACGTTGCCGGCTTCGAGCCAGGCCGGCCCCTGGATCGTCGCGTACTCGGGCGGGCGTGAAACCTCGAAGCCGCCGTATCCGCTCAGCAGTACCGCCGCCGGGCCTTCGAGCGCGCGCGGCGCCACCTGGAAGTACGGGATGCGCGTGCCGTCGGCCGATGTGGCCCAGTGCTGGGTGGTGACGAGGCCCGTCGCGTCGAACACCGCGGGCGCCTGATCGATGGTGCGGGGTGCCGGGGCTGCGGCGTCCGTCACGATCAGCGTCTGCGGGGTGAGGAAGCCACGGGCGAGCAGGAACAGCTCGTCATCCTCGTCGGCGTCGGCGGTGACCACGTCGACGGTGAGGAGATCATCGGTGTCGAGCCCGGTCTGCAGCTCGGTGACGGCCCAGCCATCGGCCGGGTCGAGAGAGACGATGCGGCTGCGCACGTTCTCGAGGATCGTGAGCACGAGACGTGTGCGGGTCCACGACCAGTCCTCGAGCACCGCGGTGCCGGTGGGCGTGAAGACGGGAACGAGCGCCGCGCCGTCGCCGGTCGTCACGGTCTCGAGCGGGCCGACCAGCAGCGTGCCGCCCGGGTGGTGGGTGTCGCCGATCATCCAGTCGGTGGTGGTGCGCACCGCGATGAGGTCGCCGTGCACGTTCGTGTAGGCGTCGTCGGGGACGGCCAGCCGGGTCGGCGCGTCGCCCGGGGCCCACAGGTACTTCTCGCTGTGGAAGAAGTCGTGCGCGATCGACGACAGCGCGGTGGTGTGGCCGTCGGTGTGGTCGACGCCCACGAACACCGACACGTCGGCGGGCTCGGCTTCGATGATGGGGGATGCTGCGGCCAGCTGCGTGCCGCGCGGCCAGACCCGTGCCGATCGGGGGTAGCCCGAGTCGGTGGTCGCGCCGCCGTCGAGCGCGGTCCCGACGAGCAGGGTGTCGGCGTCGATCCAGGCGCAGCGCGACTTGTCGGCGGCCAGCACGAACGGATCGCCGGCGACGAAGCTCCTGGCGGCGAGGTCGAACTCGCGCACGACGTGAGCGTCACCGCCGTCGGGGCTCAGATACACCAGTGCGCGCGCGGTGCCGCGCGGGGCGTGCACGGCGCCGGCGAACGCCCAGGGCGTGCCCTCCTCGCGGCCGAGGGCGTCGATGTCGAGCAGGATCTCCCAGTCGGGGGAGCCCGCGAGGAACGAGTCGCGCGAGGCCCGGCGCCACAGGCCGCGGGGGTTCGCGGCATCCCGCCACAGGTCGTACATCCACGCGCCGTGACGGCTCGGCACGACGATGCGGTCGGGATCGTCGAGGATCGCCTTCAGTCGCGTCGCCAGGTCGGGATCGGAGAAGGCGGCCTCCGTCTCGGCGGTGCGCGCGCGGGCCCAGGCGAGGGCCTTCGGATCGCGGATGTCTTCGAGCCAGAGGAACGGGTCGTCGTCGAGAGGATCTGCCACTCCGCAAGCCTAAGCGCGGGTCTACCCTGAGCCGTATGAAGCTGGTGCAGGTGGCGCAGCACGCCGACGACCTCGAGCGGGCGGCCTCCTTCTACTCGACGTTGCTGCGGACGCAGCCGGCGGCGGTGTTCGATCCGCCCGGGCTGCTGTTCTTCGACCTCGACGGGGTGCGGCTGCTGCTCGACCGCAACGCGCCGTCGTCGCTGATCTACCTGCATGTGGACAACGTGCACGAGACGCTCGAGCGCATCGATGGGCTCGCCGAGGTCGTGTCGCGACCCAGCGTCATCTTCACGCACGAGAACGATCTGCTCGGCCCCGCCGGGCACGATGAGTGGCAGGCGTTCATCCGCGACTCCGAGGGCAACACGGTCGGGCTGGTGGCGTTCCAGCGGCGGTGACGCGCAGGTGCGACCCGACAGATCCTCGGCGGCGGTCGTCGAGGGGGAGGGGATGCTGCGGCACGGCCGACCCGCCGCGCCAGATCTGTCGCCGTTGGGCGTTCTGAGCAGAGACGTCGCGCAACAGCGACAGATCTGCGCAGCGGTACCCAGCGAGACGCGCAGGTCTGCACGCGTTCCCCGCCCCACGGGCCCCTCGCACCACGTAGCCTGGAGGGGTGAGCGCATACGTCTCGGCGTTCGAGCTGTTCTCCATCGGTGTAGGACCCTCGAGCTCCCATACGGTCGGCCCCATGCGGGCGGCCCGCGACTTCGCCGCGCGCATGGCGCCGGTCCTCGATCGCACCGCCCGCGTCACCTGCACGCTGTTCGGCTCGCTCGGCGCCACCGGCCTCGGCCACGGCACGCCCGACGCCGTCGTCGCGGGGCTGCGCGGCGACGAGCCCGAGACGGTCGATCCCGACGCCGTGCGTCGTGCGTGGACCGACTGGCGCGACGGCGATCGACTGCGCGTGAACGGCACGCACGAGGTCGTCTTCGCCAAGGATGACATCGCCTTCGCACCGCGCACGCGCCTGCCCGCGCACCCGAACGCCATGACCCTCACCGCGCTCGATGCCACAGGCGAACAGCTCGCCGAGGAGACCTACTACTCCATCGGCGGCGGGTTCATCAGGCGGGAGGGGGATGCCGCGGCCGCGGCATCCCGCACCTTCCCGTTCTCGTTCGACACGGCCACGGACCTCCTCGCGCTCTGCGACGAGCACGATCTCACCATCGCCGAGGTCGCGCGGATCAACGAGCAGGCGCTGCGCAGCGAGGAGGAGGTCGCAGCCGGGCTCGACGCCATCTGGGACGCGATGGCGGGCTGCGTCACAGCGGGCCTGGCCGCCGACGGGGTGCTGCCGGGCATCCTCAAGGTGAAGCGGCGCGCGAGCGCGATCCGCGCGCAGCTCGAGGCCGTGCAGGCCGACGGTGCGCGCGAGCTGCCGGGCGAGTGGCTGGGTGCGTTCGCGCTCGCCGTCAACGAGGAGAACGCCTCGGGCGGCCGCGTGGTGACCGCGCCCACGAACGGTGCCGCGGGCATCGTGCCCGCGGTCGGCATGTACTGGTGGCGCTTCCTCGCCGACTCGGGCCTCGGAGCGGAAGGCGCCGTGACCCCCGACAGCGAGCCGGCCGGCAGCGCGCTGCTCGGCGAAGAGCACGATGTCGCCGAGGCCAATCGGCGACGCGGCATCCGTCGCTATCTGCTCACGGCGACCGCGCTCGGGTCGCTGTTCAAGGCCAACGCCTCGATCTCGGGCGCCGAGGGCGGCTGTCAGGCCGAGGTGGGCTCGGCGTGTGCGATGGCCGCGGCGGGCCTGACCGCGGTGATGGGCGGCACGAACCGTCAGATCGAGAACGCGGCCGAGATCGCCATGGAGCACCACCTCGGACTCACCTGCGACCCCGTGGCGGGGCTCGTTCAGATTCCGTGCATCGAACGCAATGCCATCGCGGCATCCACCGCCGTCACGGCCACGCGGCTCGCGCTCCGCGGCGACGGCACGCACTACGTGCCGCTCGACACGGTCGTGGAGACCATGCGCCAGACCGGCATCGACATGTCGACGAAGTACAAGGAGACCAGCGAGGGCGGCCTCGCCGTCAACGTCGTCGAGTGCTGACGCAGAACCGGACAGCGTAGGATTGCCCGAACCCGAATACCGGTCAGTTTCTGCGAGGATGCCGATGGCCACCGAACCCGCGACGCCCGAGCGCGTCGCCCCCGCCGCTTCCGTGCGCCCGCGCGCACCCCGCGCACCGTTCCCCGCGCGGTCCTGGTTCGTCGTCATCGTGCTGGGACTCGTCGGCCAGCTCGCCTGGACCGTCGAGAACATGTACCTCAACGTGTTCGTCTACGACACGATCTCGACCGATCCGACGGTGATCGCTGTGCTCGTGGCATCCAGTGCCATCGCCGCCACCCTCGCGACGATGCTCATCGGCGCCGCATCCGACCGGGTGCGCCGACGCAAGCCGTTCATCGCGGTCGGATACATCCTCTGGGGCGCGACGACGGCGCTGTTCGGCTTCGTGCAGCCGGAGGGCGGGGTGGATGCCGCGCAGGCCGTCGGCTTCGCGGTGGTGGCCATCGTCGCCCTGGACTGCATCATGTCGTTCTTCGGCTCGGGTGCCAACGACGCCGCGTTCAACGCGTGGGTGACCGAGTCGACGGTGCCCGCCAACCGCGGCCGGGTCGACGGGGTGCTCGCGATCATGCCGCTCATGGGCATGCTCATCGTGTTCGGCGCGCTCGACGGTCTCACGCAGGACGGGCAGTGGAAGCTCTTCTTCGGCATCGTCGGCGCCGCCACCGCCGTGGTCGGGGTGATCGCGTTCTTCCTCGTGCGCGAGCCGGCCGAGACCCGCACGCCCCCCGACGGCTACTTCGGCGCCGTGATCAACGGCCTGAAACTGCGCACGGTGCGCGAGAACCCGCGGCTGTACATCCTGCTGGCCGCCTGGGCGGTGATCGGCACGAGCACGCAGGTGTTCATCCCGTACCTGATCATCTACATCCAGAGGTACCTGCGCATCGACGGCTATGCGATCGTGCTGGCGAGTGTCCTGATCCTCGCCGCGGTCATCAGCGTGCTGGGCGGGCGGCTCATTGACCGCATCGGCAAGACCGCCGCGATCCTGCCCGCCGTCGCGTTCATGATCGTGGGCCTGGTGGGCATGTTCTTCGTGCGCGGGATGCTGCCGGTCATCGTCTTCGGAACGATCATGATGGGCGGCTTCATGCTGTCGACGGCATCACTGTCGGCGAGCGTGCGCGATGTGACCCCGGCCGACCGCGTCGGCATGGTGCAGGGCCTGCGCATGATCGCGATGGTGCTCATCCCCATGGTCGCCGGTCCCTTCATCGGCTCGGCGGTGATCATCGGCGCCGACGAGACCTATGTCGACCTCGGCGTGGTCAAGCAGGTGCCGACGCCCTGGATCTTCATCGCCGCCGCGGTCGTCGCCGTGCTCGTCGTGATCCCGATGCTCGCGCTGCGCAAGACTCCCGCCCCCGACCCGGAGGACCTCGCCGTATGACCGCTCTCACCCGCTGGGGCGAACAGCTCGACCCCGCCGCTCCGCTGTCCGAGTACCCCCGCCCGCAGCTCGTGCGCGAGAGGTGGCAGAACCTCAACGGCGTGTGGGACGTCGCGTTCACGCCGTTCGGCGGCGCGGACGGCGGCCGCGATGGCGACGGCGCCGGCGCCGGCGACGACGCCGACGACCCGCTGGCCGTGGCCGATCCGACGGTCCCGCCGCGAGAGTGGGACGGCGAGATCGTCGTGCCGTTCTCGCCCGAGACGGCGCTGTCGGGGGTCGGCCGTACGCTGCAGAGCCATGAGACGCTCTGGTACCGCCGCACGTTCACCGCCGATCACGGGGAGGGCGAGCGCGTCATCCTGCATCTGGATGCCGTCGACCAGTCGTGCCGCATCGCGGTCGACGGGGTCGAGGTCGCCTCTCACACCGGCGGCTATCTGCCGGTCATCGTCGACGTGACGGCGGCACTGTCCGATCGCGCGGAGCACGAGCTCGTCGTCGCCGTGCGGGACGTGACGGATGCCGCGTGGCTGGCCCGCGGCAAGCAGTCGAGCTCGCGCGGGGGCATCTGGTACACGCCGCAGTCGGGCATCTGGCAGACGGTATGGCTCGAGGTCGTGCCGGGCGTCGCCGTGGATGCGCTCGTGCTCACACCGCACCTGGAGACCGGAGAGATCGAGATCCGCGTCGGCAGCGAGACTGCGGGCACCAGGGGAGAACCGCTGTCCGCGACCGTCACCGTGCTCGCCGAGGGGGAGGCCGTGGCATCCGCGACCGTCCCCGTCGGGCAGCCGACGCGGGTGGTGCTGCCGCAGCCGGTGCGCGCGTGGTCGCCGGAGGTCCCCTTCCTCTACGACGTCGAGATCGCCCTCGGCGACGACCGCGTGCGCTCGTATGTCGGCATGCGCTCGTTGGGGGTGGGGCGGGATGCCGCGGGCACCCCGCGCCTGCTGCTGAACGGCGAGCCCTACCTGCCGGTGGGGCTGCTCGATCAGGGATACTGGCCCGACGGCGGGTACACCGCGCCGGCGGACGAGGCGCTGGAGTACGACATCCGGCTCGCGAAGCGCCTGGGCTACACGATGCTGCGCAAGCACATCAAGGTCGAGCCGCTGCGCTGGTATCACCACTGCGACCGGCTCGGCATGCTCGTCTGGCAGGACGCCGTCAACGGCGGCACCGCGTACAAGCCGCAGATCATCACGGCGCCGGCGTTCGGCGCGCCGCCGATCCGCGATGACCGGTACCGGGCGTTCGCACGGGCCGACGCGGTCGGCCGGGAGCGGTTCGAGGTCGAACTCGTCGAGATGATCGAGCATCTGCGGTCGGTGCCGTCGATCGCGCTGTGGGTGCCGTTCAACGAGGCATGGGGACAGTTCGATGCCGCGCGCATCGCGGCGCGCGTGCGCGATCTGGACCCGACGCGACCCGTCGACCACGCGAGCGGCTGGCACGACCAGGGCGCCGGCGATCTGCGGAGCCTGCACATCTACTTCCGGCCGGTGCGGCCGCGTCGTCGACGCGACGACCGCGTGCTGGCGGTGACCGAGTACGGCGGATACAGCCTCGTCGTGCCCGGGCACACGTTCGGCACGAAGACCTTCGGCTACCGGCGCTATCGCTCGCGGGAGAAGTGGCAGGCGGCGTTCGAGCGGCTGCACGAGCGTGAGATCGCGCCGGCGATCCGCCGCGGCCTGGCGGCGCTCGTGTACACGCAGCTGTCCGATGTCGAGGACGAGGTCAACGGCCTGGTCACCTACGATCGGCGCTTCGTGAAGGCCGACGAGCAGCGCACGCGGCGCATGAACGACGCGCTGCGTGCGGCGGCGGCCGAGTCGGGCGGCCATCCTGCCGGCCTCAGCCGCGACGACATCACCGGGGAGAGCGCATGACCGCCCGCGAGCTGACCGCGCCCGTCTCGCTCACCGGTCCCGACGGGCGGCTCAACCCCGACGCGGTCGGGTGGGCGCGGCATCCCCTCGTCGAGACCGCCGGCATCGGCCGCGGTCCGCACCGGAGCTGGGGCCGCAACAAGCGCTGGGAGTACTGGAGCGTCATCACGCCCACGCACTTCCTCGCGATGACGATCTCGGCCATCGACTACGCCGCCGTGCATGAGGCGTGGGTGTTCGAACGGAGCACCGGGCGCGAGTGGCACCACGGCGCGACGGTGCTGCCGCAGCGGGGCGTCGAGATGCCGGAGCGGTTGGATGCCGCACCCGCCCGTGCCCGGGCGAAAGGCCTCGAGCTCGACGTCGAGCCGGCAGGCGCCCTGCGCCACGGCGCGGCGCAGCGGGTGCGGCTGCGGGCGCGCTTTCCGCGGGCGTCGTTCGACATCACCGTCACACGTCCGGAGGGCCACGAATGCCTGGCGGTCGTCGTGCCGTGGAGCGCGACCCGGTTCCAGTACACGGTGAAGGATGTCGCGCTGCCGGCTGCCGGCACCGTCACCGTCGACGGGGTCACCCATGAACTGCCCGAGGGATGGGCGGTGCTCGACCACGGGCGCGGGCGCTGGCCGTACGACGTGCGCTGGAACTGGGGAGCCGGCTCGGGCGTCTCGCACGGACGCACGATCGGCGTGCAGGTCGGCGGGAAGTGGACCGACGGCACCGGGCAGACCGAGAACGGCCTGGTCATCGACGGCCGGTTGCACAAGATCCACGCGGAGCTGGTCTGGGAGTACGACCTCGCCGTGCCGGTGCGGCCCTGGAAGATCCACGGCGGCGGGCTCGCGGCATCCTTCACCCCCTTCCACGACAAGCGGTCGCGCACGAACCTGCTCGTGCTCTCGTCGCGCACCGACCAGTGCTTCGGCACGTGGGCGGGCACGTTCACGACCGAAGACGGCGAGACGATCGCGTTCGACGGCATCGAGGGCTGGGCAGAAGACGTGCACAACCGCTGGTGACCGTGCGGCGCGACGCTATGCCGCCGGCGGCAGCGCGTCGTAATCGGGCAGCGCGAATCCCTTGTCGCCGAGGAACGCGCCGGTGCGTCCGGCGAGCCACGGGATCGCCATGAGCCGCATGACGAGATTGCGCGTGGTCAGCGCGAGCTGCGAGCGCGGCGCGAAGAAGCTGCGGAACCGCAGCGCACTGTGCTGCTTGGCGGCGATGAACGTGTGCAGCGCGCTCTCGTAGCGCGTGAGCGCCCCGGGGACGTCGCCGGGGGTGCGCGCGAGCTCTCCGGCGAGCACATACCCCTCGACCATGCCGAGCCCCGTGCCCTCGCCGGCCAGCAGCGAGACGCAGGCCGCGGCGTCCCCCACCAGTCCCACGCTGCCTCGGCTCCAGCGCTCCATGCGGATCTGGCTGACCCGGTCGGCGTAGAGGTCGGATGCCGCGTCCATGCCGTCCAGGAGCGCGGGGACCTCCCACTCCATGTCGGCGAAGGCCCTGCGCACGGCCGCACGCGGGTCGTCGCCGATCGGGCCGAGTCGATCCGATTCGCACACGAACAGCGCGAGCGTGTCGTCGTGGCGCATCGTGAAGCGGGCGGCCTGGCGACCGACGACGGTGTGGGTCGCGTACACGAGCTCCTCACGGGGTCGATACCCCGGGATGTGGAACGCGATGACCGTGCAGCCGAGGTCGTGCTCGAAGCGCCGTTCGGGCCCGAACACCGCCTCGCGGATGCGTGAGTGCAGGCCGTCGGCGCCGATCACGGCGTCGAAGCGCTCGGTCGTGCCGTCGGAGAGCGTGGCGGTGACGCCGTCGGCATCGGGGGAGACATCGGTGATCGAGGTCCCGAACCGCACGGGGGCGTCGCCGCACGCGTCGAGCAGCGCATCCGACAGCTCGCTGCGCGCGATGCTGACGAACCGGTCGCCGACGGCCCTGCGCATGGGCTCGACCTGCGCGGTCGCGATGCGGTGCCCGTGCTCGTCGACGGCGACGAGCTGCTCGACGAAGTACCCGCGCTCGCGCAGCCGGTCCGTGAGGCCCATCCGCTCGGCGAGGTCGTAGCCGAGGCCCCAGAAATCGATGACGTAGCCGCCGGTGCGCCGAGAGGGGGCGCGTTCGAAGAGGACGGGCTCGTGTCCGCGGCGCGCCAGCCAGAAGGCCGCCGTGGGGCCCGCCACGCCCGCGCCGTTGATCGCCACGCGCATCGTCGCACCTCCGCGTCTGAGACCGACGCTACACCGCGCGGTGGCGGCGGCGGGCGGCGCTGTGCGCCGGCGGGAGATCAGTCCTTCGGGCGTCCGCGCAGCTTGTCGGTGAGGCGCTGGAGCTCGGCGAGCTCGTCGTCGTCGAGAGCGGTCATCTGCGCGGCGATCGCACGTGCGTGGGCGGTGGCGATGGCGCGGAAGCGCGAGGCGCCCTCGTCGGTCGCGCGCACGAGCGAACCGCGTCCATCGTCCGGGTCGGGACACTTGGCGATGAGGCCGCGCGCGACCATCCTCTCGACGAGGCGGGAGACGCTGGGCTGGCTGATGAGCATGTTGGCGGTGACGTCGCGCAGCCGTGCGGTCATCTCGGGTGAGCGCGAGACCGTGAGCAGCACGTCGTACTCGGCCTGACTCAGCGTCGCGTCGTCGAAGTCTCCGCTGATCTGCGCGAAGATCTCGTGCTGCGCGCGGAACAGGCTCTCCCAGGCGGCGACGGCCAGGTGACGGTCGGTCATCGCTCCAGCGTATCCGGACCCATAGGCTGACAGAGATGCCTCGATATGTCCGTGCTCTCCTCGTCGCGGCCGCGGTGGCCGCGGCATCCCTCCTCTCCATCGCACCGGCTGCGGCCGCGGTCGTCCCCGCGGGATCCGCCGCGGTCGTCGGACCCGTCGCCGGCGATGTCGACGACTTCTCCTTCTCGAGCCTCGACGTCGATTACACGCTCGGTCGCGACGACGACGGCACGAGCACGCTGAGGGTGGTCGAGACGTTCGTCGCCGAGTTTCCGCAGACCGATCAGAACCACGGCATGAAGCGGTCGATCCCCGACACGTACAACGGGCAACCGCTGAACCTGCATCTCGTGTCGGTGACGGACGAGAACGGCGATCCGCGCCCGGCCGACACGGATGACGACGACGGCTGGTTCACGATCACGTCGCGCAGCGACGACTATCTGCACGGGGCGCAGACCTTCGTGTTCACGTACACCGCACGTCATGTGACCTGGCACTTCTCCGACTCCGGTGCCGACGAGTTCTACTGGGACGTCAACGGCACCGGCTGGGCGCAGCCGTTCGGGACGGTGGATGCCACGCTGCACGTGCCCGCGGAGCTCGCCGGCGCCCTCACCGGGCGGCAGTCGTGCTATCAGGGCGCGTACGGCGCGGACGACGCGTGCGAGATCACCTCGACGCCCGGCGAAGACGGGGCGGTGACGATGCACGCGACGGCGCAGAACCTCGACGCCGGCGAGAACGTGTCGATCGCGGTCGGCTTCACCGAGGGCACGTTCACGCCCTTCGATCCGTCCCCACTGGCGTCGCCGTGGGGCTGGATCCAGGGAGTCGGGGTGCTCGCGACGCTGGCGTCGGTCGTGTCTGCGATCATCGTGCGGGTGCGCAAGCTGCGTGACGAGCCGGGACGCCCCGTGGTCGTGGCCGAGTACACGCCACCGAAGGATGTGGATGCGCTGCTTGCGGCCGTGATGCGCGGTGCGACGTCGAAGGCCGTGCCGGCAGAGGTGCTCGAGCAGGCGATCCGGGGCAGCATCCGCATGATCGAGGGCGAGCGCCGCGTGTTCGGCACGCACAAGATGCAGGCCGAGCTCGTTGATGCATCGCGTGCGGGCGACAAGGACGGCAGGATGCTGCTGACGGGGATGTTCGGTTCCCGCCGCGCACCCGGTGCTGTCTTCACGTTCGGGAAGACCAACAATCGCTTCGCGAAGGCCGGGCAGCAGATGCTCAGGTGGGGCGCGGCCGAGGTCAAGCGGCGGAAATGGAAGCGCCAGGACAAGAAGAACGTACGCTTCCTGCCCGTGCTGCTGGCCGTCGCGGGCCTTGCGGTCACGATCGTCGCGGGAATCATCGCGATGGCGGCGCACGTGTCGGCGGCGGCCGGCGGTGTGATGATCGCGGTCGGCGTCGCGGCTTTCTTCGCGTCGATGGTCCTCATTGCACGCTCGCCTCTCACCGCGGCCGGTGCCGAAGTGCGCGACCATCTCGAGGGACTGAAGATGTTCATCGAATGGGCCGAAGCGGATCGGATCAGGATGCTGCAGTCGCCCTCCGGTGCCGAGAAGACCCCTGTCGATGTGAATGATCGTCGGCAGGTGCTGAAGCTCTACGAGGCGCTGCTGCCGTATGCGGTCGTGTTCGGGCAGGAGAAGGAGTGGGCGCAGCAGCTCGCGACGATGTATCCGGCCGACAGCGGGCCCGGGTGGTATGCCGGGAACATCGCGACGTTCAACGCGGCGACGTTCGCCGCCGGCATCAGTTCCTTGACGGCGACGGCGGCGTCGTCTTCTTCGAGCTCGGGCGGCTCCAGCGGCGGCGGCTTCTCCGGCGGCGGTGGCGGCGGTGGCGGTGGCGGCGGGGTCTGAGCTCTCGGTGGTGTGTGGGCACGGCTGTCAGGCGTGAACGGATGGCCTACGTGCGTCTGATTTCGTCGGTGGCGGGTGTTCGGGTTGTGTTGCCGAGGCGCCGGCGGAGTCGGTTGCGGGCGTGGTGGAGGGATCCGTGGGCGGGTCGCCAGGCACCGGTGGGGTCGAGGTTGCGGGGTGCACGCACCTGGGGGAGTCCGTTCACCATGCGGATCTGCCATCCGCTGGTTTCGATGGTGCGGTGGTGCCACCAGCACAGGGGGACGCCGTTGTCGACGTGGGTGGGTCCGCCTTCGGCGTGGGGGGTGACGTGGTGGATCTCGCACCAGGCGGCGGGGGCGTGGCAGCCGGGGATGATGCAGGTGCCGTCGCGGGCGGTGATGGCTTTGCGTTGGGCGGCGTTGAAGGTGCGGTTGGGTGTGCCCAGGGCGATGATGCGCCCGTCACCGTCGAGGATCTGGCGCTGGGTGCCGGCGTTGCAGGCGTTCTGGCGGGCGACGAAGGCGGGGACGGTGCAGTCGGTGCCGTTGATGAACCCGATGCCCTCGTGGCCCTCGGCGTCGCCACGAGCCGTGCCCCTGCCGTCGTGATCACCGGCGCCGTTGCTGTCGTGGCGGTCGGGGTGCAGGTCGTCGTCGTCGATGGTGATGACGATGACGGGGGCTGCGCCGCCCAGGGTGGGAGCCTCGGCGGAGCGTGCGGCAATACCCAGGATGCTGGCGAACACATCGTGCAGTTTCTGCGCGTACGAGCGGGTGTCTTTCGGCTCGGCGGGGCCGGTCTCGTCGGTGGTGTCGGGATTCTCCCGGAAGGTCACGCCGGGCCCGCTGATGCCATCACCGGTACGGCCGGTCGGAGCCGTGACGCCGTTGCCGGTGGTGTCGCTGGTGTCCCCGGTCTCGCTGGTGGGATCAGGCAGGTCTGCCACGCGGGGGTTGAGATGCGCGTCGGCGAGCAGGCGGAACTGTTCGTAGAGTTCGGTCAGGATCCAGCCGTTGACGGGGCGGATGCCGCCCTGGTCGGGTCCGAACCGGATCCCGCGTTTGCGAGCCGCGCGCTCGGCGTCGGGGAGTGCCCCGTCGGGGTCGAGCACGAGCTCCCAGACCTTCGCCTGGATGCGGGTCTCATCGGCCGTACATGGGGGTGCCCCGTCAGCACCATGCCCGGTGGCCGCCGCGGTCAGCTCATACTCTGCCGCCGACCACTGGGCCGGGTTGGTCCGGTCGGCGATCGAGCCCAGCACGGCGGTGATGGCGGTGACGGAGTCGATGCCGATGCCCCCGTCGACGAGCGCTTCCCTGACGGTGGGGAACAGCGCCGGCAACGGCTCGCCGGTCAGCGTCGTGCGCACGGCGACCGCACGCCCCTGTCGGATCCGGGCACGCGCGGTGGTGCCGGCGACACCGGTGACTCGGCAGAGCAGGTCCGCGGCACTTGAGCACCCGGAGCGGGCGGAGAGGCGTTCCTCACCGAGCTCGGTGCGGGACCGGTGATCGACCTCGGCGGCGGTGGTGATCCGCAACGTGTCGACCCGACGCCCGAGCGCTTCGGTGAGGCGGGTCAGTTCGAGCAGTTCGGCGTCGGGCAGGGCCGAGATCGTGTCGGCCCCCAGTGCGTCGTGCACGGTCTCACCCAGCGTGGCGTCGAGACCGGCCAGGGTCTCGAGCAGGTGGGCGGGTGCCGTGTTCATGCTTCCATCATGCCGCCCACCACCGACATTGAAAGCAGGCGAATCCCCGGTCAGCGCACTAATCTGTGGATAACTCCGATACGGCCCGAATCGTGCCCGCCTGTGGAGGAATCGATGCGCTTATCCGGCCAATGAGCGGCATCCCGATCAGAACGGATACCGCTCCACGCGGCTCTGCATCGTGACCCACTGCGTCTCGGTGAAGGTGTCGAGGTTCGCGCGCGGTCCGCCGAAGCGACCGCCGACCCCCGAGGCCTTCGAGCCTCCGAAAGGGATGACGGCTTCGTCATCCACCGTCGCGTCGTTGATGTGCACGGCGCCCGATTCAATGCGATCGCACAGCTCGTATGCGGCGTACGGGTTCGACGTGATGATCGACACCGACAGCCCGTACTCCGACGCGTTGATCACGTCGATCGCCTCGTCGACGTCGTCGTAGATCTGGATCGGAGCGACGGGCCCGAAGATCTCCTCGGCCCACGCGGGGTTGTCGGATGCGACATCCGTCAGCACCGTCGGCCGGTAGAAGAGGCCTTCATACTCGCCGCCGACGGCGAGCGTCGCACCGTGCTCGACGGCTGCCGTCACATACCCGTGCACGCGATCCCGCTGCTTCTCGTCGATGACCGGGCCCAGCGGCATCCCCTCTTCCGGATCGCCGACCGGGATGCCGCGGGCTTTCTCCGTCAGTGCGGCGATGTACTCCTCTGCTTGGGAGCGATGCACGAGGTGTCGCCCGGTGGTCATGCAGATCTGGCCCTGATGCAGGAACGACCCCCATGCGCCGACCGAGGCTGCGGCCTGCACATCGGCGTCGGGCAGCACCAGCATCGCGTTGTTGCCGCCGAGCTCGAGGTGCACGCGCTTCAAGAGGGGTGCGGCGGCTTCGCCGATCTTGCGGCCGGCGGGCGTCGATCCGGTGAACGAGATGCACGGCACGCCGGGGTGAGTGACCAGCGCGGCGCCGAGCTCGCCGCCGCCCGGCAGCACGTGCAGCACGCCCTGCGGCAGCCCGGCCTCTTCGAACAGCGCGGCGAGCGCGAGCCCACCCGAGATCGAGGTGCGCGGATCGGGCTTGAGGATCACGGCGTTGCCCAGCGCGAGCGCGGGCGCGACCGAGCGCATCGACAGGATCGCGGGGAAGTTGAACGGCGAGATCACCCCGACGACGCCGAGCGGCACGCGCCGGGCGATCGAGGTGCGGTCCTTCACGCTGCGCAGGAGTTCGCCGTACGGGTGGGATGCCAGGGCCGCCGCCTCCTGCAGCTCGCTGATCACAAGCCCGGCCTCGAAATCGGCCTTGCCACGGCCCGATCCGCTCTCGGGGATCAGCACGTTCGTCAGGCGGCCGGGATCGGCCTCGAGCAGCTGGGACGCCTTGAGCATGACCGCGGCGCGCACGGCATAGGGCGCCTTCGCCCATGCCTTCTGGGCGGCGGTCGCCGAGGTCACGGCCCGGTCGAGATCGGCAGCATCGGCCTGGGCGACCGTGTCGATCACCGCGCCGGTCGCCGGGGCGACCACGTCGAGCGGGGCGCCGGTGCCGGCGCGCCAGCCGTCCGAGAAGAGGGTGTTGTGCCAGGGGGAGAGTGTCATCATCGACTCCGATCCACATCAAGAGTAAGGCCCGGTCAGAGAGGCTTACTGACCGGGCCTTTTCCCTTGCACCAAGAGTGTCCTGCAATCACATGCCGGTGGCTGCCACAGCAAAACAACCACCGTGCGACCACTGTATAACGACGAGGTAACGGACGCCAGCCCTGAGCGTTATCTTTTCGTAATTCTTATGCAGCTCTCATGGTTCTGACATCTCGGTCCGCGCCGCGCCGGCCCACGCCCGCTGCTCACCCGCCCGCGCGCCACACCGCGCGCAGCACGTCGATGACATCGTCGAGCCCTGCGCTGCTCTCGGCGGAGACGTCGACCAGCGCGCGCACCTGCTGCAGCACCGGGCGGGGGAGCACCGCCGCCGACGCGGCGACGCGAGTGCCTGCGGCCGTGCGGGTGACGACCAGACCGTCGCGCTCGAGCAGCTTGTATGCTTTCGCGACCGTGCCGGGCGCCACGCCCAGATCGCCGGCGGTCTGCCGCACCGTCGGCAGTCGCTCGTCGGCGGCGAGCTGCCCCGACACGATGAGTCCCCGCAGCTGCCGGTAGATGTCGACGGTCGGGTTGGCGTCGGCGGCGGCATCCAGGAGCGCGGTCATCGCAGTGCCTCCACCCCGGCGAACTCCGGCCGCGGAGCGCTGCGCATGACGCGCGCCCGGCGCGCGGCGACGAGCAGCAACAGGGCGAAGCCGGCGATCTCGGCGAACGGGGCGAGCCACCCGGCGAGGTCTGCGAGGGCACCGTAGCGCCACATGGCGTCGTACGGCTGCCCGCCGTTCTGCCCCATGATCCAGAGCAGGCTGCCCGACCCCGCCGACGAGATCAGCCGCCAGGCCCCCGCGAGGGACAGCAGCATCGCGCCGGTGGCGATGCGCACGACGCCGCCGGCCACGACGCGCCGCGCCGCTCGCTCGGCCGCAACGGTGTCGGGCCGCACGAACGACCGCGCGGCGTTGCGCTGCAGCGTCACCCATGTCGCGATCGCCAGCGCAGCCGTGCAGATGAGCACCGGCACTCCGTACGCCCATCCGTAGAACCAGGTGCGAAGCGGGTCGATCCCGCTCTCGTTCGGCACCGGAATGACCAGCCAGATGTACCGCCCCTGCCCATCGGGCGACGACGCCAGCCCTGCCGTGACCGTGGTCGCGACGAGCGCGGCGAGCACGATGCCGGCGCCGATCAGGCCCGCGCGCGGGCCGAAGCTCGTCCAGGTGCGGCGCGCCGTGGGCGACACCGGCGACTCGGGGCGCGTCGTGCCGCGCGTCGTGACGAGCGACAGCACCACGCACACGCCGACGAGTGCGACGAACAGGGGAGTGGCGAACCGCCACCACGACACCACGTCGCTCAGGTCGAGCAGGTACCCGCGCACGAGGACGTCGATGATGAACACGGCGATGACCCCGATCGCGACACCGCGCACCGCCCGCAGTTCGGGCAGGTGACGGGATGCCGCGGCCCCGGCCGTCAGGGCGGGCGCCGAGGCCGACTGCGCGTTCGTCGCGATCAGGAGGATGGCGACCAGCACTGCCGCGATGAGCAGCGTGACCACGGGCAGAGACAGGGCGGCCCCGGCGAGATCGACCGGGGTGAATGACGTGTGCGGCATCGGAGTCTCCTTATTTGTGTCACATGTTTAACACAACTTGTGACGCATCGGAAGTACAAGATCCGCAGCACCTGCGGCGTGGTCGGCCGCGGCATCCCGAAGATGTCCTTCTGACGCGCTCGATGACGCTGCGTGTCCGACTGTTGCGGGCGGCGGCATCCCCGCATTGTCGTGCCGGTGACGTCTCGCCATACTCAAGTAATTCGCATGACTTACTCAGGAAAGGATCAGACATGACCTCCCCCGCATCCCCCACGGAGGACGCGCCGCCCACTCCGGCCGCGCCCCGATTCCGCCTCGGCCTCGACTGGTGGGCGGTGATCCTCGCGGGCGTCTTCGTTCTGCTTGCGGTCACCGATCTTCTGCCCACGATCGGCTGGTGAGCGCCATGACGCACAGCACCACGGCCGAACCCACCGCCGCCGACCGCGACGCCGCCCAGCTCGAGGCGCTCGCCGAGACCGATCCGTTCCGCAGTCGCAACCCGCTCGACTACGTGCCCGGCATCCTGTTGCTCCTGGCCGTCGGCCTGCTCGGCAAGTTCTGCGAGAAGTGGTGGCTGCAGCTGGGCGCGGCGCTCGGCTGGAAGGTGCCCGACATCGAGTACGTGCTCTGGGCGATCGTCATCGGGCTGATCATCACCAACGTGTTCGGCCTGCACAAGGTCTTCAAGCCCGGGGTCGCGACGTTCGAGTTCTGGCTGAAAGCCGGAATCGTTCTGCTCGGCGCGCGCTTCGTGATCGGCGACGTCGCCAAGCTCGGCGGCACGAGCCTCATCCAGATCCTCGTCGACATGACTCTGGCCGGCACGATCATCCTGCTGGTCGCGCACTGGCTCGGCCTGTCGGGCAAGCTCGGCTCGCTGCTGGCCATCGGCACCTCGATCTGCGGCGTCTCGGCGATCATCGCCGCGCGCGGTGCGATCCGCGCCAAGAACACCGAGGTCGGGTATGCGATCGCGGCCATCCTCACGCTCGGCGCCGTCAGCCTGTTCGTCCTGCCGCCGCTCGGCCACGCCATCGGGCTCAGTGACCATGAGTTCGGTCTGTGGGCGGGCCTCGCCGTCGACAACACCGCCGAGACGACCGCGACCGGTTACGCCTTCTCCGACGAGGCGGGCGACCTCGCCGTGCTCGTCAAGTCGGTGCGCAACTCGCTGATCGGCTTCGTGGTGCTGGGCTTCGCCCTGTTCTGGTCGGGCCGCGGTCAGGCGGACCGGCTGGCCCCCGGCTTCGGTGCCAAGGCCGCCTTCGTCTGGGCCAAGTTCCCGAAGTTTGTGCTCGGCTTCCTCGCAGTGTCGCTGCTGGTGACCATCGGCGCGTTCAGCACCGAGCAGGTGGCGAACCTGGGCAACCTCTCGCGCTGGGCGTTCCTGTTCACCTTCGCCGGGGTCGGACTGTCCACCGACATCCGAGCGCTCGTGAAGACCGGCTGGCGCCCGCTCGTGGTGGCGGTCGTAGGCCTGGCGAGCGTCGCCGTGATCTCGCTCGGCCTGGTGCTGTTCACCTCGCGCGTGCTCGGCTGGAACGGGTCCTGACCGCCCGTCACCCAGTGAGCTGCTCGCCCGGCGCGTCGTCGACCAGCCGGGCGAGCAGCTCGCCGAGCACCTTCTGCTCGGCGGGCGTCAAGCGGTCGAAGGAGTCGTGCAGGACGGCATCCATCGCCTCATCCGCGGCGGCGAGCACGCGTCGCCCCTCCGGCGTGAGTTCGGGACGGATGGCGCGGCCCCGGCCGCTCACGCGGCGGATGAGTCCCCGCGCCTCCATCCGCGCGGCCAGCGTGCCGAACGCCTGGTCGGTCTGGAAGGTGAGCGTCGCCAGGTCGTGCAGCGAAGCGCCGGGATGGGCGGCGAGATGGCGCAGCGCATCCCATTGCACGATCGTCACGTCGAGGCGGCGCAGCGCCTCGTTGCCGGCGCGGTGGTGCCTGACCTGGAGCCGCTTGATCGCCTGCCCGAGCTGCTGCGTCGACATCGTCATGATGCGATCGTATCGCGGTGACGCAATGTCTTTATATAAACATGTTGTGTTACTATTTCGGGCATGGATGCGAACCTCACCCTCACGACCGCGGCGGGCGAGGTCCCGCTCTCCTTCTCCGACGTGGGCACCGGCCCCGCCGTACTGCTGCTGCACGGTGGCGCGGGCCCGGCGTCGGTCGCCGGCTTCGCCGACCTCCTCGCCGAGCGATCGGGCGTGCGGGTCATCGCGCCGACGCATCCCGGCTTCGGCGACACACCGCGCCCCGACGCGCTCGCCGACGTGGCCGGCCTCGCCGAGCTGTACGCGGCGCTGCTCGACGCCCTCGACCTCGCCGACGTCACCGTCATCGGCAACTCGCTCGGCGGCTGGATCGCCTCCGAGCTCGCCCTGCGCCGCTCGCCGCGCGTCGGGCGGATCGCGCTCGTCGACGCCGTCGGACTCGCCGTGCCGCGGCATCCCGTCGCCGACTTCTTCGCGCTGAGCCCGGCCGAGATCGCCGCGCACAGCTATTTCGACCCGTCGGTCGCGGTCATCCCCGACCCCGCGACACTGCCGCCCGCCGCGCAGCGCATCGCGCTCGGCAATCGCGACGCGCTCGCCGTCTACGGCGGCACGATGACCGACCCGGGTCTGGGCGGCCGGCTCGGGCGGATCGACGTGCCCGCGCTCGTCGTCTGGGGTGCGGCCGACCGGATCGCCGACCCCGACTACGGCCGTGCATACGCCGCGGCGATCCCGGGTGCGCAGTTCGCGCTGCTCGAGCGCAGCGGACACGTGCCCCAGCTCGAGACGCCCGATGCGCTGTACGACGCGCTGGCGGCGTTCGTCGGGGCTGGGGCGCGCGTCTAGCGTCGGGGGTGTCTCGCACCACCACCGCCCGTCGCCCGAGTGCGCGCCCGGGTCCGACGTAGGCTGATGCCGTGTCGGGCCCGAGATGGGTGCGCGAACTCGCGCGCCAGCAGCATGTGCCGGTGCCCTGGGTGCGGATGCTGCGGGTCGCCGTCGCGATCGCCCTCCCCGTCTCGCTCGGTGCGGCGCTCGGTCAGCTCGGGCTGGGACTCCTGCTCTCGATCGGCGCGCTCGGCGGCAGCCTCACCGACGCCGAGGGCACCATGCGCTCGCGCGTCGTGCGGGTCGCCTGGGCGACCACGGGCGGCTTCATCGGCTTCGTGCTCGGCGGGCTCATCGCCGGGCACCCGTTGCTGACGGGCGTGTGCGTCGTCGCCGGGGGCCTTCTCGGCGGCATCCTGAGCCTGCAGGGCGCGGTCGCCTCGGTCGCTTCCCTGCAGTTCCTCATCTACCTGATCGTCGGTTCGGGCGCCGACTTCGGCGCCGTGCCCGAATGGCTGCCGCCCGTCGGCTACGTGGTGGGCGCCGCGTGGGCCGTGCTGCTCGCGATGATCGAGAGCCGCCTGTTGGCGAGCGATCCGGGGCGGGATGCCGTCGCCGACGTCTTCGCGCGGCTCGCCGACTACATGGCGGCGTGCGGCGGCGACGCGGGCACCGACGACGCCCGCAACCGGCTCACGCTCGCGATGAATCGCGCATACGACATCGTCACCACCTCGCGCGCCCGCGTCGGCGGCCGCGACCCGCACATCCGCCGGCAGGCCGCGTTCCTGAACGCCGCGACCCCGGTGATCGAGGCGACGACCGTCCGCGCGGTCGCGGGCCGCGGCATCCCGCCCGAGCTCACCGCCTGGGTGCGCGACCTGGGCGAGCGCATCGCCCGCACCGATCCACCCGACGAGGCGCTCTGGTTCGCGGTGCTCGAGCGGCCCGAGTGGCGCGACCTCGCCGCCGGACTCGAGGCCGTCGACGAGCTCGCGCGTCACACCCCGCGTGCCACGGCGACCCCGGCCGCCGAGCCGTCGCCCATCACCCGGGCGATGCGCCTGCCGGGCGCGACGACGGCGCAGACGACGATGCGCACGCGACTGAGTGGGGTGTGGGATGCCGTCGCCGGCGGCCGCGAGACGTGGACGCCGATCCTGCGGCTCGTGCTGTGCCTCGCGGTGGGCGAGATCGTGGCCGCGTTCTATCCGGCCGAGCGGCCGTACTGGATCGTCATGACGATCGCGGTGACGCTCAAGCCCGATTTCGGCAGCGTCTTCGCACGCGCCGTGCAGCGCGGGGTGGGCACGGTGCTCGGTGTGCTCATCGGCACCGCCCTGCTCGCCCTCTCGCCGGGGCACGTCGTGCCGCTCATCGCGATCGCGGTGTTCGCCGCCCTCATGCCGTTCGCGCAGCGGCGCAACTACGGGCTGTTCACGATGTTCCTCACGCCCGTGATCGTGATGCTGCTCGACCTGGGTGCCGGCGGCGGCTTCGACCTCGTCGTCGGGCGCGTCACCGACACCGTCGTCGGCTGCGCCATCGTGCTCGTCGTCGGGTACCTGCCCTGGCCCGACACCTGGCGGTCGCGCTCGCGGTTCGGTCCCCGCATCGCGCGGGCGGCCTCGGCCCTGGCCGCGTACATCCGCATCGGCTTCGGCACCGCGCCGGGTGTGCGGCAGACCGCGCGGCGCCAGGCGTACCGGCAGCTGACCGACCTGCGCACGAACCTGCAGCAGGCCCTGAGCGAACCGCCGCCGGTCAGTCGCACGGCCGCCGGCTGGTGGCCGGTCATCGTCACGCTCGAGCGCGCCGTCGACGCGACCACGGCGATCATCCTGCACAGCGGTGCCGCCGCCGTCGACCCGAACCAGGTCGAACGGCTCGCGGCGGCGGCCGAGGCGATCGGCGATGCCGCACGCGGCGAGCCGCCGCGACCCGTGACGCCCGCGCCGCAGGACCCCGTGCTCGAACCGCTCACCGCCGAGCTGCGGGCGGGGCTGGCCGTTTTCCGCCGCGGCGAGGAGTGAGGTGCGCGGGTGGTCAGCCCGCGGCATCCGCCTCGTACAGATCACGGAACTCGTCGGCCAGCACCAGCAGGCCGAACCGCAGCTCGGCGGACTGCTGGATCTCGTCGGGCAGGCTGCGCACCGTCGCGTACGCCGCATAGCGGACGGACGAGAGCGGATGCCGCATCGCCCGCGCTATCGCATCGGCGGCATCGCGATCGCCGGTAGAGGCGAGCGGCGTCAGCCCGCGCAGCGCCATCACGCGCCGGGTGGTCTCGGCAGCGACCGAGGCGAGCGGGTGGATGTCGGCATCCAGCACCTCCACGAGGAACCAGCCGGCCTCGGCCGATCCCAGCTCGGCGGCGCACTGCACGAGCGCGGTCTGCACGGCATCGGCACCGGTGCGGTAGGCCCGTGCAAGGGCCGCGACGCCTTCCGGGCCGCGGCGGCGCAGCGCGTGAAGCGCGCGCCGCCGCGAGTACCCGTCGTCAAGTGCGGGCCCGGCATCGACCCAGGCCCGGATCCCCGGGTCGAGGTCGACGCTCCCCAGCGTGCCCGTCGTCATCTCCAGCGTGCCCATGTTCGCCCTCCCCAGCGACGAATGGACGACAGTGCGGGCCCGGAAACGTCCCCCGTACAACCCGAACCCCGACGCTCCCCAGAGCCGGGGCCCGTCACCGGGCCCGCACTGTCACTTGTCACGAGAGAGCGGCCGTCACAGCATCCTGATACATCCTTCGCGCGGGTCCATTGCCGAGTGCCCGCCGGCGTGATGTGATCGAAGCATGGTGACCCAGCAGGTCGTGGCCCCGCCCGCGCGCGCGGCGATCTTCCTCGTGCTGACGATCGCGCGCGGTTCCGAGCCCGTGGTGCGCGATGCGCTCACCGAGGTGTCGGGACTGTGCCGGTCCGCGTCGTTCCGGCGCCCCGATGCCGAGCTGAACTGCGTGATCGGCATCTCTTCCGACGCGTGGGACCGCCTGTTCGACCTGCCCAAGCCCGCGCTGCTGCACCCCTTCGTGCCGCTGCAGGGGCCGGTGCACGCGGCCCCTGCGACGCCCGGCGACCTGCTCGTGCACCTGCGCTCCCGTGACATGGACCTCTGCTTCGAGTTCGCGCGCCTGCTCTCCGACCGGCTCGGCGATGCCGTCGAGGTCGTCGACGAGGTGCACGGCTTCCGCTACTTCGACGAGCGTGATCTGCTGGGCTTCGTCGACGGCACCGAGAATCCCGAGGGGGATGCCGCGACCGACGCCGTGCTCATCGGCGGCGAGGACCCCGCCTACACCGGCGGCAGCTACGTCATCGTGCAGAAGTACACGCATGACCTGCGCACGTGGAACGCGCTGCCGGTCGAAGAGCAGGAGCGCGTCATCGGACGCACGAAGCTCGACGACGTCGAACTGGACGACGCTGTCAAGCCCGTGAACTCGCACGTCGCACTGAACACGATCGAAGACCCCGACGGCACCGAGCGCGACATCCTGCGCGACAACATGCCGTTCGGCAGCATCGCCGACGGCGAGTTCGGCACGTACTTCATCGGCTACGCGGGCGACGTCGGCGTGATCGAGCAGATGCTCGAGAACATGTTCCTCGGCGACCCGCCCGGCAACCACGACCGCATCCTCGACTTCTCGACGGCGGTGACCGGCGGGCTGTTCTTCGTGCCGACGATCGACTTCCTCGACGATCCGCCGGTGGGTGTGGATGCCGCGACCGCCGACAGCTCGGCCGATGGGGTGGCAGCGGCTGCGGCATCCACCCCACCCGACACCAGCCTGCGCATCGGCGGGCTCAAGAACTGACCTGTACGAAGGAGACGACATGGACAATCTGCATCGCGAACTCGCGCCCGTCAGCGCGGCCGCGTGGGACGAGATCGCCGAAGAGGCCGCGCGCACGTTCAAGGTGCGCATCGCCGGGCGTCGCGTCGTCGATGTGCCGGATGCCGCGGGCTCGGCCTTCTCGGCCGTGGGCACCGGTCACACGTCCACCGTGGACGCTCCGGCCGACGGCGTGCAGGCCCGGCAGCGCGAGGTGCAGCCGCTCGTCGAGCTGCGCGTACCGTTCACGGTGACGCGCGCGGCGGTCGACGACGTCGAGCGGGGTGCGCAGGACTCCGACTGGCAGCCCGTGAAGGACGCTGCCGAGCAGCTGGCCACCGCCGAGGACCGCATCGTCTTCGGCGGGGCGCTCGGTATGACGGGCATCGGGCCGTCGAGCTCGAACGACACGGTTCCCCTGCCGAGCGATGTGCAAGAGCTGCCGGCGGCCGTCTCGCGGGCGCAGACCGCGCTGCGCATCGCCGGCGTCGAGGGTCCTTACGCCCTCGTGCTCTCCAGCGACCTGTACACGGCGGCTGCCGAGGCGGTCGACCAGGGCTATCCGATCCTCAGCCACTTGGAGCGCCTGCTCGGGCCCGAGCGCATCGTGTTCGCGCCGGCGCTCTCCGGCGCGCTGCTGCTGAGCCTGCGCGGCGGCGACTACACGCTGCAGCTCGGGCAGGACGTGTCGATCGGCTACCTCTCGCACGACGCCGAGAGCGTGACGCTCTACCTGCAGGAGTCACTGGCCTTCCTCGCGTTCACCGCCGAGGCCTCGGTCGTCATCGCCTGACCGACCCTCGCCTCGCGAATCGGCGGCAGGATGAGAGGCATGGGAATCACCGCCGTCGAGAACATCGACGCGCTCGTGGTCGTCGAGCCGGGCAGGCGCACCTCTCAGGTGGCGCTGTCGGCCGACGGCGTGCGAGCCGTCATCTTCGCCTTCGACACCGACGCCGAGCTCACCGAGCACACGGCGCCCGGGCCGATCGTCGTCCAAGCGCTGGAGGGGCACCTGACCTTCACAGCGGAGGGCGTGACGAAGCACCTGCGCCCCGGCGGCGTCCTGCACCTCGACGCCCGCATCCCGCACTCGGTGCGCGCGCTCGAGCCCTCGAAGATGATGCTCCTCCTGCTGCGCAAGGCGCCCGAGAAAGCGCCCGAGATCTCGCTGCCGGAGGGCATCTCGGTCCAGGGGTAGCTGTCGCTGCGGTACCCCGTCCCCGCCCGCGCGCACCCCGCCCGAACGGTGAGGGTGCAGCTGATGGACGAGGAAGCGGGTGCTTCCCTATCCCTCGTCCACCAGTTGCACTCTCAGCGTGAGGGAGCCGGCGCCAGCAGCCCCGCGATCACGGTGTCGACCGTGCGCTCGGCGGCCGCCTGTGCGGCGTCGTCGGGCAGGTGCCGCAGCGGCCCGCGCAGCCAGAGCCGTGCGAACCCGTGCACGGCCGACCAGCACGGCCACTCGGCGCCGGGCCGCTGTTCGGGACTGAGGTCGCCGTCGTGCACCAGGGCATCCAGCGCGGCGCTGAGTGCGAGCAGGGGAGCGGGGGAACTTGCCGCCCCGGGCGTCGCGCTGATCGTGCCGAACGCGGTTTCGAACCAGCCCGGCTCTTCGCGGGCGAAGGCGATGTAGCCGAGCCCGACGGCCCTCAGTCTGTCGCGCCCGCGCCGTTCGCGCCCGGTTGCGGCATCCGGTTCGAAGGACTGCATGCGGGCGGCCATCGCGTCGCGGATGCGGGCGGCGACGGCATCCACCAGCGCATCGCGGTCCGCGAAGTGGCGGTAGGCGGCGCTCGCCGAGACGCCGACGTCGCGGGTAGCGGTGCGCAGGGTCAGTGCGGACGGGCCGCCGGAGCGCGCCAAGGCGAGGCCGGCCTCGACCAGCGCCTCGCGCAGATTGCCGTGGTGGTAGTGCTCGCGTGTCGGTGTCGGCATCTTTCCCCTTGACGTGCCGCCCATGATGTGTACGCTGTCAACATACCATGTGAACAATGTTTACATCCGAAGGAGGATCTCATGGCCACTGCACTGCCCCCTGTCGTCGACGCCGACACCTGGCGCACCGAGCTTGCTGCGCTGCGAGTGCGCGAGAAGGCCGCCACGCACGAGCTCGACGCGATCGCGGCACAGCGTCGCCGCCTGCCCATGGTGAAGCTGCCCGAGTACACGCTCGTCGGCGAGGAGGGGCCGGTCCGCCTCGCCGACGTCTTCCAGGGGCGGTCGCAGCTGATCACCTACCACCACATGTGGAATCGCGGAGCCGAGTGGCAGTGCGGCGGCTGCACCGGCTTCACCGCGCAGTACACGCGGCTTGATTTCCTCGGCAAGAACGACGCGCGCTTCGTCGTCGTCTCACAGGGTGAGATCGGCGAAGCGCTCGCATACCGCGACAAGACCGGCAACCGCATGGACTGGTATTCGACCTACGACAGCCCCTTCGGCGCGGACATGGACGCGCCCGTGGGCGGGGGCGTCGCCGTCAACGTGTTCCTCCGCGACGGCGACGACGTCTACCGCACCTGGCACACGACCGCGCGCGGGACCGAGGTGCTCACCCACACATTCCCGCTCGTGGACATCCTCCCGTACGGTCGGCAGGAGGAGTGGCAGGACGTCCCCGAGGGCTGGCCGCAGGCACCCACCAACAACAGCTGGGGCCCCGCACAGGACATCGCCCGGCTCTACGGCCCCGGCTCGGGTCACCGCGACTGACGCGGCGCGGGCGGCCGCGGCATCCACCCCTCCCGACACCGTGAGAGTGCAGCTGGTGGACGAGGGATAGGGAAGTACCCGCTTCCTCGTCCACCAGCTGCACTCTCAGCGTAAGGGGGCAGCGGCGGTGGCGCGGGATGCCGCTACGCGCGGTGCGCGCGGTAGTAGTCGAGCAGGGCGCGGGTCGAGGCGTCCTGCGCCTCAACAGCCTCGGCGTCGCCCTCGATCGCCGGGGCGATCTGCAGCGCGAGCTGCTTGCCGAGCTCGACGCCCCACTGGTCGAACGAGTTGATGCCCCAGATCGTGCCCTGCGTGAACGTGATGTGCTCGTACAGCGCGATCAGCTCGCCGAGCACGCGTGGGGTCAGCGCCGGCGCGAAGATCGACGTCGTCGGCCGGTTGCCGCTGAACGTGCGCGCGGCCACCAGTGCGCCGGTGGTGCCCTCGGCCTCGACCTCTTCGGCGGTCTTGCCGAACGCGAGCGCCTTGGTCTGCGCGAGGAAGTTCGCCAGGAACAGCCCGTGCACGTCGCGGTCACCGTCGCGCAGCGGGTAGGCGGGGTTCACGAACGCGATGAAGTCCGCCGGGATGAGCCGGGTGCCCTGGTGGATGAGCTGGTAGAACGCGTGCTGCCCGTTCGTGCCGGGCTCGCCCCAGAACACCTCGCCGGTGTCGGTGGTGACCGGCGACCCGTCCCAGCGCACCGACTTGCCGTTCGACTCCATGGTCAGCTGCTGCAGGTACGCGGGAAAGCGGTGCAGCAGCTGCGCGTACGGCAGCACGGCGTGCGACTGGGCGCCGAGCAGGTTGTTGTACCAGACGTTGAGAAGACCCATCAGCACCGGGACGTTCTTCTCGAGCGGGGTGGATGCCGTGTGCACATCGATCGCGTGGAACCCGGCCAGCAGCTCCTCGAACGCGTCGGGGCCCAGGGCCAGCTCGAGCGACAGCCCGATGGCCGAGTCGACGGAGTAGCGACCGCCGACCCAGTCCCAGAAGCCGAACGCGTTGTCGGTGTCGATGCCGAAGGCCGCGACCTTGTCGAGCGCGGTGGAGACGGCGACGAAGTGGTGCGCGACGGCGTCGGTCTTCGCCGCGTCGCTGCCGTCGATCGCGCCGGCTTCGTGCAGCCCCGCCCACAGCCAGTCGCGCGCGAGGCGCGCGTTGGTCAGGGTCTCGAGGGTCGTGAACGTCTTGGACGCCACGATGAACAGCGTCGTCTCGGGGTCGAGGTCGGCAGTGGTCTGGGCGAGGTCGGTGGGGTCGATGTTCGAGATGAACCGTGCCTCGATGTCGGTGACGAGCGGCTTCAACGCCTCGTAGACCATGACCGGGCCGAGGTCGGAACCGCCGATGCCGATGTTGACGACGTGCGTGACCTTCTTGCCGGTCACGCCCTGCCACTCGCCGCTGCGCACGCGCTCGGCGAACGCGCGCATGCGGCCGAGTACCTCGTGCACGTCGTGGTCGATGTCCTGCCCGTCGACGACGAGCGCCGGCTTCTCGCCCGCAGGGCGGCGCAGGGCGGTGTGCAGCACGGCGCGGTCTTCGGTCGTGTTCAGGTGCACGCCCTCGAGCATCTGCGCGAACCGCTCGGCGACCCCGGTCTGCTCGGCCAGGCGCGCGAGCGAGGCCAGCACCTCGTCGGTCACGAGGTTCTTCGACAGGTCGACGCGCAGATCGGCGGCGTCGAAGCTCAGCCGGGCGGCACGGTCGGGGTCGGCGGCGAACCAGCCGCGCAGGTCGGGGGTGAGGTCTGCCTTGTGCTGCTGCAGCTCGGCCCAGGCAGAGGTCTCGGTGGCATCGATCGGAGCGCTCATGCTCCCCACGGTAGTGCGCCCGGGCCGCGCCGTGTCAGCGTGTTGCGGCCGTCTCACTTCGCGGATCCGTCGCTGTTGCGCGGCGATGGCCGCGTGGGCGCGCAGCGGCGACAGATCCGCTCTCCCGACATGCACCCCTCGACACAGGACCCGCACAGGAGGATCATAGGGCGCAGTGACGGACGCGACGCCGGTTCACTGGGGGCCGACGCAGCCGTCGGAGAGAAAGGCCGTGCTGATGCGCACGCATCGCGTTCGTGTGCTGGCCGCCGTGGGTTCTGCGAGTCTCCTCATGCTGGGACTCGCCGCCGCGCCGGCATCCGCACACATGAAGTCCCCCTCTGAGGGCGCCTCCCGCGTGATCGCGGAAGGACTGAACAATCCACGGGGCATCACGGTCGGTGACCATGGCGCCCTCTACATCGCCGAAGCGGGCACGGGAGGTCCCGCATCGGACTCGTGCTTCGTGGCATCCGCCGGGTCGAACGTCTGTCCCGGCGACACCTCGTCGGTCACCCGCCTCACCATGTCGCGGCGCGGCTGGCACCAGCAGCGCGTGGTGACCGGGCTCCCGTCGCTCGCGGCTCCGGCCGGCACCGATGGCGCCGGCACCGAGGCCATCGGCCTCAGCGAGGTGCTCGTGAGCGGCTCGCACTACACCGCGCTGTTCGGCTTCGGCGCCGGCTGCGAAGACGTCGCCTCCGGTCCCGACCCCTCGTGCGACCCGCGGGATGAATACGGTCTGTCGTCGCTGTTCGGCACGATCGCGACCGGAAGCCTGTACAGCCACCGCAGCCCGCGCGCGGTCGCCGACCTCGCGTCGTACGAGTACCGGACGAACCCGATCGACACCCCCGACAGCAATCCCGTCTCGATCGTGCGCGAGCGCGGGGGGTATCTGGTGGCGGATGCCGGGGCCAACACGGTCGTGCAGGTGCGCGGTCGGCACATCCAGGCACTGGCGGCGTTCGCCGACGTGCCGGTGCAGAACCCGTTCGCACCCGCGGGTGTCATGACGCCCATGCAGTTCGTGCCGACATCCGCGGTGCGCGGACCCGACGGCGCCCTGTACGTCAGCCAGCTGACCGGCTTCCCGTTCCCGCAGGGCGGGTCGACGATCTGGCGCATCCGCGCCGGGCACGCCCCGACCGCCTACGCCACCGGGCTCACCAACGTCACCGACCTCGCGTTCGGATCGGACGGCAGCTTGTACGCCGTCGAGATCTCGACCGCGGGCCTGCTCAGCGGCGACATGACCGGCGCGCTCGTGCGGGTGCCGCGGCACGGCGGCACCGCCACCGTCGTCGCGGGCGGTCTGCCGGCACCGTACGGCGTCGCGCTGCAGGGCCGGTACGCCTATGTCACCGTGAACAGCAGCTCGCCGGGCGCCGGTGAGGTGCTGGAGGTCACGCTGCGACGCTGAGGATCGGGCCTGCCGCAGATCTGTCGTCGTCGCACGGCGACGAGCGCGTGCGTGCGCAGCACCGACAGATCTGTGGATGCCGCGGCCCGCGGCATCCACTTCCGACACCCGCATCCGCCCGCACCTCTGGCGCGGGTGGATGCGCGGGCTCTAGATTCTGTGCATACCCGTCGCTCGAGCCTGGGAGGCACAGATGTACGCACGGATCGTGGTCGCGCTCGACGGATCGTCGTTCGCCGAGGAGGTCATTCCGCGCGCCGCGAGGATCGCCGAGCAGATCGGCGCGACCCTGTCGTTCGTGCGGGTCGCCGAGCGCCCCGGCGACATGCTCGTCGCCGACGAGTACGTGCGCACGCTCGCCCGCCGCCACGGCGTCGACGGTCGTGCCGTCGTCGCGTCCGGATCGGTCAGCGAGAGCATCATGGGCGAAGTCGACCGCGTGCCCGACAGTCTCGTCGCGATCTCGGCGCGCGGCCGCAGCGGTCTGGGCACCGCCGTGCTCGGCAGCACCGCGCGTGAGTATGTGCAATCCAGCCATGACCCGGTGCTCGTGTACCGGCCGACCGGCGTCGACGAGCACGACGTCGCCCCCGTCACGACGGTGCTGCTGCCGCTGGACGGCACGGAGCGCTCGGAGTCGATGGCCAGTGAGGCCGCCGACTGGGCCCAGGCGCTGCACGCGAACCTCGTGATCGTGCAGGCCATCGACGCGCGCGGAGTCGACCTGTCGGGCATCGACACGACCGAGGACGCCTACGTCCACTCCCGTGCGGACGTGATCGCCGAGCGCGTCGGCATCCCCGTCGCGTGGGAGGTGCTGCACGGCGACCCGGCACAGGCGCTGGCCGCCTACGTGCGCGGCCGCCGCGACGTACTCATCGTCATGGCGACCCGCACGCAGCCGGCCCTGCGCGCGGCCGTGCTCGGCAGCGTCACCTCCGAGCTCATGCACGGCGCGAGCGTGCCGGTCGTGGTGCGCGCCGTGCGGTCGTGACCGCGTCGACGTCGGAATCGGACGTATTTTTCCTCTTCTCACCAGCCTCTTCGTAGAAGGAGGACGGCGCCGGGTCGTCCGCTGGATTCAGAGCAGGTGTGACATGACCGTGCCCATAGGCGGCGGCGTCGGCATCGCGACGACGGACGGCGGCCGGATGACCCCCGTCGACTACTTCGGCGACGCGCTGCAGGCGGGACTCGAAGAGGCCTGGAATCATTTCCATCCCGAACTGGAGGAGCAGCTGCGACAGCTGCTCACCACGCCCGATCTCATCGCGTCCGGCTTCACGCTGTACGACACGCGGGTGTCCATCGCGAAGGATCTCTCGTACGCCATCGACCGCGATGACACCGATGACGTCGTCATCACCGTGACGACCGGACAGAACCGGATCGAGACGCACACGACACAGCCGACGGTGCTGGGGAAGTGGGCGGATCCAGCGATATCGGTGACGTTCGGGCTGTCTTTCACCTACGTCCTCGACATCCCCTCGATCACCGGCCCGCTCTCGGCCTCCCGGTTCTCGCACGTGCGGGTGCTCGCCCCGGTCGTGAAGCCGGAGAACGTCATCGCCGACTTCGCGTTCCTGCTCAACGACGTGCTCAGGTTCATGAGCGGAGTGGACCTGATCGCCGTCGCGGAGAGGACGGTCGCCGGCTTCGACTTCGCCGGTGTCGCGAACAGGGCGCTGGTGCCGTTGAACACGGAGCTGGGGCGGCTCGCCGACGAGGGGTACTGGTTCATGGATGTGCTCGTCGACGCGCTGGACGGAACCAGCGGGACGCTGCATGCGCAGTCGTTCCCCGGGTTCTCGGGGGCACCGGCCGATCAGCTCGGCGTCGTGCTCACGGTGCGCGCGCTCGACCGTTCCGGGGTCATCGAGGGAGAGGTGCACTGGCCTGCTGAGATCGGCGCGCCCGCGCTGCCGCTGGCGCAGCGGCTGGGAGACCTCTCGCAGCTCACGAGCGCGGCACTGAGCGGAGCGCTCGGGCAGGTGGCGCCGGCACCGGCTGCGACGGGCCCGGCGACGCACGTCACTCCGGAGGGCCTCTCTCCGGCCGAGCAGGCCGCGGTGCCGCGGCTGACGTCTGCGGTGCAGGCGCCGGTGCCGGCCGACCCGATCCAGAAGGGGCTGCTGGGCCTCGATGCACAGGACCGGATCACCGCTGCTGCGGAGCTGCGCCGGGGATCGGCATCCCGATTCTTCGCCGTCCTGGGAACGAGCCTCGCCGCCGCGCAGATCGATCAGATCGCGCGGGGGAGGTCCGACTTCGTCATCGAGGTCACGACCGAGCTTCGGGAGAAGGCCGACAGCCCCGAGGAGCGGGTTCTGTTCGGCGAGACGCGCGTGGTCGGACGGATGTCAGGGCTCTGGGCCGCCGACGACGAGAAGACCATGCGGCGTCGGTTCCGCCTCGTGGACGTCGCCACGGACGTACCGCTGACCGTCACCGTGCGGGTGGCGAAGGGCTACTCGTGGCACGGTCCGACAGAGTATGTCTCGCCCGCGAAGGACGGCTGGGACGGCGAGGTCACCGTGCACCGGATGCAGGAGAAGAACGCCCACCGTGTGCTCGGCGACCTGTCGGATCTGCGCACGCACGGTGCGCTGAGCGCTCCGGTGGGCATCGGGGTCGCGATCGGCGCGGTGGACGGGCAGGAGAGTGCATTGAACCCGCAACCGTTGCCGCCGAAGGCATTGAACCCGCAGCCGCTGCCGCCGAAGGCCTCACCGTTCGTGCCGCGGCTCGGGAAGAAGAAGGCGCACGGTGGGCTCACCGTCGACATCGGCGCGGCCGCGAAGCTCGACGTGCCGCCGGTCGTCTCCGAGCGCGTCGGCGGTGTGCGCGACGACGTCGTCCGGCTGGTCAAGCGCGACGATCCGTCCGGTGAGGGCGTCGTCCGCGGGATCGACTTCGTGATGACGCCGTACACGCCCTCGCGGCTCGGCTGACGCCGCGCCGGCGCCCTTCGGCTCGCCGCGCTCCGGCCGGCGAGCCGAAGAGGTGCCCTCAGCGGACGGCGGCGGCGAGGTTCGCGCGCAGCTCGTCGGCATTCTGCCGCACGACGTACGCGGGCTGGTCCCGCTCGACGCGCCAGCTCTCCGCCAGCGGGCCGGCGCTGACCGTGTCGTAGCCGAACTCGTCATACAGCGCGGTGACGAAGCGCACGGCTTCCTCGTCGTCCCCCGCCGTGGCGAGCGCGCGCCGGTCTTCGGTGCCGGCCGGCGTCCCGTCGACCAGGATGTCGGTCGACATGATGTGGTTGAACGCCTTCACCACGCGGGAGGCCGGCAGGTGCTCCTGCACCATCTGCGAGGTCGTCGTCCGCTTCTCGTCGAGCGCGGCGATCCGACCGTCGCGCTCCCAGTAGTAGTTGCACGTGTCGAGCACGATCTTGCCGGCGAGCCCTTCCACCGGCACCGTGTCGAGCCCCTTCAACGGCACCGTGACGATCGCCCAGTCCGCGGCATCCGCCGCCTCGGCGGCCGTCGCCGCACGGGCTCTGTCGCCCAGCTTCTCGACGAGATCCGCGAGCGTCTCGGGTCCGCGCGAGTTCGCGATGACCACGTCGTGGCCGCGGGCGATGAGGCCCTCTGCCAGGGTGCTGCCGATGTGTCCTGCTCCGATGATTCCCACTGTCGTCATACGAGAGGACAACGCGGGATGCCGCGCTGTGTTCCCGCGCGATGGAATCCGGTGTCGGTGGGCCGCGGTACGCTCGCCGGACCTCTGCGGAAGGAATGACACCATGACGGCACTCGATGACGAGTGGACGATCGAGAGACACCTGCGCGCCGGCACGCCCGCGTCGATCGCGCTCTACGAGCGGTTCAGCGACATCGTGCACGGCTTCGGTCCGATCCGCATCGCGGTGTCGAAGTCGATGATCACCTTCAAGGGCAGCCGGCGCGGGTTCGCGGGGGCCAAACCGCGTGGCGACGTGCTCGTCGGCTATCTCGACCTGATGGAGCCGCTGCCGACCGAGGAGCGCATCCGGTCGGCGGCGGCCTTCAGCAGCAAGCTCTTCGTGCACAACTGGCGCATCGAGCGCGAAGAGCAGCTCGACGACACGTTCGTCGGCTGGCTCCGCGACGCCTATGCGGTCGGCTGCGGCGCGCACGTGGGGACGTGAGCGCGCCGCAGCGTTCGCCGCTCAGGCCGCGACCGCCTCCTCGGCGGCGGCGATCGCCTGCTCGGACGGCTCGGCGTCCAGCGCCCGACGCGACGTGAAGAACAGCAGCATACCGAGCGCGAAGGTGAGCAGCTCGGTGACCGTCATCGCCCAGATGACGCCGGTGATGCCGAACACCGCGTTGCCGATGAGCACGACCGGAATGAACAGCACGCCCTGCGCGATCGACATGATCGTCGCGTTGCGCATCTGCTCGGTCGCCTGGAAGACGGCGATCACCAGTCCCGTGATGCCGTTGAAGATCGTCGAGACGAGCATCGCCGTCAGCACCATCGTCCCGTCGTTCAGCACGGCCGGATCGGCGCTGAACAGCGCGAACACCTGGTCGCGGAACACGAACACGAGCGTCGAGAACACGACGGTGATGCCCAGGATCGCCAGGGCCGCGCCCGTGATCGCACGGCGCAGGCGTGCATGGTTGCGCGCCCCGAACGCGTACGCGAGCAGCGGGATCACGCCGATGAAGACGCCCATGCACATCATCTCGGGCAGCTGCGAGATGCGCAGCGCCACGCCCATCGACGCGAGCAGGGCCGCGCCGTAGCCGATCGCGATCCAGTTCATGACGAGGGTCGTGACGATCAGGAACGACGACTGCAGCAGCTCGGAGACGCCCACGCCGAAGACGGTGCGCAGCATCTCGCGGTCGACGCGGAACCAGCGCAGCCCGAGCGCGGCGATCTCGCTGCGGCGGATGAGCCACCAGACGTAATAGCCGACCATGACGATGTTCGACAGGCCCAGCGCGATGCCCGCACCGAGGATGCCCCACCCCAGCACGAGGATGAACAGCACGTCGAACACGAGGTTCGCGACGGTCGAGGCGATGAGCCCGGTCATCGAGGCGACCGCGGCGCCCTCGGCGCGCACGATCTGCTCAAGGGAGAAGCACGCCACGTAGATCGGGGCGAACGCGAACATCGCGCCGATGTACAGCGCCGTGGGCGCGAGCGAGGCGCCCGATGCACCCACCGCCGCGGCGATGGGCGTCGCGAAGACGAGACCTGCGATGCCGATCACGACACCGACCGCGAGCGAGCCCCACAGCGTGAACGACGAGACGTTCTTGATGCGGGATGCCGCGGCTGCGGCACCTGTGCCGGGCGAGAGCGGGTGAGACGCAGCATCCACCCCCTCCTGATCCTGCGATCCGAGCAGACGGGAGATGTACGTGCCGCCGCCGACCCCGAAGACACCGCCGACGGCCATGATGAGCGCGAAGACGGGGAG
Source organism: Microbacterium sp. KR10-403 (assembly GCF_040196215.1). Lineage (NCBI taxonomy): Bacteria > Bacillati > Actinomycetota > Actinomycetes > Micrococcales > Microbacteriaceae > Microbacterium > Microbacterium sp. KR10-403. The sequence goes on along the minus strand of NZ_JBEGDC010000007.1, from coordinate 119,167 downwards.
CGAGAAGGTGAGGGCGGCCAGGAGCGGCGTCGAGTGCAGCGAACCGATGAAGCCCGAGTTGATGATGTTGTAGACGGCGCCGACGGACATGCCGGCGATCATCGGGATGCAGAGATGGATGAGTGCGCGCCAGATCGGCGCGGATGCGAGTTGGAAACGGTTGTTCGAAGACATGACGATACCTCCGTCACACGGGACGGCTTTCTGAAGAAGGAGAGGGGAGGGGCGGCTCAGCGGCGACGTCGGTCGCGGCGCTCGGGCGGCGGCGGAGAGTCCGGCACGCCGGACTCGCGGATGACCCGATCGAGAAGGTCGAGCAGGGTGTCCTGCTCGTCGGGGCTCAGCGATGCGAAGAGGCGCTCCTGTCCGGAGCGCATCTCGTCGTCGAACCCCTCGATGAGGCGCGAGCCCTCGGGGGTGATGGTGATCAACTTGACGCGCGAGTCGTCGGGTGACGGCGTCCGCGTGATGTAGCCGCGGTCTTCGAGCCCCTGCAGGAGGCCCGCGACGGCGGCCGGCGTCGTGCCCGACACCTCGGAGAGCTCGCGGGCGATCACTCCGCGGTCCTGGTGCTCTTCGATGTATCCGAGCGTGAAACCCTGTTGCCGTGTGAGTCCGCTGTCGCGCACCCACGCGTCGGCCATCGCCCGCTGAGCGAAGCCCAGCGTGCGGATCGCGACCATGAGTCTCTCAGCACGGCGTGTCATAGTTAAGAAGTTAATAGTTAAGTTCCTAACTGTCAAGCGTCGTTTCCGCGGATCGTGTGCAAGATGGGGTGATGACTTCCCTTCCGACTGTGACTCTGAACGATGGCGCCTGGTTCCCCGAGCTGGGATTCGGCACCTACAACCTCACCGGTGACGAGGGGGTGGATGCCGTGGCCGGCGCGATCGCGGCGGGCTACCGCCTGCTCGACACGGCGGTGAACTACGGGAACGAGGCCGAGGTCGGCGAGGCCGTGCGCCGCAGCGGCGTGGACCGCGACGCGCTGCTCGTCACCACGAAGCTGCCCGGGCGCGATCACGGCTACGACGAGACCATCGCGAGCGCGCACGGATCGCTCGAGCGCCTCGGACTGGACCGCATCGACCTCTATCTGATCCACTGGCCGAACCCGAGCGTCGACAAGTATCTCGACTCGTGGCGGGCGATGATCCGGCTGCGCGACGAGGGGCTCGTGCGCTCGATCGGCGTCTCGAACTTCACCGAGGCGATGCTCACCCGGCTGATCGATGAGACCGGTGTGACCCCGGCCGTCAATCAGGTCGAGATGCACCCATACTTCCCGCAGGCGGCACTGCGCGCGTACCACGCCGAGCGCGGCATCCGCACCGAGAGCTGGAGCCCGCTGGCGCGCCGCAGCGAGCTGCTCGCGGAGAAGGTCGTCGGCGACATCGCCGCCGCGCACGGCGTGACGCCCACCCAGGCCGTGCTGCGCTGGCATGTGCAGCTGGGGTCGACCCCGATCCCGAAGTCAGCGCACGCCGGGCGCCAGCGCGAGAACGCCGATGTGTTCGGGTTCACGCTGCGCGATGACGAGGTCACCGCCCTGTCGGACCTCGAGCGCGGACGCCTGTGGGACGGCGACCCCGACACGCACGAGGAGATGTAGGGGCCGTGCTGACCGTTGAACTCGTCGCGGTCGATGCGCTCGATGAAACACTCGCCGACCCGATCGGCAGCGCCAAGGACTCGGCCGGCGTCTCGTCGCAGAGGTGCTGGATGCCGACCCTGACGTGCGCCAGCGCGTGCTCCTCACGGACACCGACGAAGCGCAGCACGCGTTCTACGTGTCACTCGGCTTCACGGAGACCCACGATTACGAACCCGGCCTCCGGGCGTTCGTTCAGCTCTTGCCATAGCGCCACCTTGGGCCGACGCCGCTCGCCGATCTCGCGCGGTGTTCTGCAGCACTCCTGGGGATAAGGACACACACGGAAGCGTCCTTCTCCCCAGGAGTGCCGCCATCTGATGTCCCGGTGGCCGCCGAACACGTGCGGACACGTCCTTATCCCCAGGAGTGCCCTGCGCAGCATCCACCCCACCCTCGATACGGGGAACGAGACACCCCGCGGCGTAGCGTGGGCTCATGCGCACAACGCCGTTCGACTCCCTTGACGACTACATCGCCCTGCCCCGCACCGAATCGATCGCCCTCTCGCCCGACGGCAGCCGCGTCGTGCTCGGCGTGGCGACGCTGAAGAAGGACGGCACCGGTTACGACCGGACGCTGTGGGAGGCGGCGGCCGACGGACGGGATACCCCGGCGCGGCGCCTCACCCGGTCGGTGAAGGGCGAGTCGTCGGCGGTCTACACGGCGGACGGCGACCTGCTGTTCCTGTCTGCGCGGCCTGACGGCGATGCGGCCGACGACGATCCTGCGCAGCTCTGGCTGCTGCCCGGCGCCGGGGGAGAGGCGCGCCCCCTGACCCGGCTCGCCGGCGGTGTGTCGGCGATCGAGGCGGTGGCCGAGGCATCCGACGTCGTCGTCATCTCGGCGCCGCTGCTGCCTTCGGCCGACACCATCGAAGACGACGCGCGACTGCGCGCCGAGCGCAAGAAGCACAAGGTCGCGGCGATCCTGCACGAGAGCTATCCGGTGCGGTTCTGGGACCACGACCTCGGCCCCGACGAGCCGCACCTGTTCGCGCTGCGCCTGAGCGAGCTCGCGGAACAGGTGGGCGTCGAACGTCCGGATGAGGATGCCGCGGACGACGCGCCGGCGCCGTACCCGGCATCCCTTCCCCGTCCGTTCGACCTGACGCCGCACCCGGGTCACGCGGCCGGCTCTGCGGGCGTCGCGATCACGCCGGACGGTGCCACGGTGATCGCGGCGCTGTCTGCGCGTGAGGGGCGCGACGAGCGCGCGCGGCTCGTGTCGATCGACGTCGCGACCGGTGCGCACACGATCGTGCGCGACGAGCCCGGCGTCGACAACGAGGTGCCCGTGGTCGGGCACGGCTCGTCGCTCATGGCGTGGGTGCGCGCCGTCAAGAGCACGCCGGCGGGGCCCGCCGACCAGGAGCTGTGGGTGTCGGCGCTCGACGGCACCCACGCGCGGCGGATCGCCGCCGACTGGGACCGCTGGCCGACCGGGATCGCGTTCGCCCTCGATGACGCCTCGCTGCTGGTGACCGCCGATCAGGACGGGCGCGGGCCGGTGTTCCGGGTGCCGCTCGACGACGGTGCCGTGCAGCAGCTGACCGACGACGACTTCACGTATCTGGGCATCGACGTTGACCGCTCGAGCGGCGACGTGGTGGCGCTGCGGACGAATTGGATGCTGCCGCCGCACCCCGTGCGCATATCGGGCGACGGCGTCACGGTGCTTCCGTCACCGGTACCGCTGCCGGAGGTGCCGGCGACGATGGTCGAGGTGTCGACGGCGGCGGACGACGGCGCCCGCGTGCGCGGCTGGCTGCTGCTGCCCGAGGGGGCATCGGGGGAGGCGCCCGCACCGCTGCTGCTGTGGATCCACGGTGGGCCGCTGAACAGCTGGAACGCGTGGAGCTGGCGCTGGAATCCGCAGCTGCTGGTGGCGCGCGGCTTCGCCGTGCTGCTGCCCGACCCGGCGCTGTCGACCGGCTACGGGCTCGACTTCATCGCGCGCGGATGGAACAGCTGGGGCGCGAAGCCCTTCACCGACCTCATGGCGATCACCGACGAGGTCGTCGCGCGCGCCGACATCGACGAGACGCGCACGGCCGCGATGGGCGGATCGTTCGGCGGCTACATGGCCAACTGGGTCGCGGGGCACACCGACCGGTTCCGGGCGATCGTGACGCACGCGAGCCTGTGGGCGCTCGATCAGTTCGCCGGCACGACCGACCACTCCGGATACTGGCAGAGCATCTTCACGCCCGACGCGATGGTCGAGAACTCTCCGCACCGGTTCGTGCGCGACATCCGCACCCCGATGCTCGTGGTGCACGGCGACCGCGACTACCGTGTGCCGATCGGGGAGGGGCTGCGGCTGTGGAGCGAGCTCAACGAGCACTTCGCCGCGGCGGACGGCACGTCGCCGCACAAGTTCTTGTACTTCCCCGACGAGAACCACTGGGTTCTGAAGCCGCAGCACGCCGTCGTCTGGTACGAGACGGTCTTCGCCTTCCTCGCTCAGCACGTGCTCGGCCAGGAGTGGGCGCGTCCCGGCCGGATCGGGTGAGTTCGCGCCTCGACTCTCTCAATACGTATACGCGATGTGCTGCAGCCCCGTGCTTCCGTCAGCGCCTCGCTCAAGGACCTGAACAAGGTTCATCTGTACATCGCCGGGCCCGCTACAGGCGAGCCCCGTCATCGTCATCATCGTGCAGACCCGGAGTGTGTCCACGCTGCGACTCGTATGCGATCAGCCAGCCGATCGACACGAGCACCGCCAGCAGCAGTCCCAGCCACACGTTGCTCAGCACGAGACCGACGATCGCCCCGACGACAAGCAGCAGTGCCGTTCCCAGCAACCAAGCGATGCGACCACGCGGCCATCCCGAACTCGACATGACTCCAGGCTAGAGTCCCCCTGCGGGCAGGCGGCTCAGCGAGCGACGCTCACGCCGACGCTGCAGCACGCAGACGTTCCAGCGACCGTTCCAACCGCGACGCAAGAGTCTTCTCCGACGCCGCAGTCATCAGCGGATGCAGGATCGAATACCGCTCCGCCCGCGACAACCCGTCGAACGCAGCACGCAATGCGGGATCGGCCTCCAGCGCACGCACCAGCGCCGCGGGCGGCTCCGCCGACGCAGAACCCGCATACGCACGATCCCACCGCCCATCCGCCTGCGCCCGCTCGACCTCCGCCCGGCCACGCGCACGCATGCGCCCCTCGTCCTCCAGCCGCGCGATATGCCCGACATTGCGCGCCGACCACATCGACCGCGCCCGCCGCGGCGTGAACCGCTGCAGAAACGTGCGCTCATCCCGACCGCGCTTCGGCCCATCGATCCAGCCGCTGCACAACGCCTCGTCGAGCGCCTGATCGTAGCTCAACGTCGTCGGCGACGTCGTCCCCTTCTTCGCCAGCACCAACCAGACGCCCTCATCCTCGGTCTCATGCTCATCGAGCCACCGCCGCCAGGCCGCGGCATCCTCGAAGATCGCCTCGGCGCGTGCCGCCGACTCGGCCTCCGTCACTCGCCGGCCGCATCGATCGAGAACAGCCACGCGATCCCGAATCGATCGGTCAGCATGCCGAACGTCCCGCCCCACATCGCCGCATCCAGAGGCATCGTGACGGTGCCTCCATCGGCGAGCGCATCCCAACAGCGACGCAGAGCGGCATCGTCTTCAGCGGCACCGTTCAGGGCGAGCGAGACGCCCGCGGGCGCCGCGTAGTCCATCGACGACGGAGTGTCGGAAGCCATCAGCACGAGTCCATCGTCCGTGCGCAGATACGAATGCATGATCAGACCGTCGTCGGCCGGGTCGTGGGGCATCTGGGGGAAGTCACCGAATGTCAGCACATCGAGAGTGCCGCCGAGCACATCGCGGTAGAAGTTCATCGCCTCACGCGCGTTGCCCCGGAACGAGATGTATGCGTTGAGTGATCTCATCCCGCGAGTCTCGCGCGCCCCTCCGACATCGGCAAGAGCCTCACCGCCCGCGATGATCCTCCGGATGCAACCGCGGGCCACGCCGCGGCTCGTGCGCACCGCTCATGCGGATCAGCCGAATCACGCGCTGACGATGCCCGGCCCACGGCTCCAGCAGCCGCAGCATCCCGCCATCGTCCGTCCGCGCACCCGTCAGCGCGAAACCCACCTCGTGCGCGAGATGGTAATCGCCCACGCTCACGGCATCGGCATCGCCCAGCGCACGCGCCCGTGTCTCGGCCGCCGTCCACGCACCGATCCCGCGAATGCTCGTCAGCGCGGCATCCCGACCCGGTCCATCCGTCGCCGCGGCCACCGCCTTCACCAGAGACGAACCGCGTCGCGCCGCCTCCACGACCGCACGCGACTGCGGCGGCTCGACACCCGCGCGATGCCACGCCCACGACGGGATGCCGCGCCACCCGTCGACCGTCGGCGGAGCGAACATCGGCACCGGCGTGGGACCCGGCGCACGCTCGCCGCACCAGGTCAGCAACCGCCGCCACGCACCGAACGCCTGCAGGCCCGTCACCTTCTGCTCGAGGATCGCGCCGGCCAGCGCATCGAACACGCGATCGGTGCGACTCAGCCGCAGACCGGGATGGCGCCGATGCGCCTCCGCCACGAGCGGGTGCTTCGAGGCATCGAACCCCTCGAGCGCATCATCCGCCCCGCACAGCGCCGGAACCTGCGCGAGCGCCCACTCGCGCCCCGCGCCCCAGGCCCCGGCACGGATCACGCCGGGCGACACCTCGCGCAACGCGAGCGTCGCGACGCCGTCGGGCGTGCGGCTCGCACGCCAGATCACACCCGAGACGACCGCCAACGACGGATCGTGCGCGCCGCGCTGCTGGATGCCGACGGTGCGCAGCAGGTCGAGGGGATGCCGCGGCCGATACTCCGTCTCGAGAGGCCGACCCGGCGCGGGCCGAGGATCGCGACGCGTCGTGACCCCGGAAAGCATGCCACCACCCTAAGCGGTGACCACCGACATCCGCGCTCCCGCGCCGCTGCTCAGAAGCGGTCGGGCGAGGGCGTGCCGTGACCGTAGCGGATCACGACGTCGGCGTGCCGATCGAACCGGTAGCCGACACCACGCACGGTGCGCACGATGTCTTCGTAGCGACCGAGCTTGGAACGCAGACGACGCACGTGCACATCGATCGTGCGCTCGCCCGGGGCGTCCTTGTCGGACGAACCCTGCCACAGCGACGACACGAGCTCGCCGCGCTCGATGGTGCGGCCCTCGCGCAGCACGAGGTACTGCAGCAGCTCGAACTCCTTGAAGGTGAGCGCGGCCGACTCGCCGTCGATCACGACGCGCTTGCGCGAGATGTCGACCGTCACGCGACCCGCGTTCACGGTCTCTTCGGGGTCGGGCTCGCTCTTGGTGCGGGCGACGGCGCTCGGCTCCTGCAGCGCACGACGCACGACGTCGACGTCGCGACCGCCGGCCCCCAGCGGAGCGAGGGCGACCGTCGCGTAGGTCTCGGCGCCGGGCGCCACATCGGCGAGCGTGCGACGCAGCGCGTCGACGATCGCGCCGAGCGACACGCCGGACGCAGCGGCCTTGGCCTCGTCGAAGCCGACGTAGAGGGCGAAGCCGCGCGGCGTGGTGCCGGCGGGCACGTTGCGCTGCGGCGCAGCGGGAACGGCCGGTGCCTCGACGGGGCGGTCGGTGACCAGCCGCAGCGTCGGACGGGCGGTGGTGCTGGTGGAGGTGGTGGGACGGTCGAGAAGGGCGGTGTTCGACATGGGATGAGTCCTTGACTGCGAGGACCCGGTGGTCGGCGAATCGACCGGAACCGGGTACGGGTGTGTTGCGATCGCGGCCCGAGAGCGGGCCGGGTGCGAGGCATCCTTGCGCGGTGTGCGACGAGGTGCTCGGGGGCTTACAGCGCGACGACCTTCGAGGTGGAGAAGGCAGCGTGCGCGAGCCCGGCGGGGGTCACCGACTCAGCGGCACATTCGACAACACATGGCAGCGTGGCACGGCATCATCATGCCGTTGGTCCCGTTCGCCTCCCAGGCGGACAGAGATCGCACGTTGCTTGTCATGTGCCCGATTATGACTGATTGCTTCCCCATGCGTCAAATCGCACGGATGCCGTCGCAGAACCATGACGGAATGTGACAGATTGCTCAATCCGACGCTCCGCGACCGGATTCCAGACAGCGTGAGACGCGGTCCCGCAGCATTCCGCCCGGCGGGACCGCGCCTCAGATCGCGTGACTACTCGCTCTCCTCCACCTCCGACAGCTGCGCGATCTCGGTCGCCCGTGCCACGAGGTCCTTCTCGTCGAGAGCCCCGGGCGCCGCCGCGGCATCGGCACCGCGCGGCGCCTGGGCACTGACGCCTTCCGGCGCGAGCACGTGCTCGTCGGGCTTCTGCTCCGCGGCGAGACCACGCACGGCGGCGGCCCTCAGGTGAGGTCCTTCGATGTGCGGGATGCTGAGGTGCTCCACCGGCCCGGGGACGCGGTGCTCCACCGGCCCGGGACCGGGGTGTCGCTGCACCGGGCCCGCAGGGGTGTGCGGAAGGTGCACGTGCTCGAACGGGTTGACCCGCCAGATCGGCAGCCGGCGATCGTACTTCTTGCGCAGGGTGGCCACCGTGATGTGCGGCCAGCTGGGCGGCGCGAACTGCAGGTCGACCTGCTGGGTGTACTGCAGCTGCCAGAAGTCAGGGTGTCCCTTGAACCCCTTGACCTTCTCGATCCAGAACGTCGCGGTCACGGCGGTCGAATCGGCGTTGGGTCCGTTGGCCGTCCCGACGAGGAACGCGGTGTTGGCCGTCCCTCCGCCGACGACCGGCACCGGCTTGGTCGAGATCGTGATCTCGGTCGTCGACAGGATCGTCTGCCCGGCGATCGCATCGCGCAGCACCGAGTTCGGGTCGTCGACCATCGCCTGGGTGATCCCGACCAGCTGCGGCGCCGGCGACCGGAACGCCGTCGGCACGGCGAGATTCGACTCGGGGAAGGGGATCGGACTTCCGCCGATCGTCGGCGTGATGTTCGTCGGCGGGATCGTGGGCGGCCCGTTGAAGTGCCGCGAGGTGCCCTGCGCGAGGATCGTCGTGCCATGCGGGATCGATGCCATGCGCACGACGGTCGGCCCGACATCCGGGTCGCTCGTCGCCGGCACGACCGCCCAGATGCCCGGCTCCACGTGCAGACCGGCCGCCAGGTTGTGGTCCGAGATCTGCTGCATGTAGGTGATGCCGAACATGTTGATGTCGACCTGCAGCAGCCCCCGGTTGGGGATCGCACCGCTGATCTCGGTGAACTCCAGGGTCTCGTCGGTGAGGTTCAGCTCGAGGAAGCGGTCCTGCCCGGGCGTGTGGTTCGGCCGCCAGATGGTGTTGAACCCGGTGCCGGTCCAGGTGCCCGGCAGCAGCGCGAGCGGCCCGAGCGGATTTCGGATGGTGGGAAACGGAAAGTCGATGATCTTGCCCAGCGGCAGCGGCTGGAAGACCACATCGGTGGAAATAGGCATGAGGGGTGCCCCTTCTGAGCGGCTCGAGCACCGCTCGAGCGTGACAGCAGCGGAAGCACGCCCGCGAGCGGGCGCGTTCGAGTGAGCCCCGAGGTGACGTCCCTCCCCAGGGGACTCCGGCGGCACGATGCCGTGGACGACACGGCCAGTTCGGTGCCGTAGCGGCGGGCGCTCGGCCCGCATCAGCGATAACGACACTGTGGTACCACCGGATCGCGTCATGTGCAAGACGTATTTTTTCCGGTGTGACCTGCCTCAAAAATGGCCACGATGGTGATGTATCAGGATGTCGCGACACCGCCTCTTCCTCGTTGAAGTGCGCACTGACGGGGGCACGCACCGGGGATGAGAGGTCGTTCCGATGGACGACGGGGCTCACGCATACAGACGAGGCGATGGCGCACGCGTGCCGCAGCTCACGGTGCTCTGCCGTCGTCCGGACGGGAACGATCCGGGCCGCGCCATCGACATGATCGGCGGCGTCGATGAGTTCTCGCGCCCGTGGCATCTTCCGCTGGAGGATGCCGTCGCCTACGCCGACCGCTCGGCGGCCCGCTTCGTGCTGCCCGCACCGGCGGGACGCCGCGGTGCCGACCCCGTTCCGCTGGAGGTCGCCACCTCGGCGAACGGCACGCGATACCTGCGTGCCGATGCCGGCCACGGCGCGCGCCTGGGCGATGTGCCGCGCTGCACGCACACCGTGCTGCTGCCGCCGATCCTGGACGGCGGGGGCATCCTCGGCCGTGCCTGCGCCGAGGCGATCGCCGAGCTGCGGGAACGCGATCCGGGCGCCCTGCCGTCACGACTCCAGCCCGGCGAAGCGGGAGCCCCGCTGCGGGTCGCCGCCGCACGCGCCCGCGACATCGTGGGCATCGCCGCCGTGCAGGCGCTCGCCGACACGCGTTCGCCCGACGACGAACCTCCCTCGGCCGTCGTCTGGCAGGACGGAGCCGATGAGCTGCTCGTGCTGCTCGACTCGATCCAGGTGACGACCGGCGACGGCACCGTCACGGTCACGGTGGACGTGGCGTGCGACGAAGTGCCCGCCACGCGCACCGGCGGACGCAGCCGCATCACGGTCGACCTCGTCGTCGGCACGGCGTCGCGCCCCACCGGCATGCTGGCCGCCGCGCCCGCTCCGCAGGGCGACGCGCTCATCGTGCAGCGCTGGGGCGATCAGCTCATCGCCCTCGCGTGGCGCGCACTGCTGGACGCCGCCTCCGGTCTGGGCGCGGCATCCGGCAGCGATTCCGACGGGCGACCGCTCATCCCGGTCGCCCTCACCGCCGCGGCGACCGGGCTCACCGTCGCGCCGCAGGCCCGCTTCGACGCCGACCGGTCCCGGGTGACCGCCGCCGGCCCGCTCGCGCGAACCGGAGGCTGACATGAACCGGCAGACCACTCGGACGGAGACCCGTCATGAGCGATGCGAACGACCTCCTCGGTGACCTCGGCGATCTCGCCACCGCCCTCGGCGTCTTCGAGGGCGACTGGTTCTCCGCGCCCGACCGCTACCTGAAGACGATCCTCACCGACGGCGATCAGCGCACGGGGCTGCTCGCCTTCCTCGGCGATGTGATCGGCGACGAGCGCGTCCACACGGAGGGCACCCGCACGACCCTGCGGATCTTCGAGAAGCCGCCCGTCTCGGTCGCCCTGACCCTCGACGAGCAGGACGACGGCGGTGTCGACCTGGGCGTGGCCGCATCGGTGGACACCGACCCGGCCTCGGCCACCGGCGCGCACGTCGACGTGCACGTGCCCGTCATCGCGATCGGCGGCAGTACGCCCGGGATGCTGCCCGGAACCGCCCGCGGACCGATCTCCGCGACCGTGCAGCTGGACCTGCCGGCCGGCACCTCGACGGCGGGCGTGAGCCTGACCGGTGCCGCGCTCGCCGTGATGATCCCGACCGACGGTGCCGGCGCCCCCGACGTCTCGCTCACGCTCCGCGGGCTGCGGATGCCGGGCGCCGCGCAGGCCGCCGACCTCGTGCTGGACCCCGCCGACGCGTCGGGCATCGAGCACGCGCTTCTGCAGCTCGTGCTCTCGCTCGTTCAGGCGCAGGCCGCCGGGCTCGCCGCCGCCGACCCCGCCCGAGCACTGGCCGGCATGCTCGGCCTCATCCCGGGTGACGGCGTGCCCGACTTCCCGATCGCCGACCTGCTCGCGCACGGCCCGAGCGCGCTCGCGTCGTGGTGGGCGCAGGCGCTGCAGGGCACGGCCGGCACCGCGTGGTTCGGCCATCTCGCGACGCTGTTCGGCGCCGGCGCGCCGACGACCGTCGACGGCGCCGTGGGCGTCGACCTCGCTCTGACCACGGACCTCGCGCTGCGCGTCGCCGTACGCGTCGTGCCGGGAACGGGCGGGATGCCGCGGGTCACCCCCGAGCTGTCGCTGCGGTCGACCCCCGCGACCGCCCTCACGTTCGCGCTCGACGTCGCTCCGGTCTCGCTCGACCTCTCGTCGGGCACGGCCGTCGCGCTCCCGCAGCTGCGGGTCGCGGCATCCGTCGACACCACCGGTCTCGTCGACACGGATGTGCCGCTGCCCGGCGGCGGCACCGTGCACCTCAAGCTCGACGGACTGCGCACGGGCTTCGCCCTCGACGCCGACCGCCGACCGACGCTCGTGCTGTCGGCGCTGGGCGCGCAGGTCGGCTCGTCGACCTACGACGTGCTCGACCTCGCCGACGCCGACGCGCTCGCGTCGGTCGGCGCACACGCCGTCGAGGCGGTCGCGGGCTCGCTGCTGGGCGCGCTCGGCGCCGCCGGCGACCTCGTCGCGGCGCTGCTCGGACCCGTCGACGGCAGCGTCGACAACCCGCTCGCCGCCCGGCTGCTCACCGACCCGATCGGCGCGCTGCGCGACGGGCTGCAGGCACTGCTGGCGGCGGGCTCTGCCCGCGTCATCCCGTTCCTCACCTCGCTGCGCGACGCGATCGCCGCACCCGCCGTGCAGGCGACGGGTGTCACCGGCACCGGCACGGGCGCCGATCCGTACCTCGTGCCGCTCACCGACGGCGTGGACCTCGCCGTCACCGTCGACGGCACCCGCGTGCAGGCCGCGCTGGCCGCCCGGCGCACGCACGACCTGCCGGCCGCGACCGGCATGCGGCTCGCGCTCGACGCGCGGGCGGCGCTGCTGACCGCCGACCTGGACCCGCAGCATCCCGCCGCCTCGTTCTTCACCGCGCTCGCCGTGGCACTGCAGGCCGAGCCCACCGGCGCCGGCCCGCTGCACCTGACCGCGGGCGACGTGACGCTGCAGGCCGCGAGCGTCGGGGCGCGTGTGCTCTGGACGCCCGCCGGCGGCGCGCACGTCGACCCCTGGGTGCGCGAGCCCGCGCTCACTCTCGACGGAACGACCATCGACCTCGCCGCGCTCGCCGGCGCCGGAGTCCTGCCCGGCGCCGGCGACCTGCTGGCACCCGCCGTCGACGCCGCGCACGCGGTGTGGTCCGCCGCGCTCGCTCCCGCACTGCAGCAGCTTCTGGCTGCTGCCCTCGATCGTGCGACCGCGGCGCTGCCATCCGACGCCGTGACGGCGGTGCGCGCACTGCTCGGCTGGGACGGCGCAGCCACCGTGCGCACGCTGTCGCTGTCGGCGCTCGTCGACGACGCCCAGGCCGAGCTGCGCCGGTGGGCGAGCGTGACGATCGGCGTCGACCCCGTGCAGCGGACGGTGACGGATGCTGCGGCACTGACCGCGGCCGTCACGACCCTCGCCGACGCCCTGGGCATACCGCTGCCCGAGGCCGCGGGACTGCGCGACGCTCCGTTCGCGTGGGCGCTGCCGGGCGTGCAGCTGCTGGCGGCCGTCGCGGGCTCCGACGTCGCGCGGCTCGCGAGCCGCGTGACCGGGACGTTCGCGGGCTGGAGCCCGGGCGACCCGCTGCCCGGCCCCGCGGACGTGCTCGCCGGCGTCGCGGCCGACGCGGGCGTCGACCCGCTGCTGGCCGATGTGCTCGCCGGACGCAGCCCCGGCGTCGACATGATCGAGGGGCTGGTCGCGCGGTGGACCGACACCGACGGCGTGCTCACGGTGGCGGCCGCGGCGGTGCCCGCCGGCGTCGCCGTGCAGCGCGTCGCGCATCTCGTGCACGGCGCACCGCTGCACGGCGCCGACGTGCAGGCCGCGTTGACGGCGGCGCTGGGCGCCCTGCCCGCGAAGATCGTGCTGGTCGGCGTCACGGCACCCGGGGAGCCCGAGCTGCTGCCGTCCGCGGGCGACGCAGCGATCGCGACCGACATCGACCTGACCGCGGCGGGCGTGCCCGCGGCATCCTTCGACCTTCCCTCCGCCGCGGTGAACGGCGTCACCGTCATACGGCTGGGCGGCAAGGCCGCCTGCACCGAGGCGACGATGACCGGCACGCAGGGGCAGGTCGCGCGCCTGCAGCGCGTGCTCGCCGCCCTCGCGCCGGCGCCCGGCGTGCTCGTCGTCGCCGGGGGAGCGGCGGGCCGCATCGCCGCCGCCGCGGCCGCGGGCACCGCCGTCGACCGGGTCGTGACCGTCGGCGCGCCGTGGAGCCCGGTCTCGCTCGCCGACGTCGACTCCGGTCCGACCGCCGAGGGCGTGCGGATGCTGCGGGCGCTGGCGGGACTCATCGACACCGGCACGACACTGTCGGACGACGCGGCGCACGGCCGTGCGCTCGTCGACGCGCTGCTCGCGCGCGACGGGCGCGGCGACCCGCTCACCGAGCTGTCGGCCGACGGGCTCGGCGTGCCGGCCGGGGCCGTCACCGCCCTGGTCGGGCAGTTCACCGAGGCCGAGGTGCGCACCGCGATCACGGCGCTCGTGCGCGAGACGCTCACCGCCCGCACCGCGGCGCGGGCGGCATCCGCCGTCGCGGACGAGGCCGTGTCGGCGCTCGGACTGCGCGTGCCCCTGGAGTGGGGGAGCGCGCCCGGCGGGCTGCGGGCACGGCTGGAGACCGACCTCGACCTCGCAGCCCTCCCCGCCGTACTCACCGGCGACGCCGCGCCGCCGCGGCAGATCACGCTGCGCCTGCGGCTGTGGGGCGACGGCCGCTGGCTCGTCGGCGGCCCCGACCCCGCGCGCGCCGCGGGCCCGCGGCCGTTCGCGCTGCGTGCGCTGACCCTCGAGGCCACGGTGCCGCTGCCCGGATCGCAGACCGCGCCGCGCGGCCGGCTCGTGCTCACGGAGGCCGCGATCTACGGCGTCACCCGCACGCAGTGGGTCATCGACCTGTCGCAGACGGGCGCCCTGCTGCCCGAGGTGCGTGCGCTGCTGAGCGAGGTCGCGGCGGATCTGGCGGCACAGACGGATGCCGCCGCCGGCGCCGTGCGCGACCTGCTGAGTGCGCTCGGCCTCATCGACACCGGCGGCTTCGACGCCACGAGCCTCACGAACCTGCTCACCGACCCGCGTGCGGTGCTCACGACGGTGCTTGCGGATGCGACGCGTGCGACGAGCCTGGCCGCGGCCCTGCGCGCGGCCGCCGGCGACACCCGCCCCGACGCCGGCACCACCGTGCAGCTCGGACCGGTCACCGCCGACCTCGCCACACGGACGCTGCAGGTCTCGGCGGCCGGCGCCGGCCTGACGCTGTCGGGCACGCTCGGCGCCGACGGCGGCGACCTCGCGCTGACCGCCCGGATCGCCGCGGGCTGGGGCGTGACGGCGGGCCTGCACGTCGACCCCGGCGACCACGCGCTGTCGATCACGGCCGGGCTCGCGCCCGACGCCTACGGCGACCCGCTGCCGCTGTGGCCCGCGCCCGCCGACCTGCCCGCGCGGCTCGTCGCGCTCGCCGTCGACCTCGCGCGCGACACCGCCCTGCGCGTCGGCGCCGACGCGCTGCGCACGGCTCTGGCGGCCGCACCGACCGCCGCCGGTGTCGTCGACGCCGTGCTCGACGCCGCGCGGCTGCTCGCGCCGCCGGCCGCCGACGGCTCGCGCGCGCTCGTCTGGCCACGGCAGCTCATCGCCGACCCGCGGGGCTGGCTGGCGGCCGCGACCGGCGGCGTCGCGGCCGCCGTGCCCGCGCTGCTCGACGCCGTCGCCGCGGCGGCCGGGCTCGACGCCGTGCCGGGCACGCTCACCCTCGCGCCGGGGGTGCGGCTGGCGGCATCCGCCGCCTCCGGCACGCTGCACACGTCGCTGGCGGTCGATGCGAGCGCGTTCGGGGGCACCGTGCCCGCCGTGACCGTGGCGGTGCAGGCGGGCGTCGATCTTCCCGCGTCGGGAGCGCCCTCGCTGCATGCCGATCTCGCGATGGGGGTGGATGCCGGGGCCCTGGCCGTCACCGTCGGCACCGACGTCGGCGGGGCGGGCGTGGGCGCGGCGGTCGAGCTGCGCCCGGCGCACGCGGCCGTGATCCCGCTGTATCCGCACGGGTCGCTCTCCTCGGTCGGTGCGACCGCCGCCGCCGCGACCGTCGCGGCGCTGCCGCTGCTGCTGAACGCGCTGGCCGCGCACGACCCGGCGGGCTCGCCGGCGGGCGCGCTGGAGATCGCCGCGCGCGCCGTCTCGCGGGTCGGCACGGCGCTGGGCCTCGCCACCGGCACGCCCGCGGTCTTCTCGGCCGACGCGCTGTCGGCGTTCGCCGCCGCCCCCGCCGGCGCGCTGCAGGCCGCGGCATCCCATCTCGTCGGAACCGGCCTGCAGACCCTCGTGGAGGCCGTCGCCGGCCTCACCGACGGCCTCGCGGCGTTCCACGTGACGCAGGCGGCGGGGGCTCTGACGTTGACGATCGGCGCGGTGCCGCGCACCGCCGCGCTGACCTGGAACCCGGCCGGCGGTGTCGTCTCGGTCGCCGTCGGCATCGGCGACCTGCCCGGCATCGGCGCCGTGCACGCGTCGACGGCGGTCGGCACGACCGGGCTGCAGCAGCTCGACGTCACGGTGGGCCCGATCGAACTCGACCTCGGCGGCATCCCGGTGCGGCCGTTCGCACGCGCCGCGTGGCGGCCGGCGGGCGTGATCGTCGACGTCGGCCTGTCGACCGCGGGCGATACCCGGGTCCTCGCGCACGCGGCGATCCCCGGCGGCATCACCGTGACCGCCGAGTCGGGCGCGATCGACGCGGCGACCGCGCTGGATGCCGCGGGCCTGGCCCGCACCGCCGTGCAGCTGGTGTTCGAGCCCGCCGTCGACGTCGTGCTGCACCTGCCCGACGTGCAGACGCTGCTGTCCCGCACCGTGCCGGGCTCGGCCACGACCGTCGGCCAGCTGCTGGCGACGGCGGGACTGGTGACCGGCACCGGCCCGTATGCGCTCACCCCCGTGCTCGTCGACGCGCTCGCCGACCCCGCGAGCCTGCTCGGCCACCTGGCCGATCTCGTGAAGGCCGCGGCATCCGCCCTTCCCTCCGTCTCGGTCGCCGGACTCACCGTGTCGCTGGCGACCAGCCCCGCGCTCGGCATCACGATCGCGCCCGCCGGCGACGGGTTCACGCTGACGGGCGACGCCGACCTGCGCGTGCGCCTCGTCGCCGACGCCGACTGGATCGGCGGCACGCCGGCCGGCATCACGATCACGCTCGCCGACCTGTCGCACGGCGTGCAGTTCACCCCCGGCCTCGTCGTCGGCGGCGTCGGCGTGCACATCGACCGGCAGTCCGGCCCGCTGCTCGACGCCGGGCTGCGCATCACCGGGGTCACCCTGCTCGGCTACGCGGCGGTCACGCCCGCGGGCGTCGGCGGGGGCGCGAAGGTCTCGCTCGACGGCATCGGCCTCGATCTGGGCGGCGCCGGGGCGAACAGCGGCGGCAACCCGGTGGCGTCGGGCGTCATGCCCGCCGGCGGCGACGGCGAGAACGCCCCGAAGCCCGCGTTCAGCCCGGGGCTCGAACTCGTGAAGAAGCCGGCCTCGCCGCTGTCGGTGAAGGTCGTGGTGGGCACCGTGGCCGGCCCCTGGTGGCTGACCGTGCAGCGCGCGTTCGGCCCCATCTACCTCGAGCAGGTCGGCCTGGACGTGCGCAGCGGGCAGACCGGCATCGCATCGGTGAGCGTCATGGTCTCGGGCACCGTCTCGCTGTTCGGGTTCGCGGCATCCGTCGACGGCCTCTCCCTCACCTACACGACCGGCGGCAGCATCTTCGACCCGTCGCAGTGGAGCGCCGACGTGGACGGGTTCGCGATCAGCGCGAACACCGGCGGCCTGCAGCTGGCCGGCGGCCTGCGCAAGTTCGAGACGGACCACGGTGGCGGCACCGAGATCGAGTACCTCGGCATGCTCCTGGCGCGGTTCGGGCCGTACGGGCTGTCGGTCTACGGCGGATTCAGCCGCCCGCCCGGCGCCGACTACCTGTCGATGTTCCTCATCGGCGGCGTGAACGGCCCCATCGGCGGCGTGCCGGCGTTCTTCGTCACGGGCATCGGCGGCGGCTTCGGCGTGAACCGCGGGCTGGTCATCCCCTCGGACATGTCGAAATTCGCGTCGTTCCCGCTCATCCAGGCGCTCGACTCGGGGGCACTCGCCGACGACCCGTTCGGCCAGATCGCGGCGATGCGCGGGTACTTCCCGATCCAGCGCGGCACGTTCTGGTTCGCCGCCGGCCTCTCGTTCACGAGCTTCGTCCTCGTGCAGGGGATCGTCGTCGTGGCGATCGAGTTCGGCAACGGCTTCGAGCTGTCGATCCTGGGGCTCGCGCGCATGCAGCTGCCGAACGCGTCGCTCACGCTCGTGTCGATCGAGCTCGCCCTGGTCGCGCGCGTGTCGTCGAGCGAGGGCGTGATCCTCGTGCAGGCGCAGCTGACCGACAACTCGTGGCTCATCGACAAGTCGGTGCGGCTGACCGGCGGCTTCGCATTCGCCACCTGGTTCGCGGGGCCGAACAAGGGCCAGTTCGTGCTGACGGTGGGCGGATACCATCCCGACTTCCACCACGACGGCTACCCGGTCGTGCCGCGGCTCGGACTGGACTGGAAGATCGGCTCGATCATCGAGGTCGTCGGGCAGTCGTACTTCGCGCTGACCAGCGAGGCGCTCATGGCGGGCCTGAGGGTCGAGATCACCGCGCAGCTGGGACCGGCATGGGCCGACATCGTCTTCGGCGCCGATGCGCTCATCTACTTCGACCCGTTCTGGCTCGACGCCACGGTCTACGCCTCGATCGACGCCGGCATCACGATCGACGTGTGGATCGGCGAGATCACGATCTCGGTGCACATCGGCGCGCGCCTCCAGGTGACCGGACCCGAGTTCCACGCCGTCGCGACCCTCGAGATCGGACCGGCCAGCGTCACGTTCGAGATCGGCGACGAGGGCGCGCACCCCGCGCTGCTCTGGCCGCAGTTCGTCGCGAAGTACCTCGAAGAGGCCGCCCCCGGCGTCGGACGGGCGCTGACGGCGATGACCGGGGCCGGCACGATCCCGCCCGCCGGCGGCTCGGACGGCGCCGCCTCCGCCCCCGACGGGCAGCCCGACCGCCCGTTCCGCGTGGTCGTGGAGTTCGACGCCGTCATCACCTCGACGGTGCCGCTGTCGGCCGCCGACACCGCGGTCGACGGAGCGGCGCAGGTCCCGACCGCGAGCCGGCAGCTGGGCGTCCCCGCGATGCAGGTCCCGCAGGTCGCACCGAAGCTGACCTTCGGCATCTACGCCCGCACGGGCGACGGCAGTCCGAGCGGCCCCGACCTGGCCGGCGGCGACGGGGTGACCGGCCGATTCGACACCGGCGACTTCCCGGTCGGAGTGTGGTTCCTCGAGCACGACGCGACGGTGCCCAGCGGTGACCTGCTGCATGCCGCGAACCGGCTGCTGCTGAGCGTGCGCGGTTCGCTGCCCGACGTGACGCCGCCCGAGGTGAAGTACCACCAGGTGGAGGTGAACGCGCACCGGCGCGTGCTGCCGCTGCTGCCGTCCGTGAACCCCGGACAGCTCAGTGCCGTGCGGGCGGGCGCCGCGGCCACCGCGAACGCGGTGGCCCAGCTGCGCGCCGCACACCCGGGCGTGTCCGACACGCTGCTGGCCGCGAGCGTGCTGCACACCCGCGGCGGGCTGAACCCGCTCGCCGTCGACGACTGGATGGCGCGGCTCGCCGCCCCCGTGCGGCTGGGCTCGCTCGGCGAAGACCTCGGGGTGCTCGCGGATGCCGCCGCCGTCGTCCCGGCGGCGCCCGCGGCGCCGGCCGCCCCGGTCTTCCGGCCGCCGCGCGTGCGGGCGCTGCTGGCCGCGACGGCGGCGTCGCCGGCGGTCACCGGTGTCGCGGCATCCCCCACCGGAACCAGCGTCTCGGCCGCGACGATCGAGCGGGTGCTCGGCGCCGGCACGCGCCTCGCGAGCCGGCGCGCCGCGCTGCCGATCGGGTTCGCGCGCGTGGGCATGATCCCGCCGCGCGTGCATCCGCGCACGGTGGCCGATGTCGCCGCCACCCTCGACGGCATCGTCCCCGCACGTCTCGTCCGCCCGGCCGCGGTCGCGGCCACGCGGACGACCGTCGTCGCGGCGCCGCGCGCGGCATCCCCCTCCGGCGGCGGCGTGAGCGCGGGTGGACGGCTCTCGACCGCCGACGCCGCCGAGCGGGTGAGCGAGGCCACCGCACAGCTCGCCGGCGACGGACTGCTGCTCGACGAGGGCGCGGTGGCCGTGCTCGACCTGCCCGACGGGCGCACCGACACCCGGGCGAAGCGGCCGGTGCTGCGCGCGAGCGGACTCGGCGCCCGCGTCGTCGTGCTCGGCGGCGGGGGAGTGCTCTCCGACACCTGGCTGCGGTCGCGGACCGGGATGCCGCTGCCCGTCGACACCCGGGCGCTCGTGGTCGTCGCGCAGGGCGCGCCGGCGGCCGCCGAGGGTTTCCAGGTCGCGGGCGGCTGGCGCGACTCCGACCGGCTGCCCACCGCCGGCGGCGCGGCGCTCGTCGCGCCGGGCTGCGTGGTCGGCGTCACCGGGCGCCTCGCGACCCGCGCCGCCGACACCGCACTGGCCTGGTCGACGCCGTCGGTGCTGACCGGCGACACGCTGCCCACGACGACCCGGTTCTCGCCGGCGGGCGAGGGGCGCGAGCTGCTGGCCGTCGCGGTAGGCCTGACCGGAACCGGGCTCGACGGCGTCGCCGTGACGTTCGAGGGCGCCGACCCCGTCGGCGAGCCGGCCGTGACCACCGACGTCTCGGGCGCATCGGTGGCGATCGTCGCCCTGGCGCGCTCCGACCCCGCCGCGCCGTTGCTCGTGCACGCGGCCGCCGAGCGCGACCGCGACGTCACCGGCGTCACCGCAGTCACCGGACCGGCGGGACGCGCGAACGACGCGGCGGCCTGGCTCGCCGCGGCCGTCGCCGCAGAGGGCTTCGACGGCCTCGCCCAACCGGTCTCGGCCGCCGGCATCGGCCAGACCCGCATCCGCTGGAGCGCATCATGACGGAACCTCAGGTCGGCTACTTCCGGCTCTACCCGCACTTCAACCTCACGATGACGGCCGGCGAGTACGTCCTGGACGCCTCGATCGACATGACCGTGCCGACCGCGACGATGGAACCGCTGCACGCCGCCGTCGACGTCATCGCCCCGCGGTACCGGCTGCCGCCCGACCAGGTGCTCTCGACGTTCCCGCCGGCCGGTTCCCGCGGCTCGTACGGGGCGCGCCTGCCGCAGATCGTGATCCGGCGGCGCACCCTGCCGTGGGAGCGCAACCCCGGCCGTCGCGCGGGCGATCCCGATCCGGTGCCGTGGCTCGCGCTGGTGCTGATCAGCGCCGGCGAGGGCACCATCGTCACGAACAAGCCCGTCGCCGAGTGCATCACCCCCGGCGTGACGATCTCCGACCCGACCGTGACCGACGCGGCGATGGGCGACTACCTCGAGGTGCCGCGCTCGGTCGTGAAGAAGCTCTTCCCCACGGTCGACGAACTGGCCCTGCTCGCCCACGTCCGGCAGGTCAACCTCGACGACACCGAGCTGGCGATGGGCGACGACGACGGCTGGATGTCGGTGGTCGTCGGCAACCGTCTGCCGCTGGCGCAGACCGAGGCGGGCGGCGCCGGCGTCAGCTACACCGTCGCGCTGGTCAACCTCGAGGGGCAGCTGGGGATCCTCCCGAAGCCGAGCGATCACGACCCCGACGACGAGCTGAAGCTGTACGCGCCGCTGTTCGACATCGGCGCCTACGCGAGCGTGCTCACCGCGCAGCCGCTCAGTGCTGACGCGGCGGCGGCCGGCGCGGCGGCGGCCGCGGCATCCACGTCCCGCTCCGCCTCGTATGCGTCGGCGCTGGCGGGCACCGCCTGGGCGGCGGGGACGGCGAAGGATGCCGCCGCCACCGTGCGCGTGAAGGCCGACGAGCCCGTGCCCGACGCGCATCGCCAGCTGCTCGGGATCATCGACATCCCGTACGCGCTGCTGGAGCCCACCTACCGGTTCCCGGTGCTGACCAGCTGGTCGTTCACCTCGGAGGGCGACACGACGTTCGAGACGCTGGCCAACGAGGTCTCCTCGCGCCTGCTCGGGTACGTCGCGCACGGGCCGGAGCTGCCCGACGGCGGCGTCGACCCGTCGCCGCCGGCGCCGACGAACGCGGTCACCGAGCCGCCGTCGCGGCCGCTGCCGCTGGTGACCGCGACCGGGCACGTCGTCACGGCGTACCGCACGCGCATCGGCGAGGCGCTCGAGGCGTACTTCCGCGGTGCGCTCATGCCGACGCCGTCGGTGCGCGACGGCGACGACGTCGATCCCGCGCACCCGCCGCTCGCGCACGCGGCCGACCAGCTGCGCCGGGTCACCCCCGACGGCCTGCAGGACCTCACCTACGCCGCGGCGTTCGAGATCGGGCGCCTGCTGGCGCTCTCGCGTCCCGGCGTCGTCGCCCAGCTGAACCGCTGGCGGCGCGAGCGCTTCGCCGACGCGGCGCACGCGGCCGTCACCGGCGCGATCGGCGGCCGGTTAACCGGCACGCTGAAGGGGGTGTTCGACCTGCCCGACCCGCTGGCAGCGGTGGCGCTGCATCCGCCGACCGCGCCCGAGCCCGTGAGCGGGCGGCAGATGGTCCGGGGGCTGCTCAGCGTGATCGCCGACGCCGCCGGTGCGGTGGCCTCGCCCCGCCCGCCCGCTCCGGCCGGACACGCCGTCGACGACGTCCAGGTGCTCGCGCACGCGCGCGGCACCCGGCTGGCGGCCGGCCTCGCCCTGCCCGCGGGCGTCGATCTCGCCGCCGACCTGCAGACCGTGGCCGCGACGCTGCGGGCGGCACCGGTGACGACGGCCGCGGCATCCGGCGATCTGACTCTCGCCCGCGCCGCGCTCGAAGAGGCCGCCGCAGCGCTGGTGGATGCCGCATCCGCCCTCGACGCCGGCGACATCGCCGCGGCCGACATCATCCGGAGGCTGTCATGATCACGGGACTGAAGGCCGCCGCACAGCTGCAGGCGACGATCGCGGCGGTCGCCGCTCTGGTGGACCGCATGCCGGTGCAGGAGCCCACCGCCGACGCCCCCGACCCGCACCCCTTCCACACGCCGCGCGAGCTGCGCATGTGGCTTGCGCACCTGCGGCTGCTCGAGTCGGTGCCGTTCAGCCACCTCGTGGCCGATGCCGAGCTGTTGCCGCCCGAGAGCATCCGGTTCTTCCACCTCGACCGCGCCTGGACCGACGCCCTGGTCGAGGGCGCGCTGTCGGTCGGCACCGTCACCACCGGCGACCGCGCCACCCTCGCGGCGCTGTACCCCGTCGTGCGCGAGGAGATCGACGAGTCCGAGCGGCTCGTGCGACTGCCGGGCTGGACGGCCGGACAGGAGGCGCCCTCGGGACCGGCAGGCCCCGTGACCGGATTCGTGCTGCGATCGCGCATGGTCTCGGGCTGGCCCGCGATGAGCGTGCGCGGGTATGCGAGGGACAACCTCGCGCTCTCGCCGAAGCAGGACGACGACCTCGACGTCGACGCCGGCGGCGACGCCGCCATGGGCAAGCTGCAGATCCTCCGCATGGAACGCCTGGCCCCGGCCGTGCTGCTCGTGCTGTTCGACGGCGTGCCGGCGGTCGTGCATCTCGAAGAGCCGCGCGCCGGTGTGCAGTTCGGGTTCCATCAGGTCGGCGACACCAACCGCATGGAGGTGCACACGCGCAGCATCGAGGACGGCACGCGCGCCGTGAGCGCGACCGACACCGTGCCGGTGCCGTACCGTTCCGGGGTGCCCGGGGTCGTGCACGTGCACGAGCTCGCGCAGCGGCTCGTCGAGAAGCCGCACCGCGTGACCGAGCAGAACCCCACGGGACGGATGGATGCCGCGGTCTTCGCCGTCGAGCTGCTGCAGTTCCCCTTCCGCTCGGTGTACGGCGACCAGACGCTCACCCCCTCCGGGGGCGGCATCGACATCGGCGACCTGTTCCTGCCCACCGTCACGTTCGACTTCCTCGCCGATCGGTTCGAGCACGGGCCGGCCGCGTACACGTTCCCCCGGGAGGTGAACCCGTGATCTACAACGCGAAGGCGACCGGGGCGGCGATCGCCTCGGAGGCGTTCTCCGTCGTCAACCGGTTCGGAGCCGACATTGCCGCGCAGGTGGCGGACTGGTCCGACACGCTGCTGCGCGAGCCGCGCGTGTGCGTGCCGATCGACGTGCAGGCGCTCGCCGTGGCCGACGACGACCCCGCCGACGCCGGCGTGCCGCTGACCGGCCCGCTCTCGCCCGGATGCGACGCCGGGGCCGACGCCGCGATCGCCGACCGGCAGGCGTCGCTGACCGGCCCCGAGGCGTTCGCCGATCCGACGCCGCGGGATCCCGGCGCCCACCTGCACTGGGCGCTGCCCGATGCGCTGCTGACCGGGCACGTCACCGAGGGGTCCGCCGACCTCGGGCTGCCGGCACTGCCCGACCGATGGCTGGTCGTCCGCCTGCTCGTGCCTGCCGACGGCACCCTCGCGCACACCCGCGGCTGGATCGTGGATGCGCTCACCGGCGCCGCGTGGGACCTCGGGCAGACCGGCGGCGACGCCCCGGCGCGCACCCGCGCGGTCGACGCCTCCGAGCTCGACGGCACCGCCGGCGGCACCCTCACCTGGACCGCCGGCTACGACGCCGCACGCGGACGCTTCACATTCCACGACCCGCAGGACGACATCGCCGCCGACCCGACGCTCGGCGGGGCGCTGCCCGGGGGCATCGCCGGCGGGCGCGCCACCTACCTCGTCGTCGGCTGGTGGACGACACCGGCGCTCGATCCGCTCGACCGCGTGCACGGCACCAACGCGCTCTCCCGGCGGCTCGAAGAGCTGGGGTGGGCGCTCGAGCGCGGCAGCGCGGCGACCGCCGCGGGGACCGCGGAGGCGGCATCCACCCCTCCCTCTCCGGTGCGCCAGACCGCCGAGCGCTTCGCGGGCACCGTGCGCGACCGCGTCGACACCGTGAGCCTCGCGGCCGGTGTGCTGGGCGGGCGCGGACTGACCGAGGCGACCTACATCGAACCGGTGCGGCCGGTGCGGCCGCCGGCCAGCACGCTGCTGCACGGCTGCGTCACCGGCGTGCCGGTGCGGGTCGAGGGCATGGCCGGGCGCATCCGCGGCGGCGACCTGCGGCCCGACCCGTCGGCCGTGGGCGTGGCCCTCGGCGACGACCTGTACGACGCGATCGCCGCCCTGACCGCCCGGGTTCTCGCCGCGGACGGCACCGACGCCCAGCGTGAGGCCACCGAAGACCTCGTCGCCGCGTTCGTGCAGAGCGCGCTGCCCGATCTGCAGACGGCCGACGGGGCCGCCGAGATCGACGAGGGCGTGCACGCCGGCGGGTTCACCCGGGTGGCCTCGACGCGTCCGGGGATCGTCGACCGCCTCGTCGACGGCGGGGTGGCGGTGCCCGGTCCCGGGCGGCGCATCGGCAGCACCGGTCCCGACCGGGTGAAGACGACGCTGCCCGACCGCGCCGTGCTCGCGTTCGCGACGGGCGCGTCGCCGCTGCTGTTCGCGAAGGGGACGGCGATGGATGCCGCGGCCGCCGCGTCCGCGCGGGCGAGCACGCCGACGGCGGCCGGGTCAGCCGGGTCGGCCGGGTCGGCCGGGTCGGCCGGGTCGGCCGGGTCGGTCGGCAAGTACGCGGCCTTCGCCCACTTCGACCGCGCCCGGCTGTTCGCGGGAGCCGCGTCGTCGGTCGCCTCGGCCGCCGGCCGGGCCGCCGCGTCGGGCGGCACGAGCCGGCCCCGCCCGGCGGCGACGGCGAACGCGCAGGTGCGCGAGGTGACCCGACCCGACCCCGGCTACGCGTTCCCGAGCGATCCGTATGTGCTCGTGCGCGGCGGCGGACGGTCGTCGCGGTTCGGCGGCGACGGGCTGTGGCGGCCCGACGGCAGGCTCGACGTGCGGCATCCGTCGCAGCTCTGTCCCGACCTGCCGGGCGTGCTGCCCGGCGCCGCGGTCGTGGCGACGCTGCCCTCGGGCGCGATCCCGCCCGAGGCGACCGCATTGGCCCGCGAGGCTCTGCTCTTCTCCCCGCACGCCGCATCGTGGCTGGCGGACCGGGCGGCGGCGCGATCGAAGCAGGCCGGGTCGGGGCTCTCGCGCGCCGTGATCGCAGGCCGGATCACCGGCGAGCTTCTGCTGCGCTACGGGGCGAACGGCGCGTACCTGACCACCGAGGCCGTGCTGGCCGAGCAGGCCCCCGCGCCTGCGCCGTCGTCACTCGTCTCGCACGCGGTGCCGGCACCGCCGTTCTCGCGGGCCCGGCTGTTCGACGCGGCGACCGTCGAGGCCGCCGACGCGCTGCGGCTGCGCTCGCTGCTGCCGCTGCCACCGAGCCCGGTGGGGGTGACGGCCTGGGCCCAGCCGTGGAGCCCGGTGTGGCTGGAGTATCGCGTCGAGGTGTGCAGCGGACCGGTGGCCGACGGCACCGGGGCGCCGGGGGCGGTCACCACGCCCGGCGCCGTATCGGCGTGGGCGCTGGGGCTGGTCGATCTCGAACCCGCCGCGGAGCCCCCCGCCGACGTCGTGCGCACGGTCACCTCGCGCGTGCCGTTGACCACCGGCGTCGCCCGGGCGTTCGGCGGGGCCATCGACACCTATCTGAAGGCCGAGGCCGAGCGCGACGTGACGGCCGCCGACGATCCGCTGCAGGGGCGGCTGTCGACACTCGCCGGGTTCGCCGACACCGCCGACCTGGCCGGGGCGTCGCTCGACGGCATCCATCGTCGTCTCCTGGGACTGGCCGAGCGGACGCTCGTCGACGCGGACTCCGGCGGCACGCGCGTGCCCGAGACGCCCGTCGACGACCCGCTGCTGCTGACGGCGGGGCGGCTGCGCGTGGTCGGGCTGCGACTGCTCGACACGTTCGGGCGCGTGCTCGCCCTCGACCCGGCGCAGGCCCTGGTGCCGTCGCGGCTGGCGCTGGGCGAGGGCGAGCTGCTGCGCCGCCCGCGGTTCACGGCGCCCACGCGCGTCGCGCTGCGCTTCGTGGATGCCGCCGCGCAGGCGCCGGCGGGCGCCGTCGACGCGCGGGTCGACGAGCAGGAGCCCGCGAAGCAGGTGAGCCCGGTGTGCGGGTTCCTGCTGCCGGATCACGTCGACGAGTCGATCGAGGTGTTCGGACCCGACGCGACCCCGCTGGGCGAGCTGCTCGTCACGGGGGCGGTGGGCACGACCGGCGGCGGCGTCGTGTGGGAGCCGGCGCCCGGCCGTCCGGTGCCGCCCGATGCGGCGCCGAGCGTCGGGCTGCTCGACGACGAGGCGCAGCTAGGCGCGTTCGCGACCGGGATCGTGCGCGCCGACGCGTCCGCTCGGGACGGCGAGCGCGGCGCCGGGGGAGTGGGCGACCAGGAACACGGCGAGGGACCGACCGAGTCGGCCCTGAACGCGCTGCTGCGCTGCATCGACCAGACGCTGTGGATGGTCGACCCGACCGCCGCGGCGGGCTCGGCGCAGCTCGCGTCGATCGTCGGGCTGCCGATCGCGGTGGTGCGCGCCGTGCTGCAGGTCGACGTGTCGGACGACCTGGGCGATCTGACGATGGATGCCGCCACCGCCGCCGCCCGCATGGCCGCGTACGACGCACTGACGCAGGCGGGCGTGCGGGTGCGGCTGGGCGAGCTCACCCGCTCGGACGACGGGCTGCTGGCCTGGTTCGCCGACGACGACTACACGCGCGTGCACCTGGTCGACCGGACGATCGCCGAGGAGGCGCTGCCGTCGGGGCCCGGCCGCGGCGTGCTGTCGGGGTGGGGCGTCGACGTCACGGCGCTCCCGCCCGAGCCCGTGCGGCATCCCTACATCTCCGAAGACGCCGAGATCGTGGTGCGGCCGGGGGTGCCGCGCATGCTGACGCTGCTGATGACACCGGGTGCGGCCGTCTTCCACACGAGCGGCATCGTGCCGCGCGGGCGGGTGCAGCTGCAGCGCGCCTGGTTCACGCCCGCGGTCGACCGGCTCGTGCCGAGCGTGCGGGTGGGGCCGGTGCTCGTCGACCCGGGCGACGTGCGGCTGCCGCTGGTGGCGGCGCTCGGCGAGCACCAGAGCCTCACCGTGCGCGAGGGGCCGACCGCGTGGCGCAACGACGCGATCCTCGCGGCGACGCAGTCGGCGCTGCTGCCCGACCGGGCGACGGTGCTGCGGGAGGGGTGGATCCGGGTGACGCCCGGGGAGGACGACGACCGGCGCTGACGGGTGGCAGACTGTCCCCTCGTGAAGATACGCATCGTCGGCACGTCAGGGTCGGGCAAGTCGCGCCTGGCCGCGCGCGTCTCGACGGTGCTCGGCGTGCCGCGGTTGGAACTGGACGCCGTGTTCTGGGATGCCGAGTGGACCTTCCGCGACCTCGACGAGGCGCACCGGATCATCACGGAGTTCGTCGCGGCGCACCCGGAGGGCTGGGTGATGGACGGCAACTGGACCTCGCGCCTGGGCGATCTGCTCGACGGACCCGCCGGCCCCGACGTCACCGCCTGGATCGACCACTCGCGGCTGCGGACGCTCGGGCGGGTGGTGCGGCGCACCCTGCGGCGGGCGATTCTGCGCGAGGAACTGTGGCACGGCAACCGCGAGCGGCCGGGCACATGGCTCAAGCGCGATCCCGACGAGAACATCGTGCTGTGGTCGTGGACGCAGCATCCCGTCGCCCGCGCGCAGTACGTGCAGCGCATCGCCGACGGAGAGCCGATCGTGCGGCTGCGCGGGCAGCGCGACGTGGATGCCTGGATCCGCGCGCTGCGCGACGCCACCGCCCCGCAGCGGGGTTAGCCTTGCGGCGTGAGTGATTTCCGCTTCGCGAACGAGCCCGATGCGTCGCGCTACACGCTGCACCGCGGCGACGACCTGGTGAGCGTGCTCGACTACCGCGACGACGGACGCACGGTCGCCCTCACCCGCGCGTACACGGTGCCGCCGTTCCGCGGCAACGGCTACGCCGGCGAACTCGTCGACCGCGCGGTCGCCGACCTCGAGCAGCAGGGCGGGCGCGAGGTGCTCCCGGTGTGCTGGTACGTCGCCGACTGGTTCGCCGCGCACCCCGAGCACGGCGGCATCCTGCGTCAGCGCTCGGCGTCGTGAGCGTCTTCTGACGCGAAGGCGAGGATCCTCGTCGCGGCCTGCTCCGGATCGCGGATCATCGTCTCGTGGCCGTGACCGGGCACCTCTTCGCACCGGGCGCCGGGGATCGCCGCCGTCACCGTGCGCACCCAGGCCCGCGGGCACACCAGGTCGTCGGAGCCGCGCAGCACGAGCGTCGGGACGCCGATGCGCGGATAGACGTCTTCGGGGCGGTGCACGAGCATCGCGCGCATCTTGCGCCGCAGGTGCGGGCCGGCGCGCAGGTACTCGCGGCCGCCGCGCAGCACCACCAGCGGGCTTTCCACGGCGAGGTCCTGCGCGAGGTGCAGCAGCTGGCGGAGCGCGGTGCGGGCCGCGGAGTCGACGGTCGGGGCGACCAGCACGAGCCGCTCGACGAGCTCGGGATGTCGCACGGTGGTCTCGACGGCGACCTGAGTGCCCATCGAGTGTCCGATGAGCACGACGGGCGGCAGCGCCTGCGCCCGCAGGAACGCCGCGACGAGGTCGGCCGTGCGCTCCATCGTGAGCGTGCGTGCGGGCTCCGGCGCCTCGCCGTACCCGGGCTGATCGACCGCGATGACACGTCCGTGCGGGGCGAGCAGTTCAACCAGCCCGCGGAACACGCTGCGCCCCATGCCGATCCCGTGCACGAGCACGAACACGGGGGCGCCCGCGCCCTGCTGCTCGGCGACGAGCGAGGCTCCCGCGTACGTGAAGCGCGTCGGAGGCGGGCCGGATGACGCGGCCTGCGGTCCCCCGTCGAGTTCGTCCGCCATGCTCCGAGGATAGTTCGCGGCCGCACGAACCACCGGCGCCCGTCCGGCCGATGTCGCAGGCTCCGCCTACCGTGGAAGCATGCGGATCCTGCACACCTCCGACTGGCACATCGGGCGCACCTTCCACGGCAGCTCGACGCTCGCCGCGCTGCGCGGCGTGCTCGAGGCGCTGGTCGCCGAGGTGCGGGCGCGCGACGTCGACGTGGTCGTGGTCGCCGGTGATGTATTCGACTCCGCGACCCCCGCGGCCGACTGCTACACCGTGCTCACCGACACGCTCGCGGCCCTGCGCGACACCGGCGCCCGCGTGATCGTCACGAGCGGCAACCACGACTCGGCGGCGCGCCTGGGCTTCCAGGCGAAGCTGCTGCGTGACGGCATCCACGTCCTCACCGATCCCGCGGCGATCGCCGCCCCCGTCACGATCGCCGACGCCCACGGCCCCGTGCACTTCTACGGCATCCCCTACCTCGAGCCGGTGCTCGTGCGCCGGCTCTGGCCCGGCGTGCGCACGCAGGCGCAGGCGCTGTCGCACGCGATGGATCTCGTGCGGACGGATGCCGCGGTCCGCGGCGGCCGCTACGTCGCGGCCGCGCACTGCTTCGCCGCCGGCGTCGAGGCCACCCCGCATCTCGAGCGCGACATCCAGCAGGGCGGGCTCGACGTCGTGCCGCTGTCGGTGTTCGACGGGCCCGACTACATGGCGCTCGGGCACATCCACGGGCGTCAGGTGCTGTCCGAGCGGGTGCGCTACGCGGGCGCGCCGCTGCACTACAGCTTCGGTGAGCGCGACAAGCCCCGTGGTGCGTGGCTGGTGGAGATGGATGCCGCGGGCGCGGTCGAGACGGAGTGGATCGACCTGCCGGTGCCCCGGCGCCTCGTGCAGCTGACCGGTGCGCTCGACGAGCTGTTGACCGATGGGCGGTACACCGCCGACGAAGACGCCTGGGTCAGCGCCCGCTACACCGACACCGCGGCGCAGACCGACCCGATGCGGCGGCTGCAGCAGCGGTTCCCGTACTGCGCCGAGGTGCGCCACGATCCGGCGCAGCGCGCCGCCGCTGACACCCGCACGTTCACGGCGCGGGTCGCCGCGGCGGGCGCCGACGACGCGCGGCTCGTCGACGGGTTTCTCGCGCATGTGCGGGGCGGCGAGGGTGCGACCGACGACGAGAGTGAGCTCGTGCGCGAGATCATCGGCGAGCGCGCGGCGACGGAGGCCACGGCATGAAGCTGCACCGGCTCGAACTGGAGGGCTTCGGCCCCTTCCTGCAGCGTCAGACGATCGACTTCGACGCGTTCGACGACGACGGCATCTTCCTCATCGCCGGGCGCACCGGTGCGGGCAAGTCGAGCATCCTCGACGGCGTGAGTTTCGCCCTCTACGGCGGCGTGCCGCGCTACGACGGCGCCGCGAAGGGGCTGCGCAGCGACCACTGCCGCCCCGAGGACCGCAGCGAGGTCGCACTCGAGTTCACGGTCGCCGACCGGCGGTGGAAGGTGACCCGCTCGCCCGAGTACGAGCGTCCGAAGGCGCGGGGGACGGGCCTGACCAAGGAGGAGCACCGCGCCGTCGTCGAAGAGCTCGTCGACGGCGAATGGGTCGGCCGCGCCGCCAAGCCGCGCGAGGCGGCCGAGGTGCTCGGCGAGGTCCTCGGACTGAATCGCGAGCAGTTCCAGCAGGTGATCCTGCTCGCGCAGAACCGCTTCGCGCAGTTCCTGCTGGCGCCCGGCGGCGAGCGGCAGGCGCTGTTGCGCACGCTGTTCGGAACGCGCACGTACCAGGACTACGAGCGCGCCCTCGACGAGCGGCGCAAGGCGGCCGAGGCCGCGGTGGCAGACCGGGCGCGCGCGGTGGAGACCCTGGTGGCCGAGGCCGAACGGCTCGTGGCCGCGCACGATCTCGGCGGCGATGAGGCGGGGGCGTCCGCCGCCGTCGAGGTCACCGCGCCCGCGCTGGCCGATCGCCTCGCCGCCCTCGACCGTGCGCTCGAACGCGGCAGGTACCGCAGCGAGGTGCTCGAGGGCGCACGTGCCGAAGCGGTGACCGCACGCGACGCGGCCTTCGCCGCACACGAGAGCCTGAAGCAGCTGCATGAGAGCGCGCAGACGCGGGATGCCGCACGCGCCGCCCTGGCCGCGCTCGAGGCGCGGGCGGCCGAGGTCGACGCCGACCGTCGCACGCTCGAGGCCGCCCGGCGCGCCGAGGCGCTGCGGGCACCGCTCGAGGCGGCCGCGACCGCACAGGACCGCGCGGGCTCCGCGCACGGCGACGAGGCGCGTGCGCGCACCGCGTGGGAGAAGTCCGGGGGAGACCCCGCCGTCGATGCCGACACACTGACCGCGTTCGTCGACGAGCTGACCGGTCGGCTCGCGGTCTGGAGCGAGGCCGGCGCGCGTGAGAGCGCGCTGGAGGGTCTGCGCGCGCAGCACGAGGCGGCCGAACGCACCGTGGCCGACCTCGACGCGCAGCTGACGACGCTGGCGGCCCGCCGCGATGCGCTGCCCGCACGGCGCGCGGAGCTCGACGAGGCCCTGCGCGCGCACGAGGCGACGGCCGCCACCGTCGACGACGCGCGCTCGGCGCTGGCGGCTGCGACAGCGCGGCGGGATGCCGCGCGCGAGGTCGAACGGCTCGACGAGAGGCTGCGCGACGCCGAGAAGCAGAAGCTCGCCCGGCAGGAGGCCGCCACCGCCGCGGGCGCGGCCGCCGACGCGCTGCTGCGCCGCCGCGTCGAAGAACGGGCGGGCGAGCTGGCCGCGGGGCTGATCGAGGGCGCGCCCTGCCCGGTGTGCGGGTCGGCCGAGCATCCGCATCCGGCGCCGCGCGGCGATGCTCCGGTCACCGATGACGAGCTGTCCGCCGCCGACGCGCAGCGCGAGGCCGCGACCGCCCGCGCTCGCGAGGCGGGCGAGGCCCACGCGCAGGCGCTCGCTGCGCACGCCGATGCCCGCGCGCGGGCGGGCGGGCTCGAGATCGACGCCGCCCAGCGAGCGCACGACGAGGGCGCGCAGCGGCTCGCGACGGCCGAGGAAGCGGTCCGCGCCCGCGATGCACTCCGCGCCGAGCACGCGCAGCTCGAGGGCGGGTCGGCACGGCTCACGGCCGAGCTCGAGGGCGTGCGCGCACGCGTGGCCGCCGCTCAGGACGAGCGGGTCACCCTCTCCGAGCGGGTCGCGACGGTCGCCGCGGCCGTCGAACAGGCACGCGGCGACTTCGACTCCGTCGCGGCGCGCATCGCCGACGGCGAGCGACGGCGCGATGCGGCAGCCGCGCTCCGCGACGCGATCGCCGCGCGCGGTGCGGCCGACGACGCTGCGCGCGCGGCCGCGGACGACCGTGACCGGCGGGTCGCGGCATCCCGCTTCGATGACGCGGCCGCCGCCACGGTCGCCCTGCGGACCGACCTCGAGCGCACGCGCCTCGACGACGCCATCCGCGCCTTCGACGGCGAGCGCGAGGCGCAGCGCGTGCGACTCGTCGATCTTGAGATGCGTCTGGCGGGGGTCGACGATCCGCTGCCCGCGCTCGACGCCGGCGCGACCGCCCTCGCCGACGCACGCGAGGCCGCCGACGCCGACGCGCGCGCGGCGGCCGCGATGACCGCCGCGGTCGAATCGCTGTCCGGCCTGTCGGCCCGGGCGAGCACTGCGCACGCGCAGATCGCCGACCTCGAGGCGCACCGGCGGCTGGTGGCCGGTGTCGCCGACGCCGTGGCCGGGCGCAACGAACGCAAGATGGACCTGGAGACCTACGTGCTCGCCGCCGAGCTCGAGCAGATCGTCGCCGCGGCGAACCTGCGCCTCGACGCCATGTCGTCAGGCCGCTACCGGCTCGCGCACACCGACGCGCTGGCCGCGCGCAACGCCGCGAGCGGGCTCGGGCTCGAGATCGTCGACGCGTACACCGGCCAGGCGCGGCCCGCGCAATCGCTATCGGGCGGTGAGACGTTCCTCGCCTCGCTCGCGCTGGCCCTGGGCCTCGCCCAGGTGGTGACCGACCGGGCCGGCGGCATCCGCCTCGACACCCTCTTCATCGACGAGGGCTTCGGATCGCTCGACCCCGAGACGCTCGAGCTCGCCATGCGCACGCTCGACGAGCTGCGCGAGGGCGGTCGCACCGTCGGCGTCATCAGCCACGTCGAGGCGATGAAGGAGCAGATCCCGGCGCAGCTGGTCGTCGAGGCGGCCGCGCACGGGCCGAGCGCGGTGCGTCAGAGCGCGCTCGACCCGGCGTGACCCGCTACTGCTCGACGAGGTACTTCTGCGCCGACTCGAGGATGTCGCGCATGAAGCTCTCGGCCTGCTCCTGGCTGAACATGTCGCCGCTCGACGAGACCAACGTCTCGGCCTCGGTCGCGATGACATCGTCACCCAGCGAGTTGTACTCGTTCAGGAGGGTCGATCCGAGGAACACGAGCGTGTCATCGGAGTAGGCGGCGTCGATCGTGGCGTCGTCGACCGACGGCTCGATCTCCTTGAAGACCGCGCGGATCTTCGGGCGCACGTCGGCGAGGTAGGCGTCCTCGTCGTAGGTGCCGTCGGCCGGAGCCGCATTGTCATCGGTCGCGCTGTCGTCGGTCGTGCTGTCGTCGGCGGGCGCCGAGACCGCGCTCGACGGCGACGTGGCCGACTCGACCGCCGAGTTCACGGTGCCGATGAGCATCCACGCGATCGAGACGGTCAGTGCGAAGCCGAACACGATCCCGCCGACCACCGACACGACGAGTCCGGCGATGCCCAGGCCCTTGCCGCCCTGCTTGCGGCTGGCGAGGACCACGATCGACAGCACGAACGCCGCCGCCAGCAGCACGCCGCCGACGATCACGAAGATCAGGCCGATCGGGGCGAAGCCCACGCACGCGGCGATGAAGCCGACGACCGCGAGGATCAGCGCGACCAGCGCCAGCGTCTTCGGCCGGTTGTCGGGCTGCGGCGGCAGGCCGGGAACCGGCTGCCCGTAGCCGCTCGGCGGCACGGGCGCGTACGCGCCCGGCTGCCCCTGCGCGTAGGGCTGGGCGTACCCCTGCGGATACGCCGCCGGTGCGGGCGGGGGTGTCGTCGGTGCGGACGCGGGTGCGGGCGCGTCGGGTGCGGCAGGGGCCGGCGGTACCGGCGGAACGGCACCCGCCGGGGTGTTCGGATCGTGGGGAGTGGACACAGAAATCTCCAAGCATGTGGACAGGTGCCCTCACAGACTATCCGGCACCCACTAAACGCCAGGTCTCATGTCAGAAGATCGCGCGACACCGGCCGCACCAGAACGCGCCGCTGATCGCGCATCCAGCGCTGGCCCGTCCGGTGGAACTCCGGGCGTGTCGCGAACCGGTACCGGTACGAGACGACGCGCACCCACCGCGGCTCGGTCCCCGCGAACGGATCCGCCGCGAGCAGGCGCAGCACCGCGGCATCCGCCCGCAGCAGCGCCACCAGCAGCCGCTCGAACCACGGGTCCAGCGCACGCCCCAGCGGCAGGAACCACATCAGCCAGTCCAGCCGCAGATGGTACGGCGCGAACTGCCGTGGATTCCGGCGCAGCGGCCCGGGCTTGCCCTTGAACACGTACTCGGTCCAGGTCGCGGCATCCGGATCATGGTCCTGCGTGCCCTCGATGACGTATTCGATCCGGGTCTTGGTCACGGTGCCGAACGCGCCGTACGCGTTGGCCAGCTGCCAGCGGTTGAAGCTGGCGTTCATCAGCTGCCGGTGCGCCACGAGGTTGCGCGCCGGCCACCAGCTGAGCACGAGGTACAGCACGAAGACCGCGCCGGTCACGAGGAGCCAGTACAGCGGGATGCCGCCGGCCGACCCGCCGGGAGTGGGGATGCCGTAGCCCGAGAAGGCGAGCACGATCGTCGCCCAATTCAGCCAGGCGAAGTTGCCGCTGAGCACGAGCCACACCTGCGTCGCGATGACGATCGTCGCCGCCACCGCACCGACGAGCGCCGGCACCGGCGAGTCGACCCAGAGTCCGATCAGTGGTGCGAACAGGAACCACGGCACCACCAGTTGCGCGAAGTGGTTGCCGAGCACCTCGAGCCGGTGGAACCACGCGGGCAGCAGGTGCGCCTGACGGCTGAGAGGGCCCGGCATCGGCTGCGTTTCGTGGTGGTACATGAGCGCCGTGAGGTCGCGCCACTCGCGTCCGCCGCGGATCTTGATCATGCCGGCGCCGAACTCGAGCCGGAACACCAGCCACCAGAACAGGACGATGACCACGACCGGGGGAGCCTGATCGCGCGAGCCCAGGAACGCGGCGAGGAAGCCGGCCTCGAGCAGCAGCATCTCCCAGCCGAACCCGTAGAACGTCTGCCCGATCGAGACGATCGACATGTAGCCCAGCCACAGGGCGAGAAAGCACAGTGCCGGCACCCACGGCGGACCCAGCTGCGGGATGCCGCACACCAGCGCCGCACCGACGACCATGCCCGCCACGCACAGCGCGCGCAGGCGCCGGTCGGTGTAGCGCAGCCGGCGGAACAGGGTCGGCCGCAGCATCCCGGCCGTCCGCTTCGACCCGCGCGCCCAGCTCAGCAGCCGCGGTGCCGGCAGCAGCCCGCGCTCGCCGAGCAGCGCGGGGAACTGGTTGTACGACGAGAGGAACGCGATCACGAACAGCGCCGCGATGCCGCGCTGCAGCACCTCGCGGGCGAAACCGAAGTCGACGGCGGCGAAGGCGTCCACGTCAGGCTCCGAACAGGTCTCCGAGCTCGGCGGGCGCACCGGCGTCGCGCAGCGCCGTGCGGGCGGCGCGCCAGCCGGGCATCCCGTGCACGCCGGGACCGGGCGGCGTCGACGCCGAGCCCAGGTACACACCGCGCATCGGGGTGCGCCAGGGCGTGGTCGAGACGACCGGGCGGCGCACCGCCTGCACCATCGAGAACGCTCCGCCCAGGATGTCGCCGCCGATGTCGGCGGGGTTGTAGGCCTGCCGCTGCACGGCGGTCATCGCGTGCGACGCGAGGATGCGGTCGCGGAACCCGGGGGCGAACCGCTCGACCTGCCGGGTGACGGTCTCGGTCGCATCGAGCGTCGACCCGGGCGGCACATGGATGTACGCCCAGAGCACCTGGTGCCCGTGCGGCGCGCGGGTCGTGTCGAGCACGCTCGGCTGCACGGCCAGCACGTACGGCCGCTCGGCGACGCGACCGGCCGCCACCGCGTTCTCACCCGCCTCGATCTCGGCGCGCGTGCCGCCCAGGTGCACGGTGGGCGAGAGTGCCACATCGGGATTCGTCCAGGGGACGGGCCCGTCGAGCGCGAAGTCCACCTTCGCCGCCGCCGGGCCGTACCGATAGCGGCGCACGGCGCGGGCGTACCGTGCGGGCACGTCCGGCAGCGTCAGCGCGAGGCGCGGTGCGGTGTCCAGCAGCAGCAGGTCGCCGGCGGCGGGGTCGCCCCAGTCCAGCAGCGACAGATCGCCGACCCGATGGTCGAGGTCGACCGCGCCGCCGTGCGCGCGCAGATCGGCCACGAGCGCATCGGCGATCGCCTGCGCCCCGCCGCGCGGGTACGCCCAGCCGGTCGAGTGCGCATGGGCGAGCAGATAGAGGCCCGACGCGGTGGCCGCGAGCGACGGCAGGCGCGTGTTCGCGTGAGCGGCCACGCCGGTCAGCAGGGCCGCCGCCTCGTCGGTGCGGAAGGTGCGCAGCATCCATCGCCCCGCCGTCGTGCCCACCTCCAGCATCCGCAGCGCGAAGCGGGTGGTGGTGACGGGATGCCGCGGCAGCCGCAGCAGCTGGTCGCCGGTGAAGTCGACCACCGCCTCGAGGCGGCGGTTCAGGGGGCGCACCAGGTTGCGCCACGCGCGCCCGTCGGAGCCCAGTCCTTCCACGGTGCGCTCGAGGTCGCGCCATGCGACGGCCGCGCGTCCGTCGTCGAGCGGGTGGGCGAAGGAGACCTCGGGCACGATCCAGTCGATGCGGTCGAGCCCGAACGCGCGGAAGAAGGGCGAGCTCAGGGCCGCCGGATGCACGGCCGAGCACACGTCGTGGCGGTATCCCGGCAGCGTCAGCGGTGCGGTGCGCACGCCGCCGCCGGGCGACGACGCCGCCTCCACGACCCGCACGTCGTAGCCCGCACGCGCGAGCGAGACCGCGGCGGCCAGGCCGTTCGGCCCGCTGCCGACGATCGTCGCGCGTCGTGCCATGCGTCAAGTCTCGCACCCCGCTGGGAATCATGAAGGGGGTCGCGGTGTGCGCCACATGTGGACCGCGAACAGGGGATGATGGAGGCACAGTCTCACGATGGGGAGGGTGGTTGAGATGGAATCGACGAAGCTGGACGCTCCGGAGGGCATCACGGCACGCGTGGGGTGGGCACCGGGCACCGAGGCGCCCGACCGCATCCGTCAGCTGACCAAGACGATCCTCGCTGAGGAGCTCGAGATCGACGCCGCGTTCATCGACGTCTCGAAGGAGGAGCCGGCGCAGTTCGGGCATCACCGGCAGCCGATCGCGATGGTCGACGGCCGTGCCGTGCCGAAGATCATCCGCACGGCCAGCTTCCGCACCGCGACGGTCGTGGCCGTGCGTGATCCCGGGCTGCTGATCGGGCTCGACATCCGTGACCGCAAGCCCGACGAGGCGGCCCTGCACGAGATCCGCAGCCACTCGCACCTCTGGGGCGACGACAGCGCGTGGGACAGCGCGAAGCCCGAACAGCTCGTGTTCCACTGGTCACGCGTGCAGGCCGTGCGGCAGGCCGATCCGCGGGGGATCAGCGTGCGCCCCGAGCAGGTCAAGCTCGACCCGCCGTTCTCGCGTGCGTTCACGCCCGACCGTCGCGGCGACTACAAGCTCGTCGATCTGTCGCGCAACGGCTTCGTCATCACCCTCGCGTACGGAGTGCCCACCACGGAGTGAGGGGAATCACTCCACGAGCTCGGGCAGCGCCGCCGTCAACTCGGCGAGCCAGGCGCGCGCGTTGCCGTCCGACGGGGCGCGCCAGTCGCCGCGCGGCGACAGCGAGCCCGCCGGCGAGACCTTGGGCCCGTTGGGGATCGCGGTGCGCTTGAACTGCGCGAACCCGAAGAAGCGCTGCAGGAACACCTGCAGCCACTTCGCGATCGTCGGCAGGTCGTAGGCGTAGCGGTCTTCGGCGGGGAAGCCGGGCGGCCAGGCTCCGGCATCCTTCTCCTCCCACGCGTGCTGCGCGAGGAACGCGATCTTCGACGGGCGTGCGCCGTAGCGCATCGTGTGGAACAGCGCGAAGTCGTGCAGTGCGTAGGGGCCGATGCGGTCCTCGGTGGACTGCATCTTGCCGTCCTGCCCGGCCGGCACCAGCTCGGGGCTGATCTCGGTGTCGAGCACCGACTGCAGCACGTCGGCGGCCGCGGCATCCACCCACCCCTCGTCGGCACCCGTGGCGATGACCCAGCGGATGAGGTGCTGGATGAGCGTCTTGGGCACGCCGGCGTTCACGGCGTAGTGGCTCATCTGGTCGCCGACCCCGTACGTCGACCAGCCCAGGGCGATCTCGGAGAGGTCGCCGGTGCCCACGACGAACCCGCCGCGCTGGTTCGCCAGGCGGAACAGGTAGTCGGTGCGCAGGCCCGCCTGCACGTTCTCGAACGTGACGTCGTGCACGGGCTCGCCGCTGGCGAACGGGTGCCCCATCTTCGTGAGCAGCTCCATGGCGGCGGGGCGGATGTCGATGGTCTCGATCGACGCGCCGATCGCCTCGGCCAGGGCGATCGCATTGCTCTTCGTGTGCTCGCTGGTCGCGAACCCCGGCATCGTGAAGGTGAGGATGTCGCTGCGTGGCCGGCCCATGCGGTCCATGGCGCGGGCGATCACGAGCAGCGCGTGCGTCGAGTCCAGCCCGCCCGACACCCCCAGCACCGGCTTCGGGCCGCCGATCGAGCGCATGCGCTGGATGAGCCCCTCGACCTGGATGTTGAAGGCCTCGTAGCAGTCCTGCGCGAGGCGCTCGTCGTCGTCGGGCACGAACGGGAAGCGGTCGATGTGACGGAGCAGCCCGATGTCGTCGGCAGGCGGCTCGAGATAGACCTCGATGGTGAGGAACTCGCCGACACCGGCACTGATGCGGTTGTCGTCGAAGGTGCCCTGGCGAATGCGGTCCTGGCGCAGCCGGTCGAGGTCGACGTCGGCGACCGAGCGCCGCGGGCCCTCGGGGAAGCGCTCGGTCTGCGCGAGCAGCTCGCCGCCCTCGAAGATCATGGTCTGGCCGTCCCACGACACGTCGTTCGTCGACTCGCCCATGCCGGCGGCGGCATACGCGTACGCGGCCAGGCATCGCAGCGACTGCGAGCGGCACAGGGTCTTGCGGTCCTCGGCGCGGGCGATCGTGATCGGGCTGCCCGAGAGGTTGACGAGCACGGTGGCGCCGGCCAGCGCCGCCTGCGACGAGGGCGGCACCGGCACCCAGACGTCTTCGCACACCTCGGCGTGCAGCACGAGTCCGGGCACATCGCGCACGTCGAACAGCAGATCCGTGCCGAACGCGACGTCGCGCTCGCCGATGCGGATCGGCTCGCCCGACCACGGCTCGCCCGCGGCGAACCAGCGCCGCTCGTAGAACTCGCGGTAGGTGGGCAGGTGGCCCTTGGGCGCGACCCCGATGATCTGCCCGCGATGGATGACCACCGCGCAGTTGTAGAGGCGGTTGCGGTGGCGCAGCGGAGCGCCGACCACGAGGATCGGGAAGAGATCGGCGGATGCCGCGGCCAGGTGCTCGAGCGCGGCCTCGACGGCGTCGAGCACCGCGTCTTGCATGAGCAGGTCGTCGATGGAGTAGCCCGTCAGGCACAGCTCGGGAAAGACGGCGACCGCCGTCTTGTCGGCGTCGCACTCCCGCGCCGCGTCGAGCACGGCCTCGGCATTGGCCGCCGGATCGGCCAGGGCGATGGGGATCGTGCAGGCGGCGACGCGCGCGAACCCGTGCCGGTAGGCGCTGGCGAAGGGCAGGCTCATGCCCCCAGTCTGGCACCTGGCCGCCGCTGTCGGAGGCCGCCGATAGTGTCGAGGCGAAAGGGGAGCCATGCGATACATCGAGGGTGAGGGCCGCGTCGTCTGGAGCGCGAGCGACCTCAAGGCCGCCGCCGAATGCGAGTTCGCCTGGCTGCGCGCCATCGACGCGAAGGCCGGGCGGGTCGCACCGGTCGACGAGCCCGAAGACGCCACCCTCGCCCGTGCCGGCCGGCTGGGCACCGCGCACGAGCGGCGGGTGCTCGACCGGTATCGCGCCGAGTTCGGCGACGGTGTCGTCGAGATCCCCGAGACCCGGTCGACCGATGCCGATGCGCTGGCCGATGCCGTGGCCGCGACGCGCGCCGCGCTCGCCGACCCCGCAGCCCGCGTCGTGTACCAGGCCGCGTTCGCGACCGACGAGTTCGTGGGGTTCGCCGACTTCCTCGTGCGTGGTGTCGACGGCCGGTGGATCGTGCAGGACTCCAAGCTCGCCCGCCACGCGCGCGTCACGGCGCTCATGCAGCTGGCGGCATACGTCGATCAGCTCGACCTCCTCGATGTGCCGCGCGCGGGCGACGTCGACCTGCTGCTCGGCGACGGCACGACCAGCACGCACCGCGTCGACGACCTCATGCCGGTGTTCCGGCTGCGCCGCGAGCGGCTGCGCGCGCTCATCGCTGACCGGCGCCTCGACCGCGGCCGCGACGAGCCGCCCATCGCCTGGGGCGACGAGCGCGGCGAGCTCGGGGTCGTCGCGTGCGGGCGCTGTGCGACCTGTGAGCAGGAGGTCACCGTGCACCGCGACCTGCTGCTGGTGGCTGGAATGCGACCCGTGCAGCACGCGCGGCTGCGCACCGCCGGTGTGACCACGATCGACGCGCTGGCCGCGGCATCCACCCCTCCCGCGCGGATGAGCGCCGAGACCTTCGACAGCCTGCGCACCCAGGCG
Source organism: Microbacterium sp. KR10-403 (assembly GCF_040196215.1). NCBI lineage: Bacteria > Bacillati > Actinomycetota > Actinomycetes > Micrococcales > Microbacteriaceae > Microbacterium > Microbacterium sp. KR10-403. Next base: position 77,996 of record NZ_JBEGDC010000007.1, on the reverse strand, counting down.
CGGCTGCAGCTGGCCAGCCCTGCCGGCACCCCGCTCGCCCCCGCCGAGACGACGGCCCCGCCCGTCCCCACCTACGAGGTCGTCTTCCCGAAGGCGCTGGGCGCGCTGCCGCGGCCCGATCAGGGCGACCTCTTCTTCGACTTCGAGGGCGATCCGCTCTACACCGAGGGGTCGGGCGCCGACTGGGGCATCGACTACCTGTTCGGCTTCGTCGACCTGCGCGAGCAGTACACAGCGCTGTGGGCGCACGACTTCGCGGCCGAGAAGGAGACGTTCGAGCGCTTCCTCGACATCGTGGCCGATGTGCGCCGGCGGCAGCCCGACATGCACATCTACCACTACGCACCGTACGAGCCCACACATCTGCTCGCGATGGCCGCGCGCTACGGCGTGCGTGAGACCGAGGTCGATACGCTGCTGCGCGACGGCGTGTTCGTCGACCTGTACCCGATCGTGCGGCGCGCGCTGCGGGTGGGGTCGCGCTCGTACTCGATCAAGAAGCTCGAGCCGCTGTACATGGGCGACGAGGTGCGCACCAGTGACGTGCAGCGCGGCGACGACTCCATCGTGAAGTACGTGCAGGCGCGGGCGCTGCGCGATGCGGGGGACGGTGCCGCGGCCCAGGCCGTCTTCGACGATCTCGCCGACTACAACCGGTACGACTGCGTGTCCACGCGCCGGCTGCGGGACTGGCTCGTCGAGCGTGCCCGCGAGGCGGGGCTGGTGCCCTCGCGCGACATCGAGTCGGCCGAGGTGGCGTATGAGTCGCGGCCGCAGGCCGAGGCGCTGCGGCGGCTGGCCGACGAAGCCGAGGCCGCGGTCGAGGCCGCGCCGCCGGGCGCCGGCGCGCCCGAGGCCGACGTCGAGGCGCTGCGCCTCGGGGCCGCGGCGATCGACTACTACCCGCGCGAGGCGAAGGCCTTCTGGGCCGCGCATTTCCTGCGGCTGCGCGAGCCGCTGTCGGTGTGGGACGAGACGCGCGACGTCGTGGTGGTCGACGCCGGCCGCAGCTCTCTCGTCGAGCAGTGGCATCCCGGCCCCCGCTCGATTCGCCGTCTCGTGCGGCTGCGCGGCGAGCTCGCCCCGGGCACGCGGCTCACCGAGGGTTCACGTCCGTTCGCGCTGTATGAGACGCCGGCGCCGTTCGCCGCGCGCACGATGCCGCGTTGGGTGCACGTCGCGCGCGAGGTCGAGGTGATCGAGGTGCTCGACGACGGCGCGATCGTCGCCGAGAGCGCGGTCGACGGCCAGACCTGGAGCGAGCTGCCGGTCGCCCTGACCCCCTCTGCGCCCCCGCGTGCCGGCAACCAGCAGACCGCGATCGAGGAGTGGGCCGACGCAGTGATCGCCGCCTCTCCGGTGCTGCCCGGTGACCCGGCCACCGACATCCTGCGCCGGCGCCCGCCGCGGCTGCGCGGCGGAGCAGCGGTGAACGGCCGCGCGGCCGATCCGGTCGCCGCCATCGCCGCGGCGGTGCGCGAGCTCGACGACAGCTACCTGGCCGTGCAGGGCCCTCCCGGCACCGGCAAGACGTACGTCGGCTCGCACGTGATCGCCCGGCTCGTGCGCGACCACGGCTTCGCCGTCGGGGTCGTCGCGCAGTCGCACGCGGTCGTCGAGCACATGTTGGATCGGGTGGTGGATGCCGGGGTTCCGGCCGTGCGCGTGGCCAAGGCCCGCCGCAGCGGCGACGACGGCGAGGTGTCGTTCACCGAGATCCCGAAGAACGGCGTGGCGTCGTTCGTGAAGGAGCACGAGGGCGAGGGGTATGTCGTCGGCGGCACGGCGTGGGACTTCAGCCATCCCGGCCGGGTGCCGCGCCGCTCGCTCGACCTGCTCGTCATCGACGAGGCCGGGCAGTTCTCGCTCGCCTCGACGATCGCGGTGGCCGCCTCTGCCCGCCAACTGCTGCTGCTCGGCGATCCGCAGCAGCTGCCGCAGGTGAGTCAGGGCACGCATCCCGAGCCGGTCGACGCGTCGGCTCTGGGGTGGGTGATGGACGGCGCGGCCGTCCTGCCACCCGAGTACGGATTTTTCCTCGACCAGACGTGGCGCATGCACCCCGCGGTGGCAGAGCCCGTCTCGCGGCTGTCGTACGACGGCGAGCTGGCCTCGCGCCCGCGCGCGGCGCTGCGCACGATCGACCGCGTCGAGCCGGGGCTGCACCCCGTGGCGGTGCGGCACCACGGCAATGCCACGCAGTCTGCGGAGGAGGCGGCCGAGGTCGTGCGCCTCGTGCGCGAGCTGCTCGGCCGCGCGTTCACCGACGTCGTCGACGATGAGCCGGTCGCATCGCGTCCGCTGACGACCGCCGACATCATCGTCGTGACGCCGTACAACGCCCAGCAGGTGATGGTCGAGCAGGCGCTCACCGACGCCGGGCTGGGCGCGGTGCGGGTGGGTACCGTCGACCGCTTCCAGGGGCAGGAGGCCGCGGTGTCCATCGTGTCGCTGGCGGCATCGAGCGGGCGCGATGCGCCGCGCGGGCTGGAGTTCCTGCTGCTGCAGAACCGGCTCAACGTGGCGATCTCGCGCGCCATGGTGGCGGCCTATCTGGTGTACGCGCCGGGGCTGCTCGACGATCTGCCGTGGACGCCCGACGGCGTCACGCGCCTCAGCGCCTTCGCGCGACTCGTGGGCGTGCGATAAGAGCTCCCGAGAGTCGGTCGCGGCGTGTCATCCGCCCGCGCGGCGGCGCGCCCGCCCCGTAGACTCGGGCGCATGAGCGAAGACCTGCCCCAGCAGTTCGAGATCGATCTGCCGCCCGAGATCATCCCCGGGAACTACGCCGACTTCGCCAATGTGTGGCACACGCCGACGGTCTTCGTCATGGACTTCGTCACGCTGGCCCAGCCGCCGCGCGAGGAGACCAACGAAGACACCGGCGAGCGGGTCGCGGTCGTTCCGGCGCGCGTGGTCAGCCGCATCCGGATCCCTCCCGAGCAGGTGTTCGAGCTCGCCAAGGCCCTCACCCAGCAGCTCGAGTACTGGGAGCAGGAGACGGGCAAGCGCTCGCCGGAGTGACGCGCTGTGATCCGAGCCGGCGTCAGACCGTGCCGTACAGGCGGTCGCCCGCGTCGCCCAGGCCCGGCACGATGTAGCCGCGCTCGTTGAGGCGTTCGTCGCGGGCGCCCAGCACGAGCGTCACGTCGCGGTCGCCGACCTGCTCGTCGATCTTCGCGATGCCCTCGGGCGTGCCCAGCAGGCAGATGGCGGTGATGTCCTGCGCGCCGCGCGCGAACAGGAACTCCATCGCGGCCCCGAGCGATCCGCCGGTGGCGAGCATCGGGTCGAGCACGAAGCATTGCCGGTCGCTCAGGTCTGTGGGCAGACGCTCGGCGTAGGTCGTGGGCTGCAGCGTCTCTTCGTCGCGCACCATGCCGAGGAAGCCGACCTCGGCGGTGGGCAGCAGCTTCACCATGCCCTCGAGCATGCCGAGACCCGCGCGCAGGATCGGCACGACGATCGGTCGCGGCTCGTCGATGCGCACCCCCATCGTGGTGGTGACCGGGGTCTGAATCTCCACGGGCGCGACGCGCACGTTGCGCGTGGCCTCGTAGGCCAAGAGGGTCACGAGCTCTTCGGTCAGTTGGCGGAAGACCGGCGACGGGGTGCGCTGATCGCGCAGCACCGTGAGCTTGTGGGTGATCAGAGGGTGGTCTGCGATGTGCACGCGCATTCCTCCAGGGTAGTCGCGCCGTACGCTGAGCATGTGACGTTCGCTCCTGCCATGGATCGCGCCCTCGCGCTGGCCGCCGCCGCGGCGGCCGCCGGCGACGTGCCGGTCGGAGCGGTGGTGATGGATGCCGCGGGCCGCATCGTCGGCGAGGGCCGCAACGAGCGCGAAGAAACGCACGATCCGACCGCGCACGCCGAGCTCGTCGCGCTGCGGCAGGCCGCGGCATCCCTCGGCTCGTGGAACCTCGAAGACCACACACTCGTGGTCACGCTCGAGCCGTGCCTCATGTGCGCCGGGGCGATCCTGCAGGCGCGTGTCGGCCGCGTCGTGTTCGGCGCGTGGGACGACAAGGCGGGCGCCGCCGGCTCGCTCTACGACGTGCTGCGCGACCGTCGGCTGCCGTACCGCGCCGAGGTCATCGGGGGAGTGCGTGAGGCCGAGGCGTCCGCGCTGCTGCGCGCGTTCTTCGACGCCCGCCGCTGACCGTCGCACGCCTGCACTCCACCGCCTCAACCGTTGAGAGTGCAGCGGGTGGACGAGGATGCGGGTGGTTCCCTACTCCTCGTCCACCAGCTGCACCCTCACCGTGGGAGAACACCTGCGCGCCGACGAGCGCGAAGGGGCGCGGCGCGCCGCGGCTCAGAGCGCGCGCAGCTGCGGCAGCAGCGAGCCCAGCAGCTCGAGGTGCTCGAGGTCGCGCTGGTCGGGCAGCTGGAAGTACACGCGCTCGGCACCGAGCGCCTGAAGGCGCGCGACCTTGGCGACGACCTCATCCGGCGTTCCCGCGATGACATCGTCTCCGCGCACCGCCGCGGCGTCACGGCCGATGGCCGCCGCCCGGCGCGACAGCTCGCTCTCCGAGACGCCCACGAGGGTCGGCAGCGCCACCGACAGCTTCAGCGACGCGGGGTCGCGATCCGCAGCCTCGCAGGCCGCGCGCACGCCGGCGAACTTCTCGGCGATCACGTCCTCGGGCTGGAAGCCGATGTTGAACTCCGTCGCGAACCGCGCCGCCAGCGCGGGCGTCCGCTTCACACCACCGCCGCCCACGATGACCGGCACGCGCTCCTGCACGGGCTTGGGCAGCGCCGGCGAATCGACGAGCTCGTAGTGCGCGCCCGCGAACGAATACGGCGCGGTGGCCGCCCACAGCCCGGTGATCAGCTCGAGCTGCTCTTCCAGCATCCCGAATCTCTTCGCCGGGAACGGGATGCCGTAGGCCTTGTGCTCCGCGTCGAACCACCCGGTCCCCAACCCCAGTTCGGCGCGCCCGCCGCTCATCGCGTCGACCTGCGCCACCTGGATCGCCAGCACGCCCGGCGTGCGGTACGTCACCGACGAGACGAGCGTGCCGAGCCGGATGCGCGAGGTCTGCACCGCGAGTCCCGCCAGCGTCGTCCACGCGTCGGTGGGGCCGGGCAGCGGGGACCCCGCGCCCATGCGCATGTAGTGGTCGCTGCGGAACCAGCCGTCGAAGCCGAGCTTCTCGGCCGTCTGCGCGTGGGTGCGCTGCTCGTCGTAGCTGAACCCCTGCTGGGGCTCGGTGAAGACGCAGAACTCCATCAGTCCTCCGATTTCAGGATGAAGGCCTCGGTCGACGGCGCGGGGTCGGCCGCCGGGCGGTACACGTCGGGCTCGAAGTAGATGACGCGCGCGATGGGCACCGCGGCGCGCACGCGCCCCTCGACGGCGTCGATGTCGGCCGCCACCGCGGTCAGCGGCTTGTCGGAGGCGAACGCGAGCTTTGCCGCCACCAGCAGCTCGTCGGGGCCGAGGTACAGCGTCTTGATGTGGATGAGGCGGTGGACCTCGGGGCCGTCCTCGATGGCGTTCACGATCGCGCGCAGATCGGAGGGGGCCGCGCCCTCGCCGACGAGCAAGCTCTTCGTCTCGACGCCCAGCGTGATCGCCACGAGGATCAGCAGCGTGCCGATCATGAGCGTGCCGATCGCGTCGAACACGGGGTTGCCGGTCAGCCACGACAGGCCGACGCCGAGCAGGGCGAACACAAGGCCGGTGAGGGCTGCGGTGTCTTCGAGCAGCACGACGGGCAGTTCGGGCGCCTTCGCATGCCGGATGAAGGCGAGCCACGACTCGCCCTTCTCCTTGTGCGGCTTCGACTCGCCGACCGCGGTGCGCAGCGACATGCCCTCGAGCACGATCGCGATCACCAGCACCAGCACCGCGATCCAGACGTGGTCGAGCTCGTGCGGGTGGGTGATCTTCTCGACGCCCTCGTAGATCGAGAACAGGCCGCCGACCGAGAACAGGATGATCGACACCACGAACGCGTAGACGTACCGCTCGCGCCCGTAGCCGAAGGGGTGCTCCTGGTCGGCCTTGCGCTTGGCCTGCCGTCCGCCCAGCAGCAGGAGCAGCTGGTTGCCGCTGTCGGCGAGGGAGTGGATGCCCTCGGCCAGCATCGATGCGGACCCCGAGAAGAACCACGCGACGAACTTCGCGATGGCGATGCCGATGTTCGCGAGGAATGCGGCGATGATCGCCTTCCCGCCGCCGGAGGAGCTCATGCCGGAAGTCTACGGAAACCGAACGGGATGCCGCGGGCCCGTGTCAGTCCTCGCTCTTGAGGATGATCGCCTCGGTCGGCGGCTGCGGGCCGGTCGTCGAGGCGATGTAGCCCATGACCTGCAGCAGTGCGCGGCGCACGATGCCGGGGCGCTCCAGGTGCGGCGCGTGGCCGACGCCCTCGATCGTCAACTCGGTGGCCCGACCCCCGGCATCCCGATACGCGTTCAGCACGTCGCGGGTCTGGCTCACCATCGGCTGCGGCGGGGCGATCTCCTCGCCCGGCCAGTCGGGGATGAGCCCGGCCTTGCCGAGCTGGTTCAGGTCGAAGAACGACGCGTCCGAGACGATGGCATCGGCGGTGCCGTGCACCCAGAGGATCGGGGGCTTGGTCGGGAGGTCGACGATCCCCGACACGTCGAAGTACTGCGGCGCCATGGTGTTCAGCACGCCGACGGCACCGGCGCCGAAGCCGGGCCAGTTCTCGCTGGCCACGCTGTCGCCGGGGTAGTTTCCGGCGGCGGTCGCCGTGGTCAGCATTGACTCGACCCAGGTGTCCTCGTGCCCGGTCACGTACCCGGCCGAGACGTACGAGGCACGGAACACGCTGCGCGGTGAGGTCGCGGCATCCGTCGTCGTGTCGCCGTCGCGCAGGCGCTGCACGAAATCGGAGTTCGCGCCGCCCCCGCCGCACCCGGCGTCGTCGTCGGTCAGGCGCGAGCCGTCGCGGCGCGTGCCGCCGAAGCCGTACGGCGAGACGGGCGCCTGCAGCGTGAGGCTGAGCACGGGGTGCTCGAGCGCGTACTGCATGACCACGCCGCCGCCCATCGACCAGCCGACGAGGTGCACGGCACCCAGGCCCAGCGCCTCGAGTGTCGCGTGCAGATCGTCGGAGAAATCACGCAGCCCGCGCGTCGCGTCGACGGGCTTGGTCTCGCTGCCGCCGAAGCCGCGCAGGTCGACCGCGATGGCCCGGATGTCGCCGGGCAGGTCTTCCATGATCTCCTGCCAGAACAGCGCCGACGAGACATTGCCGTGGACGAAGACGACCGTCTGCTCGGCGGGGGTCTTCACCTTGTCCGCCGTGCGCTCGAGGATGTTCACCGCCAGGCGCGGGGTCTCGATGATGCGTGCGGCGATGCCGTCGAACACGGTCATGGAATCGGCCTCCTCAGCGGTCCTGACTCGACTATAACCGCGCCCTGCGCACCCGAGGACGAGCGCCGTAGGATGAGCGGCATGCTTCCTCCCATCGCGATCCTCGGCGCCGGCTCCATGGGCGGCGCGATCCTGCACGGTCTCGCCGAATCGGGCCGGGCCCAGAGCCTCGTCGTGACCAACCGCACCGCCGCCAAGGCCGAGCCGCTCGCACAGCTGGCGGGCGTGCGCAGCATCGCCCTCGAGCAGCAGCCGGACGGGAACCGGGATGCCGCGGCCACCGCCGACGTGGTGATCGTCGGTGTGAAGCCGGCCATGGTCCCCGACCTGCTGCGCGAGATCGCACCCGCGCTGAAGCCCGGCGTCGTCGTCGTGAGCATCGCGGCCGGTGTCACGATCGCGACGTTCGAGCAGCTGCTGCCGGAGGGCACGGCGGTCATCCGCTCGATGCCGAACACCCCGTCGCTGGTCGGCAAGGGCGTCACCGGCGTGGCGGCCGGTAGGGCGGCCACCGCCGACGACGTCGCCGTGGTGCGGGCGCTGTTCGAGACCGTCGGCACCGTCATCGAGGTCCCCGAGGACAAGATCGACGCCCTCTCGACGATCTCCGGCTCGGGCCCGGCGTATGTGTTCCTGCTGATCGAGGAGCTCACCAAGGCCGCCGTCGGCAAGGGGTTCTCCGAGGCCGACGCCCGCACGATGGCCGAGCAGACCTTCGTCGGCGGGGCGGCGCTGCTGGCGGCATCCGGTGAGGATCCGGCGGAGCTGCGGCGTCGCGTGACGAGCCCGAAGGGCACCACCGAGCGGGCCGTCGCGGTGCTGCAGGAGGCGCGTCTCGACGAGGTGTTCGTGCGCGCCACCGACGCCGCCCTGGCCCGCGCACGGGAGATCGCCGAGGGGCGCTGACGCACCCCGCGGAAACCGCGCGTCGCACCGCATTGCACCCGGGGGTTTTCGGGCGTAGTGTCGCCGCTCGTGACAAGCGAGAATCGCGACGGCACTCCGGAGTCGCCGATCGTGAAACGCATCCTCATCGGCGACCCTCTGGCGTCCGAGAATGCGGATGAGCACCTGCTCCCCAAGCGCATGGCGCTGCCGATCTTCGCGTCGGACGCACTGAGCTCGGTGGCGTACGCGCCGCAGGAGATGCTGATGATCCTGCTGACCGGCGGACTCGCGTTCCTGGCATTCGCGCCGTGGGTCGCGGCAGCCGTCGTGCTGCTGCTCGTGGTGGTGGTGCTCTCGTACCGGCAGCTGATCCGCGCCTACCCCTCGGGCGGCGGCGACTACGAGGTGGCGCGCAAGAACCTGGGCGAGGTGCCCGGGGTGGTCGTGGCATCCGCCCTGCTCGTCGACTACGTGCTGACGGTCGCGGTGTCGACCGCCTCGGGCGTCGACAACATCATCTCCGCGATCCCGGCGCTCAACCGGTGGCGCGTGGAGCTGGCCGTCGTCTGCGTGCTGGGCATCGTCGTGATGAACCTGCGCGGCGTGCGCGAGGCCTCCCACGCGTTCGCGATCCCCACCTACGTGTTCATCGGCTCGGTCGCGGTCATGGTCGTCACCGGGCTCGTGCGCACGTTCCTCGGTGTCGCCCCGGTCGCCTCCAGCGCGCAGTACGCACTGCATGCGCAGAGCATCTCGCAGGCCGCGGTGCTGCTGCTCGTGCTGCGGGCGTTCTCCAGCGGCTGCTCGGCGCTGACGGGTGTCGAGGCGGTCTCGAACGGGGTGCAGGCGTTCCGCCGCCCGAAGATCGGCAACGCCCGCACGACCCTGGCGATGATGGGCGGCATCGCCGCGGCCATGTTCGCCGGCCTCGTGGCCCTCGCTCTCATCTCGCGCGTGCAGTACGCCGAGAACCCCTGCGACCTCGCCGGCTTCGACTGCCACGGCACGCCGCAGCCGAGCCTCATGGCGCAGCTGGCGGCCGCGACGTTCGGCATGAACTCGATCCCGTTCTTCGTCGTGCAGGCGGCCACCGCGTGCGTGCTGCTGCTGGCGGCCAACACGGCGTTCAACGGCTTCCCGCTGCTGGGGGCGGTGCTCGCCCGCGACGGCTACGCGCCCAAGGCACTGAACACCCGCGGCGACCGGCTCGTCTACTCCAACGGCATGATCGTGCTGGGGGTTGCGGCCACGATCGTGCTGGTCATCTACCGGGCGAACCTGTCGAACCTCATCCAGCTGTACATCATCGGCGTGTTCGTGTCGTTCTCGCTGGGGCAGATCGGCATGATCCGGCACTGGATCCGCGGGCTGCGCCGCATCCGCGCACTGCCGGACGAGGCGCGTGCCCAGGAGTCGGCGCGGCGCCAGGCGCGCAGCTTCCGCAAGGGGCTGGCGATCAACTCCGTCGGGGCCACCCTGACCGTCGCGGTGCTCGTGATCGTCACGATCACCAAGTTCACGCACGGCGCCTGGCTGGTGTTCCTGGCCATCCCGATCCTGGCGACGCTGATGATGGGCGTCTACCGCTACTACCGCGACGTCGAGCACGAGACCCGCATGGACGACACCGTGCACTTCGGGTCGGCGGGCGACATCGCGCTGGTGCTCGTGAACCGGCTGCAGAAACCGGTCGTCAAGGCCCTCGACTACGCGTTGGCCGCACGGCACGAGAAGACCCTGGCCGTGCATGTGGCGGTCACCAAGGAGGAGTCGAAGGCCCTGCAGAAGGCGTGGCAGGAACACGGGATGCCGGTCCCGCTGGTCACCATCGAGTCGCCGTTCCGCAGCTACGCGGGGCCCGTGATCGCCTTCATCAAGCAGTACCGCGAAGAGCACGGCTCGAGCGTGGTCACCGTGTACCTGCCGCAGTACATCGTCGGGCACTGGTGGGAGCGCGTCCTGCACAACCGGCGCGCACGGCGCATGGCCCAGCAGCTCATGCTCGTGCACGGGGTGACGATCACGCTGGTGCCGTGGCTGCTCGACTCGTCCGAGCTCATCTACGGGCGCCGATCGCGTCCGGTGCCGGGCCAGGCGCGCGCCGGCTTCCCGACCACGCCGCAGCTGCCGTACGACCACGAGCCGCGGCAGGGCAACCGGCCCTGAGCGGCGTGCGGTCCGCCTACGCCGGGCCGTACGCGTGCGTGGGCGCGAACTCGTAGATCACCCGCTGCTCGGCGGTCATGCGTGCGAGGAAGGCCTCGTCGTCGAGCTCGTCGCCGTACCAGTTCAGCGGACCTGTGGGCCGGCCCTGCATCACGCGGAACAGCGCGAGGTTCTGCTGCGGGGCGTCCGGGCCGTCCAGGATCGTCACCCTCGCTTCGATCGTGAGAAACGAGTACGCCTGATCGAACACGAACAGCGTGCAGCGCGGATCGCGTCGCAGCCGCTTCGTCCGCACGCGGTCGGCCGTGCCGCTGCTCCAGAGCCGGTCGCCCACGAGTGCGACCCCCACGCGCACCGCCTTCGGCATGCCGTCCCGTGCGATCGTGATCATCGCGGCGGCATGGTGATCCTGCAGATACGTCCGGTGCCTGTCCGTCAGCTCCATCGCTGCTTCCCTTCGACTGCTGAGAGTGAGAACTGCTGCGCGAGCGCGAGCGCGGCCGGTCGGTCGGCCTCGTCGGCGACGAACACGCGGCCGATGACCAGGGCCTGGCGGCCCGGCAGCACGACGGCGCCGCGTGCCGGCGCCGCGCCGCGCCGCACGACCTCGAAGTCGCCTCCGCTGTCTCCGGTCGTGCGCGTGCCGACGTAGGCGACGTTCGCGCCCGTGGTCGGGTCGGTGAACTGCAGGGCGTGATAGCGGCCCGGCATGGGCGGCACATGCAGCGTCAGCGGGCCGTGCCGCAGGTCGATCCAGCCGACGACGTACAGTACGTCGTCGGTGCCGGTGGCGATGAGACTGCCGGTGGATGCCGCGGCCGAGGTGTACGGCACGGCGGCGAGCGTGTTCACCGCGACGGGTCCGGAACCGAACCCGCGCCGCACGATGGCCCGCTGGAAGCCGCTCACGGTGATGCGCGGCCAGAACCAGATGAACAGCGGCGCGCCGACCGCCCACACGACGAGTGCGGCGACCGCGAGCACGCCGACGCCGCGACCGTCGGCGAGGCGCTGGATCACGACCCACGCGAAGATCACGAGCACGATCACGACGATCGGCACGGCGAACCGCAGGATGAGCCGGTTCACGGTCGCGCCTCCACGGGCGGTGGGGCATACCTGCCGTCGAGGATCGCCGCTCCCGGCAGGTACGCGCGCAGCATCAGCCGGTACCGACCGGTCGGCACGGCGAGCCAGTTCGCGGCGGCGCCGGCGGGTTCCTCGTGCGACAGCACGAGCTCTACCGAGCCGTCGGCACCTGTGGTGAACGGCGTGCGGTCGTCGACGCTGCCGTGCCCGGTGCTGCCGGTGGCGGCGTACCCGGTGGGGTCGGTCGCCGTCAGCGACCAGAAGGCGTCGGCCGGCGGCATCCCGCCCGCATCGAAACGCAGCGTGTACGCGCGGTCGCCGCGCAGGGTGCGGCCCGCGGCATCCCGTCCCGTCGTCCAGTACGCGGCCTCGTCGAAGCTGTTCACCACCGGCAGCGCCATCATGCAGGCGGCGCGGGTGAGGACGCCGTTGCCCGGCTGCCCGCAGCGGCGCAGCTCGCGCCATCCGTGCACGGTGCGGGTCAGTGCGCGGGCGCGCAGGCGCAGGAGCGCGATCGCCGTCAGGAACGCGAGCGTGGCGCCGATGATGACGCCCTGCACGATGCCCGACTGCGCGATCCATGTCGCACCCATGCTCGCAGGCTAGACCCGTCAGCGCTCCAGGGACGCGAACCGTTCGATGTCGGAGTTGGTGCCCGACACGATGATGAGGTCGTGGTTGGTGACCACGGTGTCGGCCTCGGCGTAGCGGAACGGCTTGCCGGGGCTCTTCACGCCCACGACGGTGACGTTGAACTTCGTGCGCACGCCCGACTGGTTCAGGCCGATGCCGCGGATGTACTTGGGCGGGTACATCTTGGCCAGCACGAAGTCGTCGTCGAAGCGGATGAAGTCGAGCATGCGGCCGCTGACCAGGTGCGCGACGCGCTCGCCGGCCTCGCGCTCGGGGTAGATGACATGGTTCGCGCCCACCCGCGCGAGGATCTTGCCGTGCGCCTGCGACACGGCCTTCGCCCAGATCTGCGGCACCTTCAGGTCGACGAGGTTCGCGGTGATCAGCACCGACGACTCGATGGACGACCCCGTGGCGACCACGGCCACCTGGAAGTCCTGCGCGCCGATCTGCTTGAGCGCGTCGAGATTGCGGGCATCGGCCTGCACCGCGTGTGTGACGCGTTCGGACCACTTCTGCACGAGCTCGAGGTTCTCGTCGATGGCGAGCACGTCGCGGTCGAGGCGGTCGAGCTCGCCGGCGCAGGCGGCGCCGAACCGGCCGAGGCCGATCACCAGGACGGGCGCATCGCCACGGATCTGCTCAACCAACGATCGGCCTTTCGACGGGAAGCGAGTACAGCTGCTTGCGGCTGGTCGCGGCGACGGCCGCGGCGAGAGTCACTGTACCAACGCGGCCGAAGAGCATGGTGGCCGCCAGCACGTACTTGCCCGGATCATCCAGCTGCGCGGTCAGCCCGGTCGACAGGCCGACGGTCGCGAACGCCGAGATGACGTCGAAAAGGACGTCGGCCACCGGCGCCCTGGTGAACTGTGCGATCGTCACCGTCGCCACCGCCACGAGCGTGGCGCCCCAGGCGACGACCGAGAGTGCGACGCGCTGCACGTCGCTGGGGATGCGGCGGCCGAACGCCTGCACGGAGGGGCGGCCCTTGGCCTCCGACCACACCGCCAGTGCCAGCACCGCGAGGGTCGTGACCTTGATTCCGCCGGCGGTCGATGCCGAGCCGCCGCCGACGAACATGAGCATCGAGCCGACGATGAGCGACGAGCCGTGCAGGCTGCTGACGTCGACGACGGAGAAACCGCCCGAGCGGGTCATCGCCGAGAGGAAGAAGGACTGATAGACGGTGTCCCACGCATTGCGGTCGCCGAACGTCTTCGGGTTGTCGAACTCGAGCAGGAGGAACACGAGGGCACCCGCGATGAACAGCAGGATGGTCGTGATGACGGTGAGCTTCGCGTGCAGCGACCAGCGGTGCACATGCCAGCGGTGCCGCCACAGCGTGTTGATCACCGGGAAGCCGATCGACCCGAGGAAGACGCCGGCCATCATCACGGTCAGGAAGAAGTAGTCGTGCTGGAACATCTCCAGCCCCTCGGGGTTCGGCGCGAAGCCCGTGTTCGTGAACGACATGGCCGCGTAGTACGGGGCCTCCCACAGGGCACGCAGCGGGCCGATGCCGCCGACCACGAGCGAGGGGTACATGAGCACCGCCAGGCCCGCCTCGATCACCAACGTCGACAGTGCCACGGTCGCGAGCAGCGAGCCGACCTCGCCGAGCCGGATGGTCTGGCCCTCGTTGACCGGCCCGCCGTGCACGCGCAGCGGGTTCGACTCGCTCGCGGCGATGAGCTTGGCGCGCAGGCCCAGCTTCTTCGAGATCACCAGGCCCAGGATCGATGCGAGGGTCAGCACGCCCAGGGCGCCGACGTTGACGCCGACGTAGATGACGACGTTGCCGAACGCCGACCAGTGCGTGGCCATGTCGACCGTCGACAGACCGGTCACGCACACCGTCGAGATCGCGGTGAACAGGGCGTCGACGAACGGGGTGTGGGCGCCCGAGCGCGTGGCGGCCGGGAGCATCAGCAGGACCGTGAAGATCGCGATGAGCACCATGTAGACGCCCACAGCGAACCGGGCGGGCGATGCCGTCGTGAAGTCACGCATCACATCCCACGTCTCCGCGCCCGCGCGGCGGAGCCTGCGCAGGAGCGGCCCGCGGGCTATGGGATCCGGATGCGTGGACACCTGTGTCATGGTACTCAGCCGGACGCCCGGCTAACCTAAGGGCATGGCGGACATCTTCGACGTGATCGCGGACGGCACCCGTCGCGACATCCTGCGCCTGCTGTTGGACCGCTCCGCCGCGGGGCACGACGGCACCAGCGTGTCGCAGATCGTCGCCGACCTGGGCGTGAGCCAGCCGACCGTGTCGAAGCACCTGAAGGTCCTCCGCGACGCCGACCTGGTCGCGGTCCGCGAAGAGGGCCAGCACCGCTACTACCGCCTGCAGGCGGCCCCGCTCGACGAGATCGACGCGTGGATCGTCCCGTTCCTCGACGAGGGCGACGCCGCCGAGCTCATCGCCCTCCCCGAGCCCGCGGCGCACGCCGCCGAGACCGTCGGACGGGTCGCGGCGTCGGCCAAGCACGCGTGGGACAGTGCGCTGAAGAAGCTGCCCGGACGGTGAACGGCGGCGACACCGCGCAGGGGGCCGTCATGCTCCTGTGCGACTATTCGCTGCGCTATCTCGGTGGTGCGCAGACGGCCTTCCTGCGGCAGGCGCGGGGGCTGGCCGAGCAGGGGTGGACCGTCGTCGTGGTCGCCCCCGACGCCGATGTGCTGGCCGGGGTGCCCGGGATCGTCCCCGTCGCGGTGCGGGTCGCGTTCACGGTGCCCGGCGTGGGACTGCCGGTCCTGGCATCCCGTCGCCGTCTGCGCGTCGAGCTGGCGCGCCTCGCCGCCGCGCACGACGTGCGGGCGCTCGTCGTCCATTCCGAGTTCACGCTCGCGGTCGCGGCGCTCGAGATCGGCGCAGCCCAGGCACGCCCGGTGCTGCAGACCGTGCACACCTTCTTCTGGCAGGCGTCATCGGCGCTGAACGCGCTCGTCCCGCTCGCGCTGTGGGAATACCACCACATCACCGGCCGCTGGCCGTCGCCGCGCTACACCGGCAGCACCCCCATCAACAACGCGCTGCGCACGATGACCCTGACCGTCGCCACGCGCGCCGACGCGGTGCTGTCGCCGTCGGCGCACCAGGCACGGGCGCTGCAGGCGGAGGGGGTGGATGCCGTGCACGAGCTCTCCAACATCGCCGAGCCCCTGCAGCCGGCGCCCGCCCGCGCCGACGGTCCGCTGGCCCTGGTGTGGGCGGCGCGCTTCGCGCCCGAGAAGCGCCTCGAGGTCGCGCTCGACGCGATCCGTCTGGTCACGGCGCACCGCGGGCCGGGGCGGGTGCACCTGCACGTGGCCGGCGGCACCCATGAGCCGCAGGCCGACGTCACCTTCCACGGCCGGGTGCCCGGCGATGAGGTGGGAGCGCTGGTCGCGGCATCCGACGCCGTCGTCATCTCATCGCTCGGGTTCGACAACCAGCCCATGATCGCGCTGGAGGCCTTCAGCAGGGGGCGTCCGGCCGTGGTCGTCGACCCGGTGCTCGCGGAGGAGTTCGGTGCGGCCGCGATCGGCACGGAGGGGACGGATGCCGCGGGCCTGGCCGCGTCGCTGGAGGGACTGCTCGACGACCGCGCCGGGCTCGAGCGGGCGGCGGCAGCGGCCGTCACCTACGCGCGCGACCGTCAGCCGGCACCGCACGCGCAGCAGCTGGAGCGGCTGATCGCCGTGGCTCGCGAGCGGATGCGGGAGCGAACACCACAGCTCGCTGCACGCCGTAGCTGACGACGAACAGCGTCGCCTCGGTGACGATCTTGGCCGCCAGCAGCGGCAGCCCCAGATCGGACAGCGCCGAGATCGTCCCGTAGTTCGCCGCCAGCAGCAGGAGCGCGAGCGAGAAGTAGCGCAGCGCCGCCGTGCGCAGGGGGATGTCGCGGCCGCGGTGGAAGACCATCGAGCGGTTGACGGCGAAGTTCACGCTCGAACTGAGCACGCGCGCGATGACCACGGAGACCAGCAGCGACCCGGTGAGCGCGTGCAGCACGAGCAGGGCCAGGGTGTCGATCGCGAAGGCCAGCAGCGCCGAGCCCGCGAACCGCACCACCGGCGCGTAGATGCGCAGCGAATCGCGCACCGGGCGGAAGTGGCTGGACGCGTTGCCGTCGGTGTAGATCGTCGCGATCGGCTGCTCGACGAGGGCGAAGCCGGCGGCCCCCGCCTGCAGCAGCATCCGGAACTCGTACTCGAAGCGATCGCCGGGCACGCCCATCAGCCACGGCAGGGACTCGGCGGGCAGCCCGCGCAGGCCGGTCTGCGTGTCGGCGATCGCCTGGCCTGCCGCCAGGCGGAAGGCGAGGCGGCTGACCGCGTTGCCGAAGCGGCTGCGCGCGGGGACGGAACCCGTGAACGCCCGCACGCCCAGGACGATGCGGCCCGCGCCGATGCGCGCGGCGACCCGCGCGATGTCGGCGAGCGTGTGCTGGCCGTCGGCGTCGGCGGTGACGACCCCCGCGTCGGGGAACGCCCGGGCGATGTGCGCGAAGCCGGTGCGCAGGGCGGCGCCCTTGCCCCGGTTGTGCGCGTGGGGGAGGACGACGGCGCCGGATGCCGCGGCACCGGCGAACACGTCGTGATACGCCGGCCCCGACCCGTCGTCGACGACGACCACCGGCATCCCGTGCAGTTCCCGCACCAGCGAGACGAGACGCTCGTCGGGCTCGTATGCGGGGATCAGGACGACGTTCATGCGGTCACCCGGCGATGTAGAAGATGTCACTGGTGGCGCGCTCGCCGCCGTTGGAGGGCTGATTGACGACCTCGCCGTCGAACCACATCTCGCTCGATCCGCCGCCGTCGAGGTTGTACGCGGTCTGGGCGCCCAGGCCCTCCATGATGCCCGCGAGCTCGTCCAGGCTCGCTCCCCGGCTGTAGCCCGAATCGCGGCCGTCCACGACGACGAAGACGAGGTGGTCGTCGTCGATGACGCCGACGGCCGTGCGCGGCTGGTCGCCCTGGATCGAGTGGTTGCCGAAGTTGGTGTCGACCTCGACGTCGTCGATGCCGTCCACCGTCTGCCCGTTCTCGACGATCGCGGGGCCGAAGCTCATGGTGTTCCAGACGCCGTCGGCGACGAGCGCGTCGGCGGTGGTCGCCGTCTCGTCGTACACCGTGACGGTGCCGTCCTTGTAGAACGCGAGCCCCTCACGCGCGCCCTCGTCGCGGAAGACGACGCCGTTGCGGATCTCGATGCCGTCGGAGCGGAAGCCGTAATAGTCGCCGTTGATGGCGAACACCGCGCCGTTGTCCTCGGCGATCTCGGAGACGCGGGCGGTGATGTTCTCGCCGAACTGGTTGTCGGCGAATGCGCTGCGCAGGGCCGTCGCGTCGGTGAGGGTCACATCGGCGACGTAGTAGGTGAGGGTGTCGTCGCCCGACCCGGTGGTGTGCTTCGTGATGGTCACGGAGGCGTCGTCGGAGGTGTAGGTCGAGCCCGTGACGGTGCCGGAGGTGTCGGTCGTGTCGGATGAGCCGGCGTCGGCGGACCCCTGTTCGGCCTGGTAGGCGGCGACATCGGAGATCTCCACGTGGGGGATGAGGAACCGATTCGCCGCCCACCAGGCACCCCCGCCGCCCACGAGGGTCAGAACGAGCGCGGCCGCGCCGATGAGCCGCTTCACCGTGCGGGACATCCGCCGGCGCACGACGGCGGTGGGGGTCGCCGGGTCGGTCGCTGTCTCATTCATGCCCTCAAGCAGACGGCATCGGCATCCATGGACGGCCAGAGCCCCGTCAGGACGCGCCCTGGCCGGACTATGGACTCGCTATGCGCGCATCCGTCACACCCGTCCCATGGGTTTACACAGCCCGCACGGACACCATAGAGTGTGCTCAGTGGTGTGGGGCCGCTGCGAGCGGGGACTGATCAGCCGATGCTGGGGAAGGTGGAACGTGGATATGGCCGAACTGCCTGATGTGCGTTTTCTGACGGTCGCCGAGGTCGCCGAGATCATGCGGGTCTCGAAGATGACCGTCTATCGCCTCGTGCACTCCGGCGAGCTGCCCGCCGTGCGCTTCGGGCGCAGCTATCGCGTACCCGAATCGGCCGTCTCAGAGGCCCTGCAACGTCCCATCGCCGACGTCGGCTAGACTAGGACGAGGCATTTTTCCATCTGCCCGTTCCCGGGCGCGGTGATTCCGCGTCCAGACCCCTGACGTTGTGAGGTTTCCCGTGGGTTCTGTCATCAAGAAGCGCCGCAAGCGCATGGCGAAGAAGAAGCACCGCAAGCTGCTTCGCAAGACTCGTCACCAGCGCCGCAACAAGAAGTAGCGGCTGAACACCGAGCGCCTGTCCTGCGGGACGGGCGCTTCGTGTACGCATCCGGCGTTCGCAGAGGAAAGTACGACATGAAGTCCATCACCGTTCAGCAGCTGCGCGAGACCGCGGGCCTCCCGCTCATCGACGTGCGCGAAGTGCACGAGTACGAGGCCGGGCACATCGCCGGCGCCGTGAACATCCCGTTCTCGACGTGGCGCGACCGGGTCGAAGAGTTCCCGAAGGAGCCCTTCCACGTGATCTGCGAGCTCGGCGGGCGCTCGGCGTCGGTCGCGCGCAAGCTCGACGCGCAGGGCTACGACGTCACCGACGTCGAGGGCGGCACCGCCGCCTGGGTCGAGCAGGGCTTCCCGGTCGAGCGCTGAGCCGGGCTGCGTCGCCGAGCCCCGGCATCCCGCCCGCCCTAGGATGAGTGTGTGACCACGCTCACCCTCATCGGCAAGCCCGACTGCCACCTCTGCGACGTCGCGCACGGCGTCGTCGACCACGTCCTGGCCGACCTGCCCGAACGCGCGGCCGCGCAGGTCGAGGTGGTCGAGGCATCCATCGCCGACGACCCCGCGCTCTACGAGCTGTGGTGGGAGAAGATCCCGGTCGTGCTCATCGACGGGCGGCTGCACGCGCACTGGCGCGTGGGCGCCGACCGGCTGCACGACGCGCTGCTCGACGCTGTGGCGGCGAAGCGATGACGCTGCGGCACGTGGTGAGCTGGAAGATGGCGGCGACGGATGCCGCGACCCGTGCCGATCACGCACGCGAGATCGCCGAGCGCCTGAACGCCCTCGTCGGCGTCGTGCCCACGATCGGCACGCTCACGGCGGGTCCGAACGTCGTCGACGGCAACTGGGATGTCGCGCTGGTCGCCGACTTCGCCGACAAGGCGGCGCTCGACGCCTACGCGGTGCACCCCGCGCACCAGGAGGTCGTGGCCTACGTGCGCAGCGTCGTCGCCGATCGCGTGGCGGTCGACTTCGAGCTGTAGCGGCTGCGTCTCGACGGCGCTATCTCGACGGCGCTATTTCTCCACCTCGACGACCGCGGCGTCGGGCGCGTTGGTCTTCACCGAGTCGATGCCGTTCAGGGCTCCCGCCTTGGAGGCGTACCCCTGACTGGTCGCGATGACCTGCCCGTTGGACGCCTTGAGGTTGAAGCGCCAGTCGCCGCCCTTGTCGGTCCACAGCTCGAACGTGCCCGCCATGTCTGCCTCCTCATCGAGACGGGGCCGCCCCGGTGGCGGCCCGCGAGCATCACGCTAGCGGGTCGGCCACCGGGGCGGAAGAGCCCGGTCGGGCGGAACTTACGGCGCGAGACGCGTCGGGCCGCGGAACAGGAACGTCACCTCGCGGATCGACGCCTCGCCCAGCAGCAGCATCAGCACGCGCGCCAGGCCCATGCCGAACCCGCCGTGCGGCGGCACGCCGTAGCGGAAGAAGTCGAGGTAGTGCTCGAGGCCCTCGAGCTTGAGGCCCTTCTCGAGCGCCTGCTTCTCGAGCACCTCGATGCGGTGCTCGCGCTGCGCGCCGGTCGTGATCTCCACGCCCTTGAACAGCAGGTCGTAGCTCTTGGTCAGCCCGGTGGCCTCGTCGACCATGTGGTAGAACGGGCGGATCCCGGCGTGGTAGTCGGTCACGAACACGAACTCGTGCCCGAACGTCTCGGCGACGTGCGCCGAGACCTGGCGCTCGCTCTCGGGGTCGAGGTCGCCGTCGGTGCGCGGGTTCTCGTAGCCGCGGGCCCTGACGATCTCGTGCGCCTCGGCCAGCGGGATGCGCGGGAACGGCAGCGTCGGCACGACCACGTCGATGTCGAACAGCTCCTTGATCTCGTCGCCGTGCTTGTCCTTGACGGCCTGGATGGCGGCGGCCAGCAGCTCTTCCTGCATGGTCGCGACGTCTTCGTGCGAGTCGATCCAGCTGATCTCGGCGTCGACGCTCGTGAACTCGGTGGCGTGCCGGCTCGTGAAGCTCGGGTCGGCGCGGTACACGTCGCCGATCTCGAAGACCTTGCCGAAGCCGGCGGCCTGCGCCATCTGCTTGAAGTGCTGCGGGCTCTGCGCGAGGTAGGCCGTCTTGTCTTCGAAGTAGTCGAGGCTGAACAGTTCGGCGTTCGACTCGGACGGGCTCGACATGAGCTTGGGGGAGTGGATCTCGATGTAGTCGCGGTCGATCCAGTACTGCCGCATGGCGTGCTCGAGCGTCGTCGAGATGCGGAAGATCAGGTTGTTGCGGCGCTGGCGCAGGTCGATGAAGCGCCAGTCCATGCGCTTGTCCATGCTCGAGTCGCTCGCGATGGGCGTCTCGGGCAGCGCGGCAGAGGCCACCTCGAGCGCGGTGAGCTTGACCTCGATGCCGCCGAGCTTGACGCGCTCGTCGTGCTTGAGGTCGCCGGTTACCGTCAGGAACGTGCCGTGCGCGAGGTTCGAGATGGTGTCGGTGAGGGCGAGGGCCGCGGCATCCTGGTCCGTCTTCTCGGGGTCGGGACGCGTCGCGGGATTCACGAGCTGCACGGCGCCGGTCTCATCGCGCAGGACGACGAACTGCACCTTCTTCTGATCGCGGACGGTCTCGACCCATCCCGACACGCGGACGGGGCCGTCTTCTCGGGCGGCGAGTTGGTTCACGAGGATGCGTTCAGTCACACCGTCAAGTCTACGGGGCGGGATGCCGCGGCTTCTGTGCGTGCGCTGCGCCGGCCCCCGGCATCCCACCGCCCCTCGTGGTCGAGCAGTCACTTTCTGCAAGCGAACCCGACGTGGGCCTGCCGAAACTGACTGCCGAACAAGCGGGGCGAAGCGCCCCCTCGGTTCAGCGGTCACCTTCTACGGGTCGCGGTGCGTATCGGTTGCAGAAATCGACTGCCGAACGGCGGGCGGCGAGCGGTACCGGATGGCGGGATGCCGCGCGCAGACTCCGACTCGCGCCTTACCCGTGCCGCTGTGCGATGTTCAGCACGGCGCCGCCGGGCGAGCGCACGAAGAAGCGCCGCACGCCCCAGGCCTCGGTCACCAGCGGATGCACGATCTCGTGCCCGGCGGCGCGCATCGCCGCGTAGACGGCGTCGACGTCGTCGACCTTGACGGTCGCGACCGAGTCCTCGGGCGCTGTCGCGTCGTGCGTCTGCACCTGCACGGCCGCTCCGGTCGACGGATCGATGAAGCGCGTCACCCAGTCATGTCCGAGGGGCTGCTCGGTCATGCCGAGCTCGCCGACGTAGAACCGCCGCGCGGCATCGAGGTCGGCGGCGTGCAGGTTCGCCATGATCTGGTCGACCGTCATGTCCGCGACGATACGCCGGGGAGTCGCACCCCGCACCCGCCCGCCTAAGCTGTGCGGGTGACCTTCGATGACGCAGCGATCCTGGCCGAGCTCGACGCCCTGCGCGCGGCCGACGCGCCCACCCACGGCGGGCGCGTGCTCTCCTATGTATACGACGCGGGGATGCCGCAGCTCGACGAACTCGCAGCGCAAGCCGCGCGTCGCATGCAGGCCGTGAACGGCCTCGACCCGACGACCTTCACCTCGGTCGCGGCCCTCGAGCGCGACGTGCTCGCGTTCGCCCTCGCGACGCTCGGCGGCGCGGCCGGCACCGTCACCAGCGGCGGCACCGAGTCGTGCCTGC
This sequence comes from Microbacterium sp. KR10-403, assembly GCF_040196215.1. Taxonomy (NCBI): domain Bacteria; kingdom Bacillati; phylum Actinomycetota; class Actinomycetes; order Micrococcales; family Microbacteriaceae; genus Microbacterium; species Microbacterium sp. KR10-403. Next base: position 55,944 of record NZ_JBEGDC010000007.1, on the reverse strand, counting down.
TCGCGGTGAAGACCGCGCGCGACCTGTGGCGCGCGGGCGGCGGCAGCGGCATCGGGCGCATCGTCGCGCCGGTGACCGCGCACGCCGCGTTCCGCAAGGCGGCGGAGCTGTTCGACCTGCACTTCGACGGTGTGCCCGTCGACCCGACGACCGGCACGCTCGAGGCGTCGGCGCTGACCGATCGTCTCGGCGACGACGTCGCGCTCGTGGTCGTCTCGGCGCCGTCGTACCCGTTCGCCGCGATGGACCCGATCGCCGACGTCGCGGCCGCGTGCGCGGCATCCGGCATCTCCTGCCACGTCGACGCGTGCATCGGCGGGTGGATCCTGCCGTTCTGGCCCGACGAGCAGCCCGCGTGGGACCTGCGCGTGCCCGGCGTCACGAGCCTGTCGGCCGACCTGCACAAGTACGGCTACGCGCCCAAGGGGGTGAGCGTGCTGCTGCACGCCACGCGTGACCGGCAGCGCGCGCAGTACTTCGCGACCACCGACTGGCCGGGCTACCCAGTCGTGAACCCGACGCTGCTCGGCTCGAAGTCGGCGGGGCCGCTGGCGGCGGCCTGGGCGATCATCCGGGCCCTGGGTGCCGAGGGGTTCCGCGACCTCGCCGCCCGCACCGCCACGGCCACCCACGCACTGACCGCCGCGATCGGCGGCATCGAGGGGCTGCGGGTCGTCGGGGCGCCGGTCGGCCCGTTGCTGGCGGTCGCGACCGACGAGCAGGCCCCACCCGACCGCCGCGTCGACCCGCATCACTGGTCCGATGCGGCACGTGCGGCGGGGTGGATGCTGCAGCAGCAGCCGGGCCTTCTCCAGGGCGACGGCACCCGGCTGCCGCACACGACGCACCTGACGATCACACCGGTGACCGATCCCGCAGCCCTCGTGCCCGACCTGGTCGCCGCCGCCGACGCCGTGCGCGGCGTGCCGCCGGTCGACGCCGGGCAGGTCCGCCGGACGCTGCCCGCGCAGCTGCCGGCGACCCTCGACGCCGACACGGCAGGCGCGCTGCTGCAGGGCATGGGACTCGGCGGCGGGGGAGCGCTGCCGGCGCAGATGGCGCCGTTCCTCGCCCTCGTCGAGGCGCTGCCGCATCCGGTCGTCGAGCGACTGCTCGTCGAGCTGCTCGCACGCACGGTCGAACCGTGACCTCTCTCCCAGCGCCTTCTGAAGGATCTCGCCCGTAAACTGGAGGGCGTGCCCGCCGCCCGCCTTCATCTCGTGCGCCATGGGGAGGTCCACAACCCCCGTCGCGTGCTCTACGGGCGACTCCCGAATTTCCGGTTGAGCACCGCCGGCCGGCAGATGACGCGCCAGGCCGCGGAGTACGTGCAGGGCCTGAAGCGCCCCGTCGGATCGCTCGTCTGCTCGCCGCTGCAGCGCACGCGCGAGTCGGCGGAGCCGTTCACCGAGCTGTTCGGCATCGAGCCGGTCATCGACGAGCGCGTCATCGAGCCGACGAACGTGTTCGAGGGCAAGCGGATGTCGCGGGCCGTGGCCAATCCGATGAACTGGTGGCATCTGCGCCGCCCCTCGACCCCCAGCTGGGGCGAGCCCTACGCACAGGTCGTCGCGCGCATGGATGCCGCGATGAAGGATGCCTGGGATCGCACCGCATCGGGAGACGCCGTGATCGTCTCCCACCAGCTGCCGATCTGGATCACCCACCTCGCCATCGCGGGCCTTCCGCTGCGGCACGACCCGCGCAAGCGGCGGTGCGCGCTCTCGAGCGTCACGAGCTTCGAGCGCGACGGCGACAGGTGGGTCGAGGTCGGATATGCAGAGCCCGCGACCGTCGCCGGCTCCATCGATGTGGGGGCCGTGTGATGCGCCGAACGACGAAGGCCGCGGCATCCCTCGCCGCAGCCCTGATGCTGGCGGTGGGGCTGTCCGCCTGCAGCAACAGCAACGACGGACTCGCCCAGCAGTACCGCGACGGCGACAGCAAGGGCTACATCGCCGCCGACTTCGCCGTGCACGAGTACAAGACCGGCGACCAGCCGAAGGCCGTCACCTTCGACGGCACGCTCGACGACGGCACCAAGGTGTCGAACGAGACCTATGCCGGCAAGGTCACGGTCGTGAACTTCTGGTGGGCCGCCTGCGCGCCGTGCCGCGAAGAGGCCCCCGTGCTGAAGAAGGCGGATGCCGCGTTCGGCGACGACGTCGCCTTCCTGGGTGTGAACACCTACGACCAGGCGGCGACGGCTGAGAGCTTCGCCAAGGAGTTCGGCATCACCTACCCGAGCATCATCGACGTGCAGACCAAGTCGGTGACCACCGCCTTCGCCGGTGTCGTGCCACTGAGCGCGACCCCGTCGACCGTCATCCTCGACGCGGACGGCAGGCCCACGGCGCGCATCGTCGGGGCGATCCCCGACGCGTCGATCCTCGAGTCGCTGATCAAGACCGCCCTGGGCGCATCGTCGTGATGGACCTCGTCGCCGGGGGCGCCCTCTGGGTCGCGGTCCCGATCGCGATCCTGGCGGGCCTGGTGTCGTTCCTCTCGCCGTGCGTGCTCCCGCTCGTGCCCGGCTACCTCGGCTTCATCGGGGGAGCGGTGGCGCCCCGGTCGGCTCCCAGCGGCGACGCGCCTGCCCGCGGCCGCCTCGTGCTCGGCGTGCTGCTGTTCATCGCCGGGTTCACCGTCGTGTTCATGGCCGTCAACATCTTCAGCGGCACGGTGGGGCTCTTCTTCCTGCGCTACAAAGACGTGATCACGCGCGTCATGGGCGTGGTCATCATCCTGCTGGGGCTCGTGTTCATCGGGCTGTTCGGTTTCGCACAGCGCATCTTCCGTCCGCAGATCCGGGGCAACCTGGGCCTCGTCGGTGCGCCGCTTCTCGGCCTCGCGCTCGGCGTCGGCTGGGCGCCGTGCATCGGCCCGACCCTGGCCGTCATCATCAACATGTCGCTGGACGGGGCCTCCGCCTCGCGCGGCGCGGTGCTGGGCCTCGCGTACTCGCTGGGTCTCGGCATCCCGTTCCTGCTCATCGCACTCGGGTTCGGGTGGGCCACCCGCTCGGTCGCGTTCCTGCGCACGCACGTGCGCGCGGTCAACATCATCGGCGGCGCGCTGCTGATCGTCCTCGGTGTGCTCATGGTCACCGGGGTCTGGGGAGTTCTCATGTCCAATCTGCAGGGGGTGATCGCCGGTGTCACGCCCGCGCTCTGATTCCACCGCCGAGAGCATCGACCCGCTGCGGCCGGCCGACCACATCGACGGCTCGGGCGAGATCTCCTCGCCCCGCCTCGGCCCGGTCGGATGGCTGCGCTGGGGCTGGCGTCAGTTGACGAGCATGCGCAACGCGCTCGTCCTGCTGCTGCTGCTCGCGATCGCGGCGGTCCCCGGCTCGATCGTGCCGCAGCGCAGCGCCGACCCCAACGGTGTGACCGAGTACTTCACCGACCACCCGACGCTGGCGCCGGTGCTCGACAAGCTGCAGCTGTTCGACGTGTACTCGTCGGTCTGGTTCTCGGCGATCTACATCCTGCTGTTCATCTCGCTGATCGGCTGCGTGATCCCGCGCGTGAAGCACCACCTCAAGGCGCTGCGGGCGCTGCCGCCGCGCACGCCCGCGCGGCTGGGGCGTCTGGGCGATCACCGCGAGTCGCTGGTGGAGCTGGCTCCCGGAGTGGATGCCGCGGCCGCGGCATCCCGCGCCGTCGAGATCGCCGCGAAACAGCTGAAGTCCGCCGGATACCGGGTGGCGCGCTACGACGGGCACGGCTCGTACTCGGTCTCGGCCGAACGCGGCTACCTGCGTGAGACCGGCAACCTGCTGTTCCACATCGCGCTGCTGGGCGTGCTGCTGGCCGTGGGCATCGGCGGCGGGTTCGCGTACACCGGGCAGCGGGTCATCGTGCAGGACACGACGTTCGTCAACTCGGTGGGCACCGACTACTCGTCGTTCAACCCGGGACGCTTCGTCGACCCCGACTCGCTGACGCCGTACACGATGAAGCTCGACAAGTTCGACGTGACGTATCAGCCGGTCGGCAGCGGCTCGCAGGGGCAGGCCGGCGACTTCGTCGCGCACCTGACGACGCAGCTGCCGGGGCAGAAGGCCACCGACTCGAAGATCCGGGTGAACCACCCGCTGAACATCGCCGGCGACCGCGTGTACCTCATGGGCAACGGCTACGCGCCGACGATCACGGTCCGCAACGCCGATGGCAAGATCGTGTTCCACGACAGCATCGCCTTCCTTCCGCAGAACAACGAGCTGACCTCCCTGGGCATCATCAAGGTGCCCGACGGGCTCAAGGAGCAGCTGGGCATGCTCGCGTTCTTCTACCCCACGCAGGTCAAGAACGATCTGGGCGCGTACGCGTCGGGTTACCCGGCGCTGCTGAACCCGGTGCTGTCGATCAACGTGTACTCCGGCGACCTGGGCTTGAACAACGGTGTGCCGCGCTCGGTCTACGCACTCGACACCACGGGGATGACGCAGCTGACCGGCGGCAAGACCGGCACCGACTCCATCGAGCTGGCGCCCGGCGACACGGCCGACCTGCCGAACGGCCTCGGCACCATCTCGTTCGACAACGAGTCACCTGCTGGCGCCACCGACTATTCGCAGTCGGTCAAGCGGTTCGTGTCGCTGCAGATCCACCGCGATGTTGCCGGCCCCTGGGTGCTGAGCTTTGCGGTGCTCGCGGTGCTGAGCCTGCTGCTGGCACTGTTCGTGCCGCGCCGTCGCATGTGGGTCAAGGCGACCCCCGGCGACTCCGGCTCGGTGCTCACCCTCGAATACGCAGGCCTGGCCCGCGGCGAGGACCCCACCCTGGGCGGCGCGGTCGACGCGCTCGCCGCCAAGCACGGCGCGGCCTTCGAGGCCGACGCCCCGGCCGAGGACGCGCACCCGCGCGTAAACTGATCGCATGCCTTCGCTCGAGCAGATCTCTGTACTGCTGGTCTGGACCGCCGTCGCCATCTACGCGGTCGCGTTCATCTTCTACACGATCGACCTGGCGCGGCGCTCATCGCAGGCGCTGGATGCGAAGGATGCCGCGGTCCGAGAGCGCGAGCTCGTCGGGGCTGCGGCGGGGGGCGCCTCTGTGGCCCGCCCGGCCGGTGCCGCGAACCGCTCGATCGACTCGTCGCGCTCGCCGCTGGCGGTGCCGGCGGCGCAGCGTGTGCGCCCCGTGTTCGCACGCATCGGCACCTCGCTGACCTGGCTGGCGTTCCTGTTCCACGTCGGCGGCGACGTCACGCGCGGCATCGCGGCCGGCCGTGTGCCGTGGGCCAACATGTACGAGTTCGCGCTGACCGGCGTGATGCTCATGGTCGCGGTGTACCTCGGGGTGCTGTTCCGCTACGACCTGCGGTTCCTGGGCACGCTCATCACCGGCCTCGCGGTGATCCTGCTCGGCGGATCGGCGCTGTCGTTCTACGTCGTCGTCTCGCCGCTGGTCGACCCGCTGAAGTCGCCGTGGCTGGTCATCCACGTGTTCGTGGCATCCCTGGCCACCGCGTTCTTCGCGCTGACCTTCGGGCTCTCGCTGCTGCAGCTGATGCAGACCCGGCGCGAGCGCAAGCTGATCGCCGCGGGCGACAAGCCCGTCAAGACGTGGGGCTTCTTGAAGACGCTGCCCTCGTCGGAGGCGCTGGAGTCCCTCGCGTACCGCTTCGCGATCGTCGGGTTCATCTTCTGGACGTTCACGCTCATCGCCGGTTCCATCTGGGCCAACGACGCGTGGGGCCGGTTCTGGGGCTTCGACACCAAGGAAGTCTGGACGTTCATCATCTGGGTGCTTTATGCGGGATACATCCACGCGCGTGCGACGCGCGGCTGGCGCGGCACCCGGTCGGCGTGGCTGTCGATCATCGGCTTCGCCGCGGTGCTGTTCAACTTCGCGGTCGTCAACGTGTTCTTCAAGGGCCTGCACGCCTACAGCGGTCTGACCAACTAGGCGTCAGTCGCGGCGCCGACGGGCGCCGAGCCAGGCGGCGACGGCGCCGATCACGGCGATCGTGAGGCCGATCACCAGCGCATGCGGCGCGGGGCCCGAAGTGCAGGTGCTCACGGTCGGGCCATCGACGCAGTTGCCCGCGCGGAAGCCGAACGCGATCAGCAGACCGAGGGCTGTGAGCACGACCCCGACGATGATCGTGCCGGTGCGCGCTGCTGTGCGTGGTGCCATGGGCTGAGCGTACCCGTGGGCTCGGCCCGCGGCATCCATCCCGCTACAGCTCGATGCAGTCCTGAACGCAGCCGGCGCCCGCCGGGCCGGGCTCGACGGCCGGGCGGTGCAGGATCGCCCGGCTCGGGGCGATGCGCAGGGCCGCGGCATCCTGCCCGTCGGCGACGCCGTCGACGATCAGCGAGTATCCGGTCGCCTCGGCCGGCGGCCACACGAGCGAGACGTCGGCGTGAGCTGCGGCGTTGGTGCGGGCGCGGTCACTGGCCCCCGGCACGGTCACGACGTGATCGGCGAACTCCGGATGCACGACCGAAGTGTGCACGCGCTGGTGCGGGGTGATCGTGATCAGATACGCGAAGCCGTATGCGCCGGCGTGCTCGGCCACCGCATCGATGTCAACCGTGCCCATGGCCTCAGCATAGAGCCGCGCCGGGCCGGTCAGGCCGCCGCGGGAACCTCTCGCAGCAGCACCGCCGGTGTCGTCGAGCGCCGGCGCATCACCGCGAGGATCGTCGCACCGAACGCCAGCAGCGCCCAGATCACGAGCCCGGCGATGCCGGCGCCGAGACCCGACGCGCTCGTGAGCGCCGCCATGCCCGCGGTCATCCCGGGCGCGGTGGGCAGCCAGCTCGCTATGGCCACGAGCACGCCCGGCACGGTGGAGACCACCCCGGTCGCGACGGCGAACACTCCGATGAGGGCGCCGATCCAGCGCCCGGCGCCGCCGAACACGGCCACCAGCGCCTGGTTCACGGCCGCGAACGCGACACCCGCGATCACGCAGACGGCGGCGAAGAGCGACCAGGTTCCCCAGTCGTACGAGGCGGCGATCTGCACGACGCCTGCGACCAGCAGACCCTGTGCGGCGCCGATCACGGCAGCCGGGGCCAGCGAGCGCAGCGCGAGCAGCGCAGACGGACGACGGGATGTCAGAGCCCGGCGCGATACTGCCTGCAGCGCGATGAACGATCCGAGGCCGCCGAACCAGAGCGCCAGCATCGCCAGAAGGGGGATCGCCGATGTACCGAACATGTTGTCGCCCAGGCCCTTCGCCGCCACGGGGTCCGCGACGACCGACGCGAGCGAGGTGGCCTGCTCGTCGGTGAAGGACGGCAGGGCGTCGGACGCCTTGGCGAGCCCCGACGAGAGCGATCCGGCGCCGTCGGCGAGCTTGCCGACGCCCGTCGCGAGCGTGTCGGCGCCGGCGGCGGTCTGATCGGCGCCGTCGGCCCAGGTGTGCGCGCCGTCGGCCCACTGCGACGCGCCGTCGGCGGCCTGTGACGCGCCGGTTGCCAGCTGCGATGCGCCGGAAGACGCCTGCGAGGCCCCCGAAGCGAGCGAGGTCGCACCGTCGGCGAGCTTGTCGACGCCGGCCGAGGCGTCGGTCGCGCCCTTGGCGAGGCCGTCCATGCCGTCGGCGACCTGGGTCATGCCGTCGGAGAGCTGGCCGAGGCCGGTGCCCAGCTGCGAGAGCTGGCTGAGACCCTCGACGCCCTTCGCGATGGTGCCCGACTGGTCGATGACGTCGTTGACCTGGGGGAGTGCACCCTTCGCGGTGGCGGCGACCTGCTCGAGCGTCGCGCAGAGCTCTTCCGAGCCGCCCTGCGCCGCGCACTCGGCCACCAGCTGGTCGAGCTGGGTGACGGTGTCGTTCACGCCCGTCTTGATCTGCTCGCTGTTGGCGGCGAGCTGGTTGGTCGCGTCGACGACCTCCTGCGGGATCTCGGGGACCTGGGAGAGGCCGGATGCCGCCTGCGACAGGCCGTCCGAGAGCTTGCGGGTGCTGTCGGCGAGGGTTCCTGCGCCGGCGGCCCAGGTGTCCAGGCCGTCGGCGGCGTTCTGTGCGCCCGACGCCCACGACGATGCGCCGTCGGCCAAGGCTCCGACGCCCGACGCCACACCGCTCGCGCCGTCGCCGAGCTTGCCGACGCCCGAGGCGATGCCGTCGGCGCCGTCGGCCAGCGTCGAGGCGCCCGTGGAGAGCTTGCGGATGCCGTCGGCCAGACTCACCGTGCCGTCGGCGGTCTGCTTCGCACCGTCGGCGAGGTCAGAGGCTCCGTCCGCGGCATCGCCCAGCTGATCGCCGAGCGTCGTGAACGAGAGGAACACGTTCTCGAGCGTCGACGACGACAGGGTCTGCCCGAGCACGGTCGCGGCGGTCTGCGAGACCTGGGCGGTGATCGCGTCGTCGATGACCCGCGCATCGGGCGCGGTCGAGACGTGGATCGTCGCCTGCTTCGCCGACTCGTCGGCGCCCGACAGCTGCTGTCCGGAGGAGAGAGCCGCGGCCGAGAATCCCTTCGGGATCGTGACGACGGCCTGGTAGGTGCCGTCGGCCAGGCCCTCCTTGGCGTCCTCGGTGTTGGAGATGGTCCAGTCGAGGTTGCTGGCGGCGTCGTCCGAGCCCTTGACCAGCCCGGCGGTCAGCTGCCGACCGAGCGGCACCAGCTGTCCGTTGAGCGTGACCGGCTCGTCGTTGTTCACGATCGCGGCGCTCATCGATTCCAGGCGCTCGGTCGGGTTGTAGAGCGCGGCGACGAGGATGCCGCCGATCAGCACCGGCAGCAGCAGCACGCCGAGCACGGTCAGCCACGTGACGGGCTTGCGGGAGCGGGAGCGCTCGATGGGCAGAGTCATGCGATCACCTCGGGGAGTTCGGAGTTCGCCGTCTCGGCGGCGGTGGCGCGGCGCGGCGCGGCCGTGACGTCGACGACGTCGGCCGTGCGCCCGGCCTCGGAGAGAAGCGCGCTCACTGCGGCAGGGGACGCGGCGGTGGCGACGATGGTCAGGTCGGGAGTGACGGATGCCGCATCCCGCAGCTGAGCGGTGACCTGGTCGCGGGTGCCGGCCGAGGCCGCGGCATCCAGTCCGTCCACCACCAGCAGTCGCGTGCGACGCTTCAACGCCCCGCGGATCTCGGCCGCAGGGTCTGCGGCGCCGGTCAGCAGTGCGACGCCGACGTGCCCGCGCACCCAGGCCGCGCGCCCGGGCAGCAGGTGCCCGTTGACCTTGATGCGGCCGTCGGTGGGGGCGACGCGTCCGGCGATCGTCAGCGCGAGGGCGCGCGCGGCGCGGTGGTCGCGGCCGTGCAGCACAAGGGTGCCGCCCGGGTCGACGCGCAGCGACGCGTCGCGGTAGAGCGCGGTGCCGTCCGACGCCTCGAGCTCGAGGCTCTCGGCCACCACAGCGGCGCGCGTGTGCGGCTCGGGCCAGTCGGCCAGCGAGATCTCGCGCTCGACGGCCTCACCCTCGATGTCGAAGTGGGGCAGGCGCTTGCCGAGCCACTTCGGCATCCACCACGCCTTGTCGCCGAGCAGTGCCATCACGGCCGGCACGAGCGTCATGCGGATGAGGAACGCGTCGATCGCCACGCCCGAGGCCAGTCCCAGGGCGATCGGCTTGAGGTTCATGTCGCCCTCGGGCACGAACGCGGCGAACACCGCGAACATGATGACGGCGGCGGCGGTCACCACGCGCGCCGAGGCACTGTAGCCCGACCGCACCGCGTCCTGTGCCACCTGACGCGGGGTGCGCCCGTCGCCGCGGCGTCGGGCGTGCACGTAGTCCTCGCGCATTCGCGAGACGAGGAAGACCTCGTAGTCCATGGCGAGACCGAACAGCACGCCCATCAGCACGATGGGCATGAAGCTGATGATCGGCCCGACCTTCGTGACGTTGAGCAGATCGGCGCCGAACCCGTGCACGAACACGAGCGACACGATGCCGAACGCCGCACCCACCGACAGCAGGTAGCCGGCGGCGGCCTTCAGCGGCACCCAGATCGACCGGAACACGATCGCCAGGAGCACGAGCGACAGTCCGACCACGAAGATGCCGAACGGCAGCAGGGCGCCTCCGAGGCGGTCGGAGATGTCGATGGCCACGGCGGTGAACCCGGTGACCTTCATGTCGACGCCGTACTCGTCGAGGATGCGGTCGTGCTGCGCCCGCAGCTCACGCACGAGATCGGCGGTGGCCGGGTCGTCGGGCGCGGTGGTCGGGATGATCTGTACGATGCCGGTGTCGGCCGACGCGTTGGGGGTCGCCAGCGCGACCGACTCCACACCGGGCAGCTTCGCGATGTCGTCGCCGATGTCCTGCATGAGGGTGAGTGGGTCGTTGCTCTCGACGATCGTGCCGGTCATGATGAGCGGCCCGTTGAAGCCCGGGCCGAAGTGCTCGCTGACCAGGTCGTAGGTCTGGCGCGCCTGGCTCTCCTCCGGCAGCATGCCCGCGTTCGGGAGGGCGAGGGCGAGGGATGCCGCGGGCACCGTCAGGGCACCGAGCGAGGCGACGACGGCGACGGTGGTGACGACGGGATGCCGCGTCACCAGGCCGACCCAGCGGGTGGCGAAGCCCTTCTTGGGCGTGGTGCGCTTCTTCGGGGCCTTTCGCTTCCACCCCACGACGCGGCCCTTGGCGAAACCGAGGAACGCCGGCGTCAGGGTCAGTGCGACCGCGACGGCGATCGCGACGGCGACGGCCGCGGCGATGCCCATCGTGGTCAGGAACGGGATGTTCGCGAACGACAGGCCGATCAGCGCGATCAGCACGGTGACACCGGCGAACACGACCGCCGAACCCGCCGTCCCGGTCGCGCGCGAGGCGGACTCCTCGGGATCCATGCCGCCGCGTATCTGGTCCTGATGTCGGGAGATGATGAACAGCGCGTAGTCGATGCCGACCGCCAGCCCCAGCATGAGCGCGAGCAGGGGAGTGGTCGACGAGATCGACGAGAACGCCGTCGACACGTAGATCAGGGCCATCGACAGGCCGACGCCCAGCAGGGCGGTCAGCAGCGGCATCCCGGCCACCAGGAACGAGCGGAAGGTGACGATCAGCACCAGCAGGGCGATGACGAGCCCGACGGCCTCGGTGATCGAGATGGTCGGCAGCTCGGTCGAGTAGAGGTCGCCGCCGAGGTGCACGGTCGCACCCTTCGGCAGCTCCGCGCGCAGGTCGTCGATCACGCTCTCGAGGGACGCCTTCGTCGCATCGGAGATGTCGGTGACCTGGCCGTCGAACTGCATCTGGATGATCGCGGCGGTGTCGTCATCGGAGACGAGACCATCGATCTGGCCGGAGAAGGGGTTGCTCACGGCGAGCATGCCGTCGAGGTCTTCGAGCCGGCTGACGGTGCTCTTCACGTCGGCGGTGTAGGCGGCGTCATCCACCTTCTGTCCGTCGGCGGCCACGATGATCGCCTGCGCGCTCGTGCCCGACACCTGGGGGAACGTGCGGCTGAGCTGCTGGAGCCCCTCCTGCGACTCGGTTCCGGGGATCGAGAACGAGTTGTCGGTGCCCTGTGCGAACATCGCCACCCCGCCGCCGGCGAGGCTGAGCAGCAGCAGCCACGCGACGAGCACGCGCCACGGGTGGCGGAACGACCAGCGGCCGAGAGCGGCCAGGAGTGTGGACACGGAGCCTCCGAGAGCAGAGCGGGCGAAACCGATACGACGCTGTATCCAATACAGGAGTGTATCGGATACACTTGTGTATCGTAAACCAATGGGCCAGTCTGAAACCGGACGCCCGCTGTGAGTTCGAAAGGGACGCTGTGACCGATGCCGTGACGGGGACCCGTCGCCGTGAGAACACGAGGGCGAGACTTCTGGATGCCGCCTTCGACGTGTTCGCCGAGGTCGGCCTCGATGCGGCATCCGTCGAAGCCGTCTGCGATCGCGCCGGCTTCACTCGTGGGGCCTTCTACTCCAACTTCGCATCGAAGGACGAGCTGTTCCTCGAGCTCGCGCGCACCGTGTCGGAGCGCAAGCTCGAGGCGATCACCGATCGCGTGCGCCAGGTCACCGTCGACTCCTGCGACCGCGAGGGCCCTGGCGAGATCGTGCAGCAGCTCGTCGACGTGTCGCTGGACTCGCGTCAGGGCGTGCTGCTGATGAGCGAGATCCGCACCCGGGCGATGCGCGACGAGCAGACGGCCGTCTCGTACCGCGCCTGGATGGACGGCATGACCGCCCGCGTGACCGCGATCATCGAAGACCTGGTGTCGACCTACGGCATGACGCTGCGGATGCCTGCGGCCGAGTTCGCCCAGATCATGCTCGATCTGTGGGAGAGCACGGCCGTCAACGCCCTGACCGATCGGCTCAGCGATGACGAGACCGCGCAGCTGATGGGCCGGCGCACGCACGCGCTGGCCGCGGCCGTGGTCGAGGGGTTCCCCGCGGAGTAGTCCTCAGCCCGCGAGCACGGCGTGGCAGCGCTCGAGGCGCGCGAGCCACCAGGCGGTGCGGTCGGGGGATGCCGCGAGGTCGTCGAGCGCGGCGGGGTCGGGGCTGACGCGCCCGACCGGCAGGGCGCCGGCTGTCGGCCGCAGCGCCGGGGTTGCGACATCCCGCACGAACAGCGATGCGGTGCCCAGTCCGCAGTCGTGGTCGAGCTCAGGGAGCGCTGCGGCCAGGGCGGTGCCCATCGCCAGCCCGACCGAGGTGTCGAGGGCGCTGGAGACCACCGCGGGCAGCCCCGCCTCGGCGACGATCTCGAGCGCGCGGCGCACGCCGCCCAGTGGCTGCGCCTTGACGATGATGATGTCGGCGGCGCCGGCGCGGGCGACCGCCAGCGGGTCTTCGGCTTTGCGCACGCTCTCGTCGGCCGCGATCGGGATGTCCCACCGCACGATGCGCCGACGCAGCTCGGCGAGCTCGTCGACGCTCGCGCACGGCTGCTCGACGTACTCGAGGTCGGCGTCGGCCAGTGCGTGCACGGCGCGCTCGGCCTCGTCGACGTTCCAGCCGCCGTTGGCGTCGATGCGCACGCGGCCCTCGGGGCCCATCGCGGCGCGCACCGCGTGCACGCGCGCGACGTCGTCGGCGAGGGTCTGTCCGGTCTCGGCGACCTTCACCTTCGCGGTGCGGCAGCCGTCGTAGCGGGCCAGGACCGCCGGCACCTCCGCGGCCGGCACCGCCGGAACCGTGGCGTTCACCGGAACGCTGTCGCGCACGGGCGCGGGCTGCTCACGCCAGGCGAAGTCGACCGCGGCCGCGAGCCAGGCGGCGGCTTCGGCATCCCCGTACTCGACGAACGGCGAGAACTCGCTCCACCCTTCGGGGCCTTCGAACAGCAGCGCCTCGCGCTCGGTCACCCCGCGGAATCGGGTGGCCATCGGCAGGGCGACCACGCGCGCGCCCGCGAGCAGTTCATCGAGCTGAGGCATCCACATCCCTTCATCATCGTCCATGACAGCTCTGTTTCCGCGCCGCGAGGGCTGGCATGGCTCACAGACTTCGGAGGATCGCGCGAACGTCGGATCGAACCCACCGATCGGGTCCGAGTTTGGTGCGATCCTCCGAAGTCTGTGACGGGCGCTGCCGGCAGTTTGATGTGCACGGGACAAACTCATGTGAATTTGGCGCCGCGCGCTGGACAATAGTGTGTGTCACACAGTATCGTGTGAAGCGTGAGTGAGAACGAGGCACGGGACACGCACCTGCAAGAGCTGCGGCGGGGCACCGTCGTGCTCGCGTGCCTGCGCCTGCTCACAGAGCCCGGCTACGGCTACGGGCTGCTCGAAGAGCTCGGGCGCCGCGGCTTCGCCACCGACGCCAACACGCTCTACCCGCTGCTGCGACGCCTCGAGAAGCAGGGGTACCTGACCAGCGAGTGGAACACGGACGAATCCCGCCCGCGCAAGTTCTACCGCACGAGCCGCGCCGGCGACACGCTGGCCGCAGCGCTGACCGAAGACTTCCGCGCGATAGCCCGCGCGATCGCCGACCTCCCGGAGGAGGACTGAGATGGATGCCGAAACCCTGACCACCCGCTACGTCGACGCCGCGATGCGCACCGTGCCCGAGAAGCAGCGCGGCGATCTGGCCGAAGAGCTGACGGCATCCATCGCCGATCAGATCGAGGCGCGCACCGACGCCGGAGAGCCGGCCGACGCCGCAGAGCGCGCCGTGCTCACCGAGCTCGGCGACCCCGAGCGGCTCGCGGCCGGCTACACCGGGCGGCAGCTGCACCTCATCGGCCCGCGCTACTACCTGGACTGGTGGCGGCTGCTGAAGCTCCTGCTGTGGATCGTCATCCCGTGCGCGGGTGCCGCCGTCGCGCTCGGCAAGGTGCTCTCGGGCGCACCGGTGGGCGACGTCATCAGCACGGTCTGGGTCACGATGCTCACGGCCGCCCTGCACGTCGCGTTCTGGACGACGCTCGTGTTCGTGATCCTCGAGCGGACCGGGCACGAGACGATGGATGCCGCGCCCTGGACCCCCGACAAGCTGCCCGAGCCCAAGGAGACCGGGGCGCGCTTCAGCGACCTCATCACCTCGCTGGTCTGGCTGCTGATCCTCGCCGGTGCCATCGTGTGGGACCAGGTCTTCGGGCTCGTCTACCTCGGCGATCGCTGGATGCCGGCGCTGAATCCCGCACTGTGGCCCTGGGTGCTGGGCGTCTTCCTCCTCGTCATCGCGGTGGAGGCGGTCGTGGGCTTCTCGGTCTACGCACGCGGACGCTGGACGTACGCGCTGGCGGCGGTGCACGGCATCCTCGATCTCGTCACGGCGGCGCTCGCGGTGACGCTGATCGCGCAGAGCCGGCTGATCAACCCGGTGGTGATGTCGGCCATCACCGACGCGGTCGGCGCCGACGGTGCGGACGCGCCGCGGATCATCGCGATCCTCGTGGCCGCCGGCATCGTGATCGTCGCCGCGTGGGATGCGATCGACGCCTTCCGCAAGGCGCGTCGCTCTCGCACGCTCGCCTGATGCGCCCCGTAGGCTGAACCCGTGCTCCTCGACACCCCCGTGCGCCTCGGCGTGCAGCTGCGGCCCCAGCTCGTCCCCTACCCGGCGATCCGCGACGCGGTGCGCCGCCTCGAAGACGCCGGCGTCGACATCCTCTTCAACTGGGATCACTTCTTCCCGCTGTACGGCGACCCCGAGGGCACGCACTTCGAGGCGTGGACGATGCTCGGCGCCTGGGCCGAGCAGACCGAGCGCGTCGAGTTCGGCACCCTCGTCAACTGCAACGGGTACCGCAACCCCGATCTGCAGGCCGACATGGCCCGCACGCTCGACCACATCTCGGGCGGCCGGTTCATCTTCGGCACCGGCGCCGGCTGGTTCGAGCGCGACTACGACGAATACGGCTACGAGTTCGGCACCCCCGGCGCGCGCCTGGATGCGCTCGCCGAGGGCCTGCGCCGGGTCGAGGACCGCTGGGCGAAGCTGAACCCGGCGCCGGTCCGCGACATCCCGGTCATGATCGGCGGCAAGGGCGAGCAGAAGACCCTGCGCCTGGTCGCCCGGCACGCCGACATCTGGCACAGCTTCGTGCCCGCTGACGGCATCGCGCACAAGGTCGAGGTCATCGAACGGTGGGCCGAGCGCGAGCAGCGCGACGTGTCGGGCCTGATCGTGTCGAACGAACTGCACGAACGTGATGAGCAGAATGCCGCGGCCCTCTACGACGCGGGCGTGCGCCTGTTCACGCTCGCCCTGCAGGGCCCCGACTGGGACTACGACCTCGTCGGCCGCTGGCTGCGCTGGCGCGACGCCCGCAACGGCTGACGGCGGCTACGCGACCTTCTGCCCGCACATGCCGCAGACACCGCTCGGCGGCACCTCCATGAAGCAGTCCGGGCACACGGCGGCGACGCGCTCTTCGCGCTGCGGCGCACGCGGGGCGCGCTGTTCGCGGGGCGCGGCCGGTGCGCCGGGCACGCGCTTGCCGCGAGACCGCACCGGAGCGCTCGTCGTGGCCGCGACGACCGGGGCCGCCGGGGCCGCCGGCGTGTGCCGCACGCAGTAGAGCCTGACCGATCCGGCCGGGTCGTGCGGGTGACGGTGCTTGACAGCCCACAGCTCGGTGCGCGGCACCGCGTCGGAGGTCACGCCGCAGGTCACGCAGCGGGCGGGCTCGCCCGGCATCACCGTCTCGGCGATGATCGGGGTCTCCCAGGGGAGGGCCTCGCGCCAATCGGACGTTCTCGTGATCTTCATGCGCGTGCCTTCCCGGAGCCGGTTCGGGGGCCGAACTCCGGCATCCAGTCTCTCACGCCCGCGTAATCTGGTCCGGTGACCGTTTCCGAACTGTTCGACCCGGAGGAGTGGATGCCGGCCCCCGGCGCCGACGCCTACACCGACATCACCGCGCACCTGTCGAAGGACGGGCGCATCGCCCGCATCGCATTCGACCGGCCCGAGGTGCGCAACGCCTTCCGCCCGCACACCGTCGACGAGCTGTACCGCGCGCTCGACGACGCGCGACAGGACCCGCGCATCGGCGTCGTGCTGCTCACCGGCAACGGGCCGAGCCCGAAGGACGGCGGCTGGGCCTTCTGCTCGGGCGGCGATCAGCGCATCCGCGGGCGCGACGGCTACAAGTACTCCGACGACGAGACGGCGGTGCACGACACCGCCCGCGCGGGGCGCCTGCACATCCTCGAGGTGCAGCGGCTGATCCGGTTCATGCCCAAGGTCGTCATCGCCGTCGTGCCCGGCTGGGCCGCGGGCGGCGGACACTCGCTGCACGTCGTCTGCGACCTGACGATCGCCGGCCGCGAGCACGGCCGGTTCAAGCAGACCGACGCCGACGTCGGCTCGTTCGACGCCGGCTACGGCTCGGCGTACTTCGCCCGGCAGATCGGGCAGAAGTTCGCGCGCGAGGTGTTCTTCCTCGCCGAGGAGTACTCGGCCGACCGCGCGTACGAGATGGGCGCCGTCAACCGGGTCGTGCCGCACGCCGACCTCGAGCGCGAGGCGATCGCGATGGCCCGCACGATCCTCACCAAGTCGCCGACGGCGATCCGCATGCTGAAGTTCGCGTTCAACGCCGTCGACGACGGCCTGGTCGGCCAGCAGGTGTTCGCGGGCGAGGCCACGCGCCTGGCCTACGGCACCGACGAGGCCGTCGAGGGGCGCGACGCGTTCCTGCAGAAGCGCGACCCCGACTGGTCGCCCTACCCCTGGCACTTCTGAGATGAGACTCGAACCCGTCGAAGGCGACGCCGACGAGGTGCTGCCGCGCCTGCGCGCGGCACTCGACGGCGACGGCCCCGCACTCGGACTGGGAATGGTGGATGCCGCGGCCGCCGAGGTGCCCGACGGCACCGTCGCGGTCATCACGACGTCGGGATCGACCGGCATCCCGAAGTCGGTGGTGCTCAGCCGCGACGCGCTGCTGGCCAGCACCGATGCGACCGCCGCCCGGATCGGCGAGGGCGCGTGGCTGCTCACGCTGCCGGCGGGCTATGTCGCGGGTCTGCAGGTGTGCATCCGCTCGCTGCGCGCCGGTCACGACCCGGTCGTGCTCGAGGGGAGGTTCACCCCGGTCGGGTTCGCCGAGGCCACCCTCGCGCTGCCGCCCGTCGCGCGCTACACGTCGCTGGTGCCGGTGCAGCTGAGCCGTCTGCTCGACGCCGCCGAGACGGACGCGGCCGTCGCCACCGCGCTGCGCGCGTACGATGCGATCCTCGTCGGCGGGCAGGCGCTGCCGGCCGCGGTGCTCGAACGCGCGCGGGACGCCGGCGCGCGCATCGTGCGCACCTACGGATCGACCGAGACCTGCGGCGGGTGCGTGTACGACGGCGCGCCGCTGGATGGTGTCGAGCTCGCGATCGTCGACGGCGAGCTGCGCATCTCGGGTGCGACCCTGGCGGACGGCTATCTCGGCGACCCCGAGCTGACGGACAGAGTGTTCGTGACCGACGCGACCGAGACGCGCTGGTACCGGACGGGCGATGCCGGCATCATCGACGGCGGAATCCTGCGCATCCACGGCCGCATCGACAACGTGATCGTCTCGGGCGGGGTGAACATCTCCCTGGACCGCGTCGAACGGGTCGTCAGAGACGTCCCGGGACTGTCGGGTGCGGTGGTCGTCGGCGTTCCCGACGCGCAATGGGGCGAGGCATCCGTCATCGTCGTCGCCCGCGGCGAGGCGTTCCGGCGCAGCGAGTCGATGAAGCTCGACGAGGCGCGACGGGCGGTCGGCGCCACGCTCGGATCGCCCGCGCGGCCGGCGCGGTTGGTGCTCGTCGACGAGCTCGTGCTGCTGCCCAGCGGCAAGCCCGACCGCGAGGCGATCCGCCGCGCGGTGACCCCGCGGAGGGCCGCCCGGACAGATTGACCGGTCCGTCGCGGCTTGCGGATCAGATCGTCGGTTTGCGTGCGGGCCTGCGCAGGGCAGAATGGTCGGCACATCGCAGAGTGGCGACGCGTCAGCAGCGCACCCCTGGGATGACAACCCGGGAGGAGACACCGTTGCCCGAACAGGCTCCCGCGGCGGCAGCCGTCGCGCTCCAGCACGTGACGAAGGCATTCGATCAGATGCGCGCCGTGCAGGACATCGATCTCGAACTCGCCCCCGGCGAGTTCTTCGCACTGCTGGGGCCCTCGGGCTGCGGCAAGACCACGACGCTGCGCATGGTCGGCGGCTTCGAGCTGCCCACGCAGGGCCGCATCCTTCTGGACGGCGCCGACGTCACGATGCTGCCGCCGCACCGGCGTGATGTGAACACGGTCTTCCAGTCGTATGCGCTCTTCCCGCACATGACCGTCGCCGACAACGTCGCGTTCGGCCTGCGCCGCAAGGGCGTCGCCGCGGGCGAGGCACGCAAGCGGGCCGAGCGCATGCTGGGACTGGTCGGCCTCGATGGCTTCGCCAAGCGGCGCCCGCACCAGCTCTCGGGCGGTCAGCAGCAGCGCGTGGCGCTGGCGCGCGCCCTCGTCAACGAGCCCAAGGTGCTGCTGCTCGACGAGCCGATGGGGGCCCTCGACGCCAAGATCCGCAAGTCGATGCAGATCGAGCTCAAGCGCATCCAGCAGGAGGTGGGCATCACCTTCCTCTACGTCACGCACGACCAGAACGAGGCCATGTCGATGGCCGACCGGCTCGCGGTCATGAACGGCGGGCGCATCGAAGACATCGGCGCGCCGCAGCGGGTGTACGACAAGCCGCAGACCCAGTTCGTCGCCGAGTTCCTCGGCACCTGCAACATCCTGCCGGCGGAGATCGGGGATGCCGGAGACCTGCGCCTCCCCGACGGCACGGCCGTGCACACCAGCGACGACGATCGCGGACAGATCGTCGCCCGCGACGCGCGGATCGGCCTGCGCCCCGAGAAGCTCGTCGTCACGCGCGGCGATGGGGACGGCGCCGTCAACCGCGTGCGCGGCGTCGTGAAGACGGCGACCTACCTCGGCGCGAGCACCGAGTACGAGGTCGAGACCGGCTGGGGCGGCGTGCTGAAGGCCTTCGCCCAGAACCTCGACCCGTCGCAGCGCGCGCGTCCGGGTGAGGGCGTCACGGTGTCGTGGGACCCGAGCCACGCCTTCCTGCTGCCGTCGGTCGCCGAGAGCGCCGGCGCGGCCGCCCCCGTCACGCACACCGTGGGGACGGTGGCCCGATGACACCCACCGATCCGGCGCTGATGCGCGGACTGACGCAGGCGCGCCTGTCGCGGCGCACGCTCCTGCGGGGAGCGGTGACGGGCCTGGGCGCCATGGCGATGGCGGCGACCCTGGCCGGCTGCGGCATCAAGGGCTCGGATGCCGGCCAGGCCGCACGGAACATCGACTGGAAGGCGTTCTGGGCGTCGCAGAAGAAGACCGGGCACCTCGACTTCGCGAACTGGCCGCTGTACATCGACCAGGACAAGGGCAAGATCCCCTCGCTGGAGATGTTCACGAAGGCGACCGGCATCAAGGTCAACTATCAGGCCGTCATCCAGAACAACGCGCCCTTCTATGCGACCATCGCCCCGCAGCTGCGGGCGCAGCAGTCGATCGGCTACGACATCATCGTGATGACGAACGGCTGGGAGGTCACCGAGCTCATCAACAACGGCTTCGTCATGGAGCTCGACCATTCGCGCCTGCCGAACTTCGCGAAGTACGCGGCCGACAACGTGAAGAACCCGCCGTATGACCCGAACAACGCGCACTCGGTGGTGTGGCAGTCGGGCTTCACCGGCCTCGCGTACAACAAGAAGCTCGCACCGAAGAAGGTGACCAGCTTCCAGGACCTGCTCGACCCCGCCTTCGCCGGTCACGTCGGAATGATGAACGACAACACCGAACTGGGCGGGGCGGGGCTGCTGGCCACCGGCGTCAAACCCGTCGACTCGACCCCCGACGACTGGCGGCGCGCCGCCGAATGGCTGATCAAGGCGCGGTCGAACGTCTCGGGCTACTACGACCAGAGCTACATCGACAAGCTGCAGAACGGCGACACCTGGGTCTCGCAGGCCTGGTCGGGCGACATCTTCCAGGCGCAGGCCAACGGCGCCACCGACATCGAGTTCGTGGTCCCCGAAGAGGGGCAGGCCATCTGGCACGACAACATGATGATCCCGATGCAGGCGCAGCATCCCGTCGATGCCCTCGAGTGGATGAACTTCTACTACACGCCCGAGATCGCCGGGATCGTCGAGGACTGGGTGAACTACATCTGCCCGGTCCCCGACGCGAAGCAGTACATCGCCGACGAGCTCGAGGATCCCGACGTCTCGGACAGCCCGCTGGTCTTCCCGACGGCCGACATGGAGGCGCGCAGCAACGAGCTGTACGTGTTCAAGAACTACGACGAGTACGAACTCTGGAACTCCATCTTCAACCCGGTGATCCAATCATGACCGCTCTCGCTCCCACCGCCCCCGCGCCCACGTCGACGCCGCCGACGAACCTGCGCGCCCGTGTGCGCCGCAATCCCGCACCGTATCTGCTCGCGCTCGCCGGCGCCGCATGGCTGCTCGTGCTCTTCGTCATCCCGCTCATCTCGGGGCTGGCGGTGTCGCTGATGACCGGCAACCCGCAGGAGGGCTACACCTTCACCTGGAACTGGGGCGTGTACGGGCAGCTGTTCGGCCCGGGGGCGAGTACGCCCTACTGGCTGTTCCTCGGACGAGGGATCTTCTACGGCGTGATGGCCACCATCGTCACGATCCTCGTCGGCTACCCGATGGCGTACTTCATCGCGTTCCGCGCCCGCCCGGAGTGGAAGAACGCCCTCCTGCTGCTGGTGATGCTGAGCTTCCTCGTGTCGTTCATCATCCGCACCGACATGTGGGCGTTCCTGCTCAGCGACCAGGGCCCGGTCCTGACGGTGCTGCGCGGCATCCACCTCGTCGGCAAGGACTTCCACATCCTCGGCACCAACGCCGCCGTCATCGGCGGGCTCGCGTACAACGACCTCGCGTTCATGGTGCTGCCGATCTATGTGGCGCTCGAACGGATCGACCCGCGCCTCATCGAGGCGTCGGCCGACCTGTACGGCAAGAAGCCGGCGACGTTCTTCCACACCGTGCTGCCGCTGACCCGCTCGGGGATCTTCGCGGGCATCCTGCTCGTGTTCATCGACAGCGCGGGCGACCCGGTCAGCCCGTCGCTGCTGGGCGGCACCCACACGTACACGATCGGTCAGGCCATTCAGGACGCGTACCTGACCAACCAGCAGTACAACGTCGCGGCCGCGCTGTCGACGGTGCTGATGATCGTGCTCGGCGTCATCCTGTTCGCGTACGCCCGGATCGCGGGCACCGACAACATCGAGGACCTGGTATGAGCACCGCGACCTCCGCCCCCGCCGCCGTCGCGGCGCCCACCGCCCCGCCGAAGAAGCGCAAGGGGCCCTGGCTGCCGATCTTCTTCTGGGTGTTCCTGGTGATCACGCTGCTGCCGATCATCACGATGATCGTCTACAGCTTCAACGACACCCCGACCAGCCGCATCACGTTCCGCTGGCACGGCTTCACGACCTACTGGTATCAGAACCTCACGCAGGTGCAGGGCCTGCCCGAGGCGTTCCTGCTGTCGGTCGTGATCGCGCTGCTGTCGGCGATCATCTCGATCGCCCTGGGCGTGCCGCTGGCCATGGCGCTGGAGCGCTACAAGTTCTGGGGCAAGAGCGCCCTGTCGACGACCGTGTTCGCCGACATCGCGGCTCCCTCGATCGTCGTGGGCGCGGCATCCCTGTCGTTCTTCCTCTCCAGCAACATCACGCTCGGCTTCTGGACCGTGCTGCTCGTGCACGTCACGTTCTGCCTCGCCTATGTGGTCGTCGTGGTGCGGGCGCGGCTGTCGGGGTCGGGCATGGTGCTCGAGCAGGCCGCGGCCGACCTGGGAGCGACGCCGCTGGTCGCGTTCACGAAGGTGACGCTGCCGCTGCTGGTGCCCGGCATGATCGCCGCGGGTGCTCTGGCTCTCGCCATGTCGATCGACGACTACGTCATCACGAGCTTCGTCGCGGGCCCCGCCGTGACGTTCCCGCTGTTCGTGTACGGCGCGGCCAAGGTAGGCCTGCCGCCGCAGGTGCTGTGCTTCGGCACGATCATCTTCGTGATCGGCCTGCTCGTCATGCTGCTGAACAGCTGGATCACCCGCCGCGGCCAGCGCTGACGCATAGGCGAGTCATAACCTCAGCCGCCTAGAATCGACACTCGTGGCACCTTCTTCCCGCACGACGCAGAACCGCAAGCGCCGCCCCGGCGGAAACCCGGCGAAGCCGCCGGTGCGCAGCATCCCGCGCCCGACCCTCGGCGACTGGATCGGCGCCGCCCGCCTGCGCACGCTGCCGCTGGCGATCACTCCCGTGCTCATCGGCACGGGCGCGGCGCACGTGGTCGACATCCGGTTCCACTGGGTGCTCGCGCTCGGCTGCCTGCTGGTCGCGGTGCTGCTGCAGATCGGCGTGAACTTCTCGAACGACTACTCCGACGGCGTGCGCGGCACCGACGACCACCGCGTCGGCCCCGCGCGGCTCACGGCGTCGGGCCGCGTGTCGTCGCGCACCGTGCTCATCGTGGCGTTCGTGTTCTTCGGCCTGGCGGCACTGGTGGGGTTGGCCCTCGTCATCCGCACGCAGCAGTGGTGGATGCTGGCGGTCGGCGCCGTCTGCATCGTCGCCGCGTGGTTCTACACCGGTGGCAAGCGCCCCTACGGCTACAATGCCCTCGGCGAAGTGTTCGTGTTCGTCTTCTTCGGCCTGGTCGCCACGGTCGGCACGACGTGGATCCAGGTGCAGGCGGCTCCGCAGGAGGCCTGGTTCGGGGGAGTGGGAGCAGGGTTCCTCGCGGTCGCGGTGCTGCTGGCCAACAACCTGCGCGACATCGAGCAGGACAAGGCCGCCGGCAAGAAGACCCTGTCGGTGCTGATCGGCAAGCGCGGCACGCAGATCTTCTTCACCGTCTGCATCGTGCTGGCCTTCGCGGTGGCGGCGTTCCTGGCGCTGTTCTACACGATCGCGTGGCTGGTGATGATGGCGCTGCTGGGGGCGATCCCCGCGCTGCTCATCGTCTGGATGTACCGCGAGCCGCGCGAACTCGTGACCGCGCTGAGCGTGACCTCGCTCACGTCGGTCGCCTACGGGGCCCTGCTGATGTGGGCGTTCTTCGGCTGACCCGCGTCAGGCGTCGGGCTGCTCGGTGCTCGACTCGCGGGCCGCGTCGTTCGCGGCATCCTCGATCTCGGTGTCGTGCTGGGCTGCGGTCTGCGGCTTCTCGGCGCGCTGAGCGCGACGTTCGGCGAGGCCCTGCGACACGTCGTCGAGCGGGCGGCGCAGGAAGATGACCGACAGCGAGATGCCGATCAGCGCCGCGAAGAGGAGCGCGATCCAGTACATCTCGCGGAAGATCGGGAAGAGCATCATGATCCCCAGCGGCACCAGGAACGCCAGCAGACGCAGCACCGAATAGAGGACGGCAGACCGGATCTTCACGCCCACCAGTCTACGTGCGGACTCTGGGCGCAAGCCCGGCTCGTTCCCTGCTGCGCGGCTTAGGATGAGGGCATGGTCGTCCGCGTCCTCCTGATCCTCGCCCTGGCGGCGGTGATCTTCTGGGTGTTCAGCATCGTGGATGCCGCCGTGCAGCCCCCGGCGCGCCATCGCGGCGTGAGCAAGCCGGTGTGGGTCGTGCTGGTCATCGTGTTCCCGGTCGTCGGCGGAGTGCTGTGGTTCGCCGTCGGCCGGGTCTCCGCGCGCCAGTCGCGCGTGATCGCGCCCGACGACGACGCCGACTTCCTGCGCGGACTCGGTGGCTCGACGCCCTCTCGGCCCGCGGCTGCCGGCCCGTCGGCGGCCGACCGGCGCGCGCAGGCCGAGCAGGACGAGCGCATCCGCCAGCTCGAGCAGGAGCTCGCCCGCCTCGACGATGACGACGACCCCTCGCACGGCTCGCACCGTGCGCACTGAGCCGCCCGCGTCGCCCGCGTCCGACGCCGCCGTCGCCCTGCTCACGCGCCTGGTCGACGGCGGTCTGCGCCACATCGTGCTCAGCCCCGGCTCGCGCTCGCAGGCGCTCGCGCTGGTCGCAGCCTCGCTCGAACGCCGCGGCGAGATCAGCCTGCACGTGCGCATCGACGAGCGCGTGGCGGGCTTCACCGCGCTGGGCATCGGACGGGAATCCGGGATGCCGGCGGCCGTGGTCTGCACCTCGGGCACCGCGACCGCGAACCTGCTGCCGGCGGTGATGGAGGCCGACCATGCCGGCGTGCCGCTGCTGCTGCTGACCGCCGACCGGCCGGGTGAGCTGCGCGGCATCGGCGCCAACCAGACCACGCGCCAGACCGGCATGTTCGCCGCGCATGCGCGCGCGAGCATGGAGCTCGACACCCCGGCCGGCGCCGCAGGCGAGCTCAACGCCGTGCGCGCGGCGGCCGATGTGGCGGTGGATGCCGCGCTCGGCCGCGGCGCGGCGCTCGGGGCGCCGCGTGGTCCGGTGCACCTGAACCTGCCGTACCGCGAGCCGTTGTCCGGCCCGTTCGGCCTGCCCGAGGCCGCGACGATCGCCGAGACCGAGGAGTCCCGCCGAGACCGGGGCCGTCGCCCTGGGTCTCAGCAGGAATCCCTTGTTTCGGCGACAGCGGGTGCGGCGGCAGAGGGCGCGGCGACCACCCTCGCGCGCGGTCCCCGCACGCTCGTCGTGGCGGGCGCCGACGCGGGAGCTGCCGCCGAGCAGCTCGCCCACGAGGGCGGCTGGCCGCTGATCGCCGAGGTCGTCAGCGGCTCACGCTTCGGGCGCAACCTCGCGCACGGCTACCGCGCGCTGCTGCGCGACCCCGACCTGGGCGGTCGTGTCGAGCGCGTCGCCGTCTTCGGGCACCCCACGCTCTCGCGCGAGGTGACGGCGCTCCTGCAGCGCACCGATCTCGACGTGATCGCGGTCGACGGGCCGGGGGAGCGACTCAACCTCAACGCGCGCACCGCGACCGCGGCATCCCTCGCCGTCGAACCCGGCGAGACCGACCGCGACTGGCTCGGAGACTGGATGCGCGCCTCGCACGCGGCGCGGGTCGACGTCGATCCGCCCGCGCCCGACCTCGCCGGCATGGCGTCGGCCGTGCCCGCCGAGCACCTCGCCGCCATCGACGCCGAGGTTGCGGCGCTGCGCACCCCGCTCACCCGCGAGCTGCTCGTCGACGCCGTCTGGCGGGCGACGTGGCCGCACGACCGGCTCGTGTTCGGCTCGTCGCGACTGGTGCGGGTGGCCGACGGCATCGTTCCGGGCAAGAAGGTGCCCGTGCACGCGAACCGGGGCCTGGCGGGCATCGACGGGACGATCGCGACCGCCACCGGTGTGGCGCTGGCGAGCACCGACCCGGGCACCACGCGCGTGCTGCTCGGCGACCTCACGCTGCTGCACGATGTGGGTGCCCTTCTGCTGCCCGACGACGAGCCCGCCCCGCGGCTGCAGGTGATCGTCGGCAACGACGGCGGCGGCACGATCTTCGACGGCCTCGAGGTCGCGTCCAGCGCCGGCGACGACGCGATGCGGCGGGTGATGTACACGCCGCAGCAGGTCGATCTGGGCGCGCTCGCCGCAGCGTACGGCTGGGAGTTCCAACGGGTCACGACCCGCTCGGCGCTCGACCAGGCACTGAGCGCGGTGACCGCGCGTCCGGTGATCGTCGAAGTTCCTCTGGACCGGTGACCGCCGCCCCGACATGATGGGCATGTGACACCGAAAAGCCAGAAGCACTGGACCGGCGACGTCGGGGAGTTGCTGCGGGTCGGCAAGGGATTCCGGCTCGACCGCGTCGACGCGAACGACACCCCCGGGTACGGGCGCCGCAAGCGCGACTCGACCGACGACCTCGTCTCGGGCGCTGACGAGCTCAGCGAGCTGCAGGAGCGGCTGTTCGCGGCGTCGGATTCGTCGGATGCCGCAGTCCTCCTCGTGCTGCAGGCCATGGACACCGCGGGCAAGGGCGGCATCATCCGGCACGTCGTCGGCTCGGTCGACCCACAGGGCGTGCAGCTCGCGGCCTTCAAGAAGCCGACCGACGAGGAGCTCGCCCACGACTTCCTCTGGCGCATCCGCGCGCACGTTCCCGAGCCCGGCAAGATCGGCGTCTTCGACCGCTCGCACTACGAGGACGTGCTCATCGGCAAGGTGCGCGAGCTGGCTCCCGCCGACGAGATCGAGCGCCGCTACGGTGCGATCATCGACTTCGAGAAGGAGCTGACCGACGCCGGCGTCCGCATCGTCAAGGTCATGCTGCACATCTCGCCGAGCGAGCAGCGCGACCGGCTCGAAGAGCGGCTCGACCGCCCCGACAAGCAGTGGAAGTACCGGCCCGGAGACGTCGACGAGCGGATGCTGTGGCCGGCGTACATGGACGCCTACCAGACCGTCTTCGACCGCACCTCGACGCCGAACGCGCCCTGGTACGTCGTGCCGGCGAACCGCAAGTGGTATGCGCGCCTGGCCGTGCAGTCGCTGCTGCTGGGCGCACTGCTCGACATCGATCCGCGCTGGCCCGCACCCGACTACGACGTGGCGGCCGAGCGCGAGCGGCTGCTCGCCAGCTGATGGCGGCGGTGCGGATCGGCGACCGTCAGGTGTACGCGGAGGTCGCCGGTGCCGGCGAGCCCGTCCTGCTGCTGCACGGCGGCTTCGGCTCGATCGAGGCGGTGCGCACGCTGTTCGAGGCGCTGGCGCAGACCCACCGGGTGCACGCCTACGAACGGCCCGGGCACGGGCGCACGCCCGACGTGCCGGGGGAGTACGACTACCGCCGTGATGTCGACGACGCGCGCGCGTTCCTCGATGAGCAGGAGGTGGATGCCGCGCACCTCGTCGGCTACAGCGACGGCGGTGTGATCGCCCTGCTGCTCGCCCTCGCACACCCCGACCGGGTGCTCTCGGTGACGGCCATCGGCGCGAACCTGGACGCCACCGCCTTCGCCGACACGGTGCCCGACGGCATCCCGATCCTGCCTCCGCCCGAGCCGCGCGCCGACGATCCGGATCGCGAGAGGCAGTGGTATGCCCGGCTCTCGCCCGACGGCCCTGCACACGCCGACATCGTGCTGGCGAAGCTGCAGCGGCTGTGGGCGAAGGGGCCGGAGATCGCCCCGGCCGACCTCGAAGCGATCACCGCACCGACGCTGGTGGTCTCGGCCGATCGCGACACCATCCGGGTCGATCACAGCCTGCTGATCGCGGCATCCATCCCGCGTGCACAGCTGTGCATCGTGCCCGGGGCGACGCACGACCTGCTCGCCGAGCGCCCGGCGCTGATCGCGACCGTGGTCACCGACTTCCTGGCCGAGGCCCGCTCACGCGCGTGAGCGGCGCAGCAGCCACACGAAGTAGGGCGCTCCGATCAGGGCGATCGCGAGCCCCGCGGGGATCTGCGCCGGTGCTATCAGCGTGCGCCCGAGGGTGTCGGCGATGACCACGAGCAGCCCGCCCAGCAGCATCGCGACGGGGATGACGCGGCTGTGGCGTCCGCCGACCAGGGCTCGCGCGAGGTGCGGCGCCACGAGTCCGACGAAGCCGACCACGCCGACCGCGACGACGCTGAGCGCGGCCAGGACCGCGGCGACCGCGAGCAGCGACAGCCGCGTGCGCTCGAGCCGCATGCCCAGCAGACGCGGGGTGTCGTCGTCGACGGTGACGAGGTCGAGGTGGCGCCGCAGGCCGATCAGCAGGGGCGTCGCGAGCAACAGCCCCACGGCGACCGGAGCGACGTCTTCGAACGTGCGGCCGTAGGTCGTGCCCGACAGCCAGGTGAAGATGCGCGGGGTGTCCCACGGGTCGGCGCGCAGCAGCAGGAACGTCGTCAAGGCGCTCAGGCCGTAGCCGCAGCCGATGCCGATGAGCACGAACCGGTCCGGCAGCAGCCCGCCGCGCCAAGCCAGCGCGGCGATGAGCGCGAACGTGGCGAGTCCCGCGGCGACCGCGAACGTCACCAGCAGCGGGCGCCCGCCGCCCAGCAGCGTCACGACGATGACGGCGCCCAGGCCCGCACCGGCTGTGATCCCGAGGATGCCGGGCTCGGCGAGCGGATTGCGCACGGTCGACTGCACGACGCAGCCGGCAAGGGCCAGGGCGGCCCCGGCGAGCACGGCGGCGGCGACCCGCGGTGCGCGCTCGTCGAGGGCGTAGGCGACGAGGTCGGGCGCGGTGCCCTGCAGCCACACGACGATGTCGCCCGTGCGCAGCCACAGGGTGCCGGCGAGCAGTCCCGCGACCGCCGCGGCCGCCAGGAGCACGGCGGCGACGATCGCGATGACGATCGACCGGCGGCGCGAGTGCGCGCCGATGCGCACGTGCGGCGGCTGCCGCACACCGCCGGCGTCGCGCAGCCGCAGGGCGAGCACGACGATCAGCACGGCACCGAGGATCGCGGTGGGAACACCGGTGGGGAT
Source organism: Microbacterium sp. KR10-403 (assembly GCF_040196215.1). Lineage (NCBI taxonomy): Bacteria > Bacillati > Actinomycetota > Actinomycetes > Micrococcales > Microbacteriaceae > Microbacterium > Microbacterium sp. KR10-403. The sequence goes on along the minus strand of NZ_JBEGDC010000007.1, from coordinate 27,187 downwards.
GGATGCCGCGCCCTCGGCGCCGAGCACGGCGCGCAGCCCCGCATCGGCCAGGAGCACGAGCAGGGCCCCGAGCAGGCCGGACGTCGGCAGCAGGAACACGTGCGCGCGCAGGGCGCGTACGCGGGCGGAGAGCAGGCGGGCGACGACCGGGGCGCCGAGGCCGACGAACGCGATGGGGCCGGCGAGGGTCACCGCGATGCCCGACAGCAGCACGGCGCACAGCACGGCGATGGTGCGCGTCGACCGCAGCGGGACGCCGAGGGATGCCGCGGTGTCGTCGCCGAGGCCGAGCACATCGAGGCGGCGGCTGAGCAGCATCCCGACCGTCGTCACCACGATGATGAACGGGATCGCCCGCATCGACGCGTCAATGTTCAGCTGCGCGAGCGACCCGCTGCCCCACGCGTAGAGCCCGGTCGTGTTCGTCTGGAAGAGGATGAGCAGCATCGAGCTCACGGCGTCGAGTGCCATCGCGATCGCGGTGCCGGCCAGGATGAGCCGGGTGGTCGAGGTGCCCGAGGCGGTGCCGGCGACGCCGAGGACGAGGGCGGCGGCGAGCAGTCCGCCGAGGAACGCGACCGCGCCCGATGCCCACAGCGGGACGGCGATGCCGAACGCCGCGACGACGACGAGCGCGAAGTACGACCCGGCCGTGACCGCGAGGGTATCGGGCGAGGCCAGGACGTTGCGGGTGATCGACTGCAGGAGCGCGCCGGCCACGCCCAGTGCGACGCCCACGCCGATGCCGGCCAGCAGCCGGGGCAGGCGCGAGCCGGTCAGGATGTCGGAGACGGGCACGCCGCCCACGCTCTCGCGGGCACCGCCGGCGAAGCGGACGAGATCCCACAGGCCGATCCCCGAGGTGCCCTGCGTGACGTGCCACATGCCGACGACGACGACCGCGGCGGCCAGCGCGAGGAGGACGCCGGCACCGCCCGCACCGCGGCCGAGGCCGAGGCGGGGCGGTGCCGTGCGAGCGGTCGTCTGGTCCACTCAGCCCTGGTTCGCTGCGCTGAGCGCGTCGACGTACGCGTCGATGGCCTGCTCGCACGAGCGCGGTCCGCCCGCGCCCCAGACGCCCGACGGGAACGCGTGCGCGCGGCCCTCCTTGACGGCGGGCAGCGAGGTGAAGATGGAGTTCTTCTTCAGCTCGGTCACATAGCTGTCGGGGGTGTCGTCGTCGGAGTAGAAGAGGTTCGCCGAGCCGACGGCGGTGAGACCCTCGATATCGGTCTGGGCGAGACCGTAGGCGGGGTCGACGCCGCCGTCGCCGTACGCGGAGTTGATCTCGTCGGTCCACGCGGCGGTCAGGCCCAGCTCTTCACCGAGTGCGGTGAACAGCGACCCCGTGCTGTACGGGCGGATGACGACGTTGCCGCCCTCGATCCATCCGTCGAAGAACAGGAAGTCGGTCGTGGCGAGCGTCGCGTCGGCGAGCTGCGCCTTCGCCTTCGCCAGGTGCGCGTCGAACTCGTCGAGCACCTGCGCGGCGCGATCGGTGCGGCCGGTGGCCGTGGCGATCATCGAGAAGACGTCCTTCATGTTGCCGATCGGGTCGGCGCCGTCGGCGCCGAGCGTGGCCAGCACCGGCACGTCGCGCTTCTCGAGCTGCTTCAGCGTGTCGTCGTCGGCGCTGAACGCCTCGACGATGATGAGGTCGGGCTTGGCCGCGTACAGGGCGTCGAGATCGGGCTCGCCGCGGGTGCCGATGTCGGTCACGCCCTCGGGCAGCGTCTCCGCCGTGTCGTAGACGGCGTAGCCGGCCGCATCGGAGACGGCGACCGGGGTGACGCACAGGGTCAGGGCGTCTTCGATCTGCTGCCACTCGAGCACGGCGACCCGCTTCGCGGGCGCGTCGAGCGTCACCGTGCGGCCGACGCCGTCGGTGAGGGTCACCGGCCCGGTGGCGGTGGTCGTGGTGTCGTCGGCGCAGCTCGCCGAGGTCGCGTCGGCGGCGGCGCTCGGCGTCGTGTCGGCGACCTGCGTCGTGCCGCACGCGGCAAGGCCGCCGGCGACGACGAGCAGTGCCGCCGCGACCGACGCGAGACGGAGGGGACGGATCATGAGGATTCCTCTCTGGTGGGGGAAGCCGAAGAGCGGGCGGAGTGCCGGCCCTGCGGATCGATGCGGATCCGTCCCGTCGCGGGGTCTGCGGTGACCTCGACGGGGATGTCGTAGACGGTGCTGATGTTCGCGGCCGTGAGAACGGCGAGCGGGGTCCCCGTGGCGTGGATGCCGCCCGCGTGCAGCAGCACGACGGTGTCGGCGATGCGCGCGGCGTGGTCGAGGTCGTGCAGCACGATGCCGACGGCGGCGCCGTGCACATCCGCGAGGTCGCGGACCAGATCGAGCGTCTCCATCTGGTAGCGCAGGTCGAGGTGGTTCGTCGGCTCGTCGAGCAGGACGACGCGGGTGTTCTGGGCGAGGCAGGCGGCCAGCCACACGCGCTGCATCTCGCCGCCGGAGAGCTCGCCGGCCGGGCGCTCGGCCATCGTGCGGATGCCCGTGACCTCCATGGCATCCGCGATGTGCCGGCGGTCCTCGGCGCTCAGCCCGGCGAATCCGCGGCGGTGCGGGTGCCGACCGAACGCGACGACGTCGCCGACCGACAGGCCCTGCGGGGCGGGCCGCGACTGCGCGAACAACGTCACCTCGCGCGCGAACTGCCGGCCGTTCAGCAGCGAGGCCGGGCGCGGCATCCCGCCCTCGTCACCCAGCAGGATCTCGCCGGCGCTGATCCGGTGCAGCCGGGCCAGCGAGCGCAGCAGCGTCGATTTGCCGCTGCCGTTGGGACCCACGAGGGCCGTGATGCGGCCGGGCTCCAGGGCGATCGACACGCCCTCGACGACGGTCTCCCGGCCGTACCGCAGGGTGAGGCTCTCGCCGCGCAGGGCGGCGGAGGGCGTGGAGGTCATGGCTGTTCCGAGGGGGAGAGGAGGGGATGCGGCGGCCCGTGCGCTCAGTACACCAGAGCCATAGGTAAGGGTTGCCTTGCCTTAGGTACGGTACTCGGCCGCCGAAACGTCGGCAATCCGGTCTGGCCGACAGTCAGTACGGGGAATCGGACACGTTGCCGGCGAAGACGCCCGGTGTGGTGCCCATGACGCGGCGGAATGCCGCGATGAACGTGCTGGGCTGCGCGTAGCCGAGCCGGTCGGAGGTCTCGCCGACATCGCATCCGGTCGACAGCAGGCGCAGCGCGTGGTGCACGCGCAGCGCCTGCCGCCACTGCACGAACGACAGACCGGTGGTGCGGCGGAAGACGCGGGTGACCGTGCGCTCGCTCAGGTCGACGACCCGAGCCCAGTCGTCGAGGGAGCGCGGGTCGCCGGGGTCCGCCACCAGCGCCCGGGCGATGGGGTCGATCCGCGCGTCGCCGGGCAGCCGCAGCGTGAACTGCTGCGCGGCGGGGCGCAGCACGTCGAAGACGACGGCCTCGGCACGCGCGCGGGCCCGGTCGTCGAGGTCGTCGCCCTCGAGATGCGCGAGCAGCGCCGCGAGCACCGCCGTCATCTCGATGATCGTCGGACCGTCGAAGGCGACCGGGGTGCGGTCGGGGGCGAACAGGGCATCGTGCAGCACGGCGTCGGCGGTCAGGCGCCCCGCGTGCACGACGCCGGCGGGCAGCCAGAGGCCGTGGCCCGGTGGCACCGTGAAGAGGAGGTCGTCGACGCGGGTGGTCATGGTGCCGCCCCGCACCCACACCAGCTCGTGCCGGTCGTGGGCATGCGGCATCCACTCGAGCGGGACGGGCGCGACATCCGATTCGGAGACGATCGCGAACGGCGCCGTCGTGGGCGGGTCACCGGCCAGCACGACGGTGCCGGGCTCGCGCGTCCACGCGCCCCGTCTGCCGTCGCCGCGCCCGCGCATCACCGCGTCAGGGGAGAAGCGGCCCGACCGAGACCATCACGCACAGGGCGAGGATGATCACCATCGACGCCCGGAACATCCGATGCGACCATGCGACGACGTCGCTCGCGCGCAGACCCGCGATCGCCAGCGCGATCCAGGCGAGACCGAGCAGGCCCATGACGATCGTGTACGTCCAGCCGACGTGGCCGAACAGCGGTAGCAGCATCGACGACGCCACGTACAGCACCGTGTAGACGAGGATCTCCCACGTCGTGCGGCGGTTGCCGCGCACCACGCTGATCACCGGTACGCCCGCGCGCGCGTACTCTTCGCGGCGGTAGATGGCGATGGAGTAGAACTCGGGCTCCTGCCAGAAGAACACCATGAGGAACACCGCGAGGCCGGCCATGTCGAAGCGGCCGGATGCCGCGAGGTACCCGCCGAGGATGGGGGCCGCGCCCGAGATCGAGCCCACGAGGGTGCCGTGCACAGACATGCGCTTGGAGAGGGCGCCGTAGAACCACACGTAGACGATGAAGCCGCCGACGCCCGTGGCCACGACGAGCCAGTTCGTCGTCGCGATCAGCAGCGCCACGCCCAGCACGCCCAGCACGATCGAGAAGACCGTGGCGGGGGTCTTGCCGACCGCTCCGGTGACCGTCGCACGGGTGCTCGTGCGCTGCATGAGGGTGTCGATGTCGCGGTCGAGCACGTTGTTGAGCACGCACGCCGAGGCGATGACCAGCGTGCTGCCGACGACGACCCCGACGAACACGCGCCAGTCGAACCCGAAGGCCGCGGCGGCGAGGAAGTACCCGGCGAACGTCGTGAGGACGTTGCCGTAGAGCACTCCCGGCTTGGTCAGGGAGTAATAACGGGTGATGGTGCTCAGAACGCCCGGGCGCACGGCCCGTGCCGCCAAGGCGGCGTCGCGTCCGAGGCGAGGCGACGTGCCGCTGTGGCTCATGGCTCCTCAATCGGCCTGGACTTTCAGCATCCATTCTACGGGACGCGCCGCACCGGCCGGCCCGCGCCCGGCGCTCAGGCCAGGGCGTCGACGATCGGGCGGAACTTGACCCGGGTCTCGAGCAGCTCGGCCTCGGGCTCGCTGCCCGCGACGATCCCGGCGCCGGCGTGGGCTGCGACCGGGATGACGCCGCCCACGGCCTCCGGCTCGAACTGCGCGCAGCGCAGGGCGATCGCCCACTCGCCGTCGCCCGCGTCGTCGACCCATCCCACCGGCCCGGCATAACGGCGCCGGTCGAACGGCTCGATGCGGCGGATCGCCTCGATCGCCGCCGCGGTCGGGGTGCCGGCGACCGCCGCCGTGGGATGCAGTGCCGAGACGAGGTCGAGCGAGGTCGAGCCGTCCGACAGGGTGCCGGCGATGTCGGTGGCCAGGTGCCACACGTTCGGCAGCTCGAGGGTGAACGGCGCGTCGTCGGCCGCCAACGTCGTCGTGTGCGGGGTCAACGCCTCGACGACGCTGTGCACGGCGTACGAGTGCTCGTCGAGGTTCTTGGCGCTGGCGGCGAGGGTGGCGCGGGCCGCGGCATCCTCTTCGGCATCCGCGCCGCGTGCGAACGTGCCGGCCAGCACGCGCGCCGTGACGCGGCCGCGGCGGGCGGTGACGAGCGTCTCGGGGCTCGCGCCGACCAGGCCGTCGACGGCGAACGTCCACGTGTCGGGGTAGCCGGCGGCCAGCTCGTGCGGCAGGCGGCGCAGGTCGGACCCCTCGGGGATCGTCCCGACGATGTCGCGGGCGAGCACGACCTTGCCGACCTCGCCGTCGGCGATGGCGTCGAGCCCCGCGCGGACGGCCGCCTCATACCCGTCGGGATCGAGGGCGCCGGGGCCCAGGGTGGCGGACCAGTACGGTCCGTAGGGGATCGGCGCGGTCGCGGCATCCTCTTCCTGATCGTCGTGGAGGTGGATGCCGGTGGCCCAGGTGCGCCCGTCGCGCCGGCCGATCACCAGCGCCGGGACGATGATCGAGCTCGACGCCGCCGAGCGCTCGTCGAAGGTGAGGGCGCCGAAGCCGATGAGGCCGGTGCCGGGCAGCTGCACCTCGTCGTCGATCTCGGCGTCGGCGCACAGATCGGTCCAGGCGCGGGCCAGAGCGGCGGTGCGCGGTTCGGGCGACGACGCGTCGACGTCCAGGCGCAGCACGACGCCGCGCCCCACCATGCCCTCGCCGCGGCGCAGCCAGACCAGCGGGGTCTTCGGGTCGGTGTATTCGAGAAGGTCGTCGACGGGGTCGATCTCGCGCGTGTGCACGCGCAAGCGGGCAGGGGCGGATCCGGTCACGGCGTCCAGCCTATTCCGCGTCGCGGGGCGCTCTTCCCGAGTAGCGTCGGACGGGTGACCATCGCGCAGCGCCCCGAGCCGGGCACCCGCATCGTGTTCCGCTGGCGCAAGTGGGACGGCTCGCCGCACTGGGAGCACGACGGCGTCTACCTCGGGTCGGACGAGTGGGGCGACTGGGTCGGCCAGCCGACGGGATGGCGCAGCCACCGGCCCGGCCGGCAGTTCACCGCCGAGTCGCCGAACGTGACGCTCATCACGTCAGACCCGACGTGGGCCGGCACCTTCTACGGCGGCATGCATCCGCGCCAGGTGCGCATCTACATCGACATCGCGTGGGACGTGGAATGGACCGGCAGTGAGCCCACCGCGATCGACATGGACCTCGACGTGGTCCGCTGCGACGACGAGCGCGGCATCTGGATCGACGACGAGGACGAGTGGGACGAGCACCGCGCCCTCTACGGCTACCCGGCCGACGTCCAGGCGATGCTGATCGCCAAGGCCGCCGAGCTGAAGGCCCAGGTCGCGGCCGAGACGGCGCCCTTCGACGACGCGACCGCGCAGCGCTGGCTCGACCGTCTGGCCGGGTGGCACCCAGGCGACGCGGCCTAGACTCGACGGGTGAGCACCGAGCCCAATCGCGCCGATCTCGGCAAGGACCCCGCACGCGTCAGCGGCATGTTCGACCAGGTCGCCGGCGGCTATGACCGCACGAACACCGTGCTCAGCCTCGGCAACGACAAGCTGTGGCGGGTGGCCACGACCCGCGCGGTCGCGCCGCGGCCCGGCCAGCGCATCCTCGACCTCGCCGCCGGAACGGGCGCCAGCTCGGTGAGTCTCGCGCGCAGCGGCGCCGAGGTGGTCGCGGCCGACTTCTCGCCCGGCATGATCGCCGAGGGCAGGCGCCGGCACGGCGGCATCCCGAATCTCACCTTCGAGCAGGCCGACGCGACCGCTCTGCCGTTCGACGACGACGCGTTCGACACCGTCACGATCTCGTTCGGCCTGCGCAACGTCGTCGAGCCCCGCAAGGCGCTCGCCGAGATGCGCCGGGTCACCAAGCCCGGCGGACGGATCATCATCTGCGAGTTCTCGCACCCGACCTCGAAGGCGTTCGCGGGCCTGTACGGCTTCTACAACAACCGCGTTCTGCCGGTGGCGGCCAAGGCCGTGAGCACGAACGCCGAAGCGTACGACTACCTCAACGAGTCGATCCGCGACTGGCCCGATCAGCCGACGCTGGCGAGCTGGATGCGGCAGGCCGGCTGGAGCGAGGTCGCCTGGCGCAACCTCACGTTCGGCATCGTGGCGCTGCATCGCGCCGTGAACCCCCGATGACGTCGGGGGAGTGCCGCGCGGGGCAGGTAGGCTGGAACGCGTGACTGGGCGTCCCTTCGTGCCGGGCTCGCGTGTGGCGAGCCGCCTCGGCCTCACGGAACGGGTCTTCGCCGGTGCGAAATCCCGCAGGCTGCTGCGCACCGTCGAAGACGGTCTGACGCGCGTCGAGGAGGATCTCGCTCGCGAGCTGCGCATGAGCGATCCGCTCGTCGACGCGACCAGCCGCTACCTCTACGAGGCCGGCGGCAAGCGCGTGCGGCCGATGCTCGTGCTGCTGACCTGCCAGCTCGGCGACGGGGTCAGCCCCGAGGTCGTGCAGGCGGCGACCGCGCTCGAGCTCACCCACCTCGGCTCGCTCTACCACGACGACGTCATGGACGATGCGGACGTGCGCCGCGGCGTGCCCGCCGCGCAGGCCGTGTGGGGCAACAACATCGCGATCCTCACCGGCGACCTGCTGTTCGCCCGGGCCAGCCAGATCATGGCGCGGCTCGGCGAGGGCGCGATCCGCCTGCAGGCCGACACCTTCGAGCGCCTCGTGCTCGGGCAGATGCACGAGACCATCGGCGCGCAGCCGGGCGACGACCCGGTGGGCTTCTACCTGCAGGTGCTCAAGGACAAGACCGGCTCGCTGATCGCCGCGGCCGCCCAGTCGGGCATCATCTTCGGCAACGCGCCCGTCGCGTACCGCCAGCCCATGTACGACTTCGGCGAGAAGGCGGGCGTCGCCTTCCAGCTGCTCGACGACGTCATCGACCTCAGCGCCGACCCGGGCGAGACGGGCAAGGTGCCGGGCACCGACCTGCGCGCGGGCGTGCCGACGATGCCGTACCTGCTGCTGGGGGAGCGGGAGGATGCCGGATCCACCGCCCTGCGAAAGCAGATCGACGATGGGGTCGCCGAGATCGCCGCGGGCGCCGACCCGTCGATCCTCGACGGCGCACTGGCCGCACTGCGCGACCACGAGGCGACCGCGCAGACCCGGCGCTTGGCGCACGACTGGTCGCGCGATGCGGTCGCCTCGCTCGACCCGATTCCCGACGGCCCGGTGCGCGACGGACTCGTGCGTTTCGCCGACGCCGTCGCCGATCGCAGCAGCTGACCGCCGCGGCATCGCCGCCGCGCGTCTGGGCTGCGCCGCGGCATCCGCTCTCGGAAAGGACCTCATGACCACGCTCCGTCTCGCCATCATCGGCGCGGGCCCCGCCGGCATCTACGCCGCCGACAACCTGCTGAAGGCCGAGCGCAAGTTCGACGTGTCGATCGACCTGTTCGACCGCCTGCCTGCCCCGTACGGGCTCGTCCGCTATGGCGTGGCTCCCGACCACCCGCGCATCAAGGGCATCATCACGGCGCTGCGCGACACGCTCGACCGCGGTGACATCCGCATCTTCGGCAACGTCGAGTTCGGCACCGACCTGACCCTCGACGACCTGCGCGCGCACTACAACGCCGTGATCTTCGCGACCGGCTCGCACCGCGACGCCCCGCTCGACATCCCCGGCATCGACGCCGGCGGCTCGTACGGCGCGGCCGACTTCGTCAGCTGGTACGACGGGCACCCCGACGTGCCGCGCGAGTGGCCGCTGGACGCCACCTCGGTCGCCGTCATCGGCAACGGCAACGTGGCGCTCGACGTCGCCCGCATGCTCGCCAAGCACGTCGAAGACCTGCTGCCCACCGAGATCCCGCAGAACGTGCACGACGGGCTGGCGGCGTCGCAGATCACCGACGTGCACGTGTTCGGACGCCGCGGCCCCACACAGGTGAAGTTCACGCCGCTCGAGCTGCGCGAGCTGGGCGAGCTGCGCGACGTCGACATGGTGCTGAACGACGAGGACTTCGACTACGACGAGGCGCAGAAGCAGGCCATCGCGACGAACAAGCAGGTGCTGGTCATCGACCGGATCCTGCAGTCGTGGCGCAAGCGCGCCGCCGAAGAAGGGCATGAGCCCGCCTCCCGGCGCCTGCACCTGCACTTCTTCGCCCGCCCGGTCGAGATGAAGGCGGATGCCGCGGGCCGCGTCACCGCGTTCGTCTACGAGCGCACGCGGCCCGACGGGCAGGGCGGCGTGGTCGGCACCGGCGAGCTGCGCGAGGTCGCGGTGCAGCAGCTGTACCGCGCGATCGGCTACTTCGGCAGCGCGCTGCCGGGCGTTCCGTTCGACAAGCGGCACGGGGTCATCCCGAACCGTGAGGGACGCGTGCTGCACAAGGACTCGAACGAGTACGTGCCCGGCGTCTACGCGACCGGATGGGTCAAGCGGGGACCGGTGGGCCTGATCGGCCACACCAAGTCGGACGCCATGGAGACCGTGCGCAACCTCATCAACGACCAGGCGTTCTGGTGGCACCCCGCACACCCCGAGGAGAGCGCCATCCCGGAGCTGCTCGCCTCTCGCGGCGTCGCCTGGACCGACCTCGAGGGCTGGCATCGCCTCGACGCGCACGAGATCGCGCTGGGCGAGCCGCACGAGCGCGCGCGCATCAAGGTGGTGCCCCGCGACGAGATGCTGCGCATCTCCCGCGGCGAATGACACCGCGCCGGCTCACGCCGTGGCTGCTGGCCACGCTCGGGTTCCTCGCCGCGGTCGGTCCGTTCGCGACCGACATGTACCTCGCGTCGTTCACCGAGATCGCGCGCGACCTGGGCGGCACCGCGGCGAGCGTGCAGCTGACGCTCACGGCGTTCCTGCTCGGCATCGGCGCCGGCCAGCTCGTGCTGGGGCCGGTCTCCGATCGGCGCGGGCGGCGCCCGGTGCTCGTCACCGCGCTCGCCGTGTTCGCCGCGTCGAGCATCGCGCTGGTGTTCTCGCCGTCGCTGCCGGTGTTCATCGCGCTGCGCCTCGTGCAGGGGTTCTCGGGCGCCGCGGGCATCGTCGTCTCGCGGGCGGTCGCGGTCGACCTGAGCACCGGTGACACGGCCGTGCGGGCGCTGAGCCTCATGGCGATGGTGGGGGGACTCGGACCGCTGCTCGCCCCGCCCATCGGCGGTGCGATCGCCGAGCTCGCGAACTGGCAGGTCGTGCTGGGCGTGCTGGCCGCGATCGCGGTCGTCATGCTCGTGCTCGCCGCGTTCGTGGTGCCCGAGTCGCTGCCGCCCGCGCAGCGTCACACGGGAGGTTTCGCCGCCCTCGCGGGGCGGTTCCGCGCGCTGCTGACCGACCGGGCGTTCGTGGGCGGCATGCTCGCGTTCGCGACCGGGTTCGGCGCGATGATGGCCTACATCGCGGCGTCGCCGTTCGTCGGGCAGGTCGTGCTGCGGATGAGCCCGTTCGCCTATGCGCTGGCCTTCGCCGCGGGGGCGATCGCGCTCGTGCTGTCGAACTCGCTCAACGCGCGCATCGCGCCCAAGGTGGGGCCGGGACGGATGCTGGTCATCGGTGTCGTGATGATCGCGGCATCCGCCCTCGCCCTCACCGTGCTGGCGAGCACGGCGACCCTGCAGATCGCGTCGTTCATCGTGTGCGCGTTCGTGCTCACCGGCGGCACCGGGTTCACGATGTCGAACGCGTCGGCGCTCGCCCTCGCGCGTGCCGACGAGGCCCGCGGATCCGGGGCCGCGCTGCTGGGCGCATCGCAGTTCCTGGTCGGAGCGGTGGTCTCGCCGCTCGTCGGGCTGTGGGGCGAGCACACGGCTGTGCCGATGGCCGTCATCGCGCTGGCGTTCGCCGTGCTGGCGCTGGCCGCCGCGGCGTGGACGGTCCGCACGCGCTGACCGCACCCTACGCTGGGGGCATGGACGACTGGCAGCCCGACCTCCTCGGCCCGCCGTTCGAGCAGCTGACGCTGCCCCTGGGCACCGATGAAGAGGGCCCCCTCGTGGCGACGCTGGTGCGCAGCATCCCGCGCCGCACCCTGCGCAGGCTGCCGCTGGCCGGCGTCGACGTGCTGTCGGTGCACGGCTGGTCGGACTACTTCTTCCAGCCGCAGGCGGCCCAGTTCTTCACCGCGCGCGGGGCGCGCTTCCACGCGCTCGACCTGCGCAAGTACGGGCGCAGCCTGCGACCGGGGCAGACTCCCGGTGACATCGGGCGGCTCGACGACTACGACGCCGACATCGAGGCCGCGCTGCAGGCGATGGGACAGGGGCAGGATGCCGCGACCTCGCGCCGTCTGGTGCTGCTGGGCCACTCCACGGGAGGGCTCGTGCTCTCGCTGTGGGCGGCGCGGCATCCCGGGCGGGCGGCGGCGCTCGTGCTGAACAGCCCGTGGCTCGAACTGCAGCTCGGCGCGATCGGGCGGGGCGCGGTCGCGCCGCTGGTCAACGCGCGGGCCCGCATCGACCCGCGCGGCTTGAACCCCGTCGTCGACTTCGGGTTCTACACGCGTGCGCAGCACGAGGTCGGCGCCCTCCCGGTGGCCGGGTATCGGGAGGACTGGCGCCCGGCGCGCGGCTTCCGCGTGCATGCCGGATGGCTGGCCGCCATCCTGGACGGGCACCGGCGCGTGCGTGCGGGCCTGGGCCTCGAGTGCCCCGTGCTGGTGCTGCTGTCGGCGCGGTCGACGCCACCGCTCACCTGGTCCGAGCAGATGACCCGTACAGACTCCGTGCTGGTCGTCGACGACATCGCGAAGGCAGCGACGCGTCTCGGGCGCCTGGTGACCATCGCGCGCATCGACGGGGCGATCCACGACGTCTTCCTGTCGGCGGTCGCGCCGCGCGCCGATGCATACGCGGCGCTGAGCCGCTGGCTTGTGTCCGAGCTTCACGACCGCTGAGCGAGATCTTCGAACATGCGCGGCGCGCTCGACACGGCGGCGCGACGTGATCTACCGTTGAAGCAGGTTGTCGCGGCACGTCGAGTCCCCAGCTCGACGTCGCGCCTGTTCCCCAGACGGGCTCGCCGCTCTCACACAACCAGCGTGGGTGCCGCGAGGCTCGGTTCCCCAATCGGCGACGACTCGCGGTACCCACGTACTCTCTGCCACACAAGCATGCTGATCGACGACGCCTAGCCGATCCGATGACTCCCCAGTCCGTCTCGGCGGCGCGGCGTCCAGTGGATGCTCGCCCCCAGTGCTTCAAGTGATCTCAAGGTATCGGGTCACCGTGATCGTGTCCACCGAATGGGGGACACGGCACGCTGTCTTCAGGGAATCCTGAGGTTGGGGCTCAGCGACAGATGTGTGTCAGCGGTAGTTGACGAACTGCAGATCGACGTCGAGGTCGGCGGCCTTGAGCAGGCGCTGCACCTCCTGCAGGTCGTCGCGGCTCTTCGACTGCACGCGCAGCTCGTCGCCCTGGATCTGGGCCTTCACCGAGCGCGGCCCCTCGTCGCGGATGAGCTTGGTGATCTTCTTCGCGCTCTCCTGCGCGATGCCGTCCTTCAGGCTCGAGGTGATGCGCACCTCTTTGCCGCCCTGGACGGGCTCGCCGATGTCGAGGCTCTTCAGCGAGATGCCGCGCTTGATGAGTTTCGACTCGAAGACGTCGAGCACGGCCTTCGCGCGCTCCTCGGTCGACGCCTTGATCAGGATCTGCTCGCCGCTCCACTCGATCGTGGCGCCGGTGCCCTTGAAGTCGTAGCGCTGTTCGACCTCTTTGCGGGCCTGGTTGAGGGCGTTGTCGGCCTCTTGATGATCGACCTTGGAGACGATGTCGAAGGATGAGTCAGCCATGCCGCGAGTCTATCCGGCCGTCATCGCGCCGCGCCGCGGCATCCTCTTCGCCCTCCATGCAACCGCTTCCATGAAGCGTTCAGACGACGCGGAAATGTCACGAGACGATATCGACGCAATCCCGAGATTGTGCGATCGAGACTTGTGGGTAACAATGTAAGCGCTTGCATCGCAGGCGTTCCGAGCGCGAGGGCTCACGCAGAGTCGCGCGCACAGATTCCAGAGAGGCACACACCGATGAGGGTGAACAAGAAGGGCGCCGTCGCCATCGCGGCGCTGATCGCCGGAAGCATGCTGGGTCTTGCCGGCTGCTCCGGCCAGGCAGCCAGCGAGCCGAAGAAGACCACATCCGGAACCCTGACCGTCTGGGTCGACGCCGACCGGGCGCGCGCGCTGAAGGACGTCGCGGCCGAGTTCCAGAAGGACAAGGGCATCAAGGTCGACCTGGTCGTCAAGGACTACGGAAAGATCCAGCAGGACTTCACCGCACAGGTCCCGACCGGCAAGGGCCCCGACCTCACGATCGGTGGTCACGACTGGACCGGCGGCTTCGTGCAGGACGGCGTCATCGCCCCGATCGAGCTGGGTGACAAGGCATCGCAGTTCGAGAAGGTCGCCGTGCAGGCGGTCACGTACGACGGCAAGACCTACGGTCTGCCCTACGCGATCGAGAACATCGCGATCCTGCGCAACACCAAGCTCGCCGACTCGACGCCCGCGACCTTCGACGAGATGATCGCCGAGGGTGAGAAGGCCGGCACCAAGTACCCGTTCCTGGTCGGTCAGGACGCCCAGGGCTCCGACCCGTACCACCTGTACCCGTTCCAGACCTCGTTCGGCAACTCGGTGTTCGCGCAGAACGCCGACGGCTCGTACGACGCCAGCAAGCTGACCATCGGCGACTCCTCGGGTGAGGCGTTCGCGAAGTGGCTGGGTTCGCAGGGCAACAAGGGCACCAAGGTGATCAACCTGAACCTGTCGCAGGACCTCGCCAAGGAGGCCTTCCTCGCGGGTGAGGCGCCCTACTTCCTCACCGGTCCGTGGAACGTCGCCGACGCCCAGGCCAAGGGCATCGACGTGGCCGTCGACCCGATCCCGTCGGCCGGTGGTGAGACGGCGGCGCCGTTCGCCGGTGTGCAGACGTTCTTCCTGAGCGCCAAGTCGAAGAACGCGCTGGCGGCGACCGACTTCCTCGTGAACTACATCGCCACCGAAGACGTGCAGACCGCGCTGTACAAGGCCGGCGGCCGTCCGCCGGCACTGAGCACGGCCTACCAGGCCGCGCAGTCCGACCCGATCATCGCCGGCTTCGGCAAGGTCGGCGAGAACGCCGTGCCGATGCCGTCGATCCCGCAGATGGGTTCGGTGTGGGACGACTGGGGCAAGACCGAGGCCGCCATCATCAAGGGTTCCGACCCCGTGTCGAGCTGGCAGAAGATGACCTCCAACATCGAGGCCAAGCTCAAGTAGTACCCCTGGGTGGGGCGGCATCGCGAGAGGTGCCGCCCCACCTCGTACCTCGCAGGCGGGAGCCTGCAGACAGGAGTCGACGATGACAGCTCCGATCCTCGAGCATGAGCCCGAGAAGGTGGAGGTGGATGCCGCGACCCGCCGCCGCCGCAAGCGCGCAGCGGCGATCGCCGAGGCCGCGTCCGCCGGGTGGAAGGTCTGGCTCGTCAAGATCGTGCTGCTCGGCGTGATCGACGCGCTGGTGATCTACGCGATGCTCGCGCTGCTCTCGCAGGGCAACTGGCTGGTGCCGGTGATCATCGGAGCGGTCACGCTGCTCGTCAACGTCGTCTACCTCAAGCCCGGCCTGCTACCGGCCAAGTACCTCACGCCGGGCCTCATCTTCCTGGTCGTGTTCCAGATCTTCGTGGTCGTCTACTCCGGCTACATCGCCTTCACCAACTACGGGTCCGGGCACAACTCCACGAAGGACGACGCGGTCTCCGCGCTCCTGCTGCAGTCGCAGACCCGCGTCGACGACTCGCCGACCTACCCGATCCGCGTGCTCGAGCGCGACGGGTCCTTCTATCTGCTGACCACCGACCCCGACACCGGCGCGTTCGAGGTGGGTGGCGACGACAAGCCGCTCGAGGCCGTCGACGGCGCCACCGCCGACGGTGCGCCCGGCTTCACGACGCTCGACTTCGGCGCGATCGTGCAGAACCAGGACGCCATCGGCGCCCTCTCCGTGCCGCTGACCGATGATCCGAACGACGGATTCCTGAAGACCACCGACGGCTCGAACGCGTACCTGTTCACGTCGACCCTGCACTGGGATCCCGACGCCGACACGATGACCGACACCAAGACCGGCGTCGTCTATCACGATGACGGGCGCGGCGCCTTCACCGCCGACGACGGCACGCAGCTGCTGCCCGGGTGGCAGGTGTGGGTCGGCTTCGACAACTTCGTGCGCGCGTTCACCGACTCGTCGATCCGGGGGCCGTTCTTCTCCGTGCTCATCTGGACGTTCGTGTTCGCCATCCTGTCCGTGGCGACCACCTTCGTTCTCGGGCTGTTCCTGGCCATCGTGTTCAACGACCCGCGGATGAAGAGCAAGAAGTTCTACCGGGTGATCATGATCCTGCCCTACGCCTTCCCCGGCTTCCTGTCGGCGCTGGTCTGGGCGGGCATGTACAACCAGGACTTCGGGTTCATCAACCAGGTGCTCTTCGGCGGGGCGTCGATACCGTGGCTGCAGGATCCGTGGCTGGCCAAGTTCGCGATCGTGCTGACGAACCTGTGGCTCGGCTACCCGTACATGTTCCTCGTCTGCACCGGCGCCATCCAGTCGATCCCCGAAGACATCCAGGAAGCCGGCCGTGTCGACGGCGCGAGCGTGTGGCAGATCTTCCGGCACATCAAGTTCCCGCTGCTGCTGGTGTCGGTCGCGCCGCTGCTGATCTCGTCGTTCGCGTTCAACTTCAACAACTTCAACCTGATCTACATGCTCACCGGCGGCGGCCCGCGCATGGCCGATGCGAGCATCAACGTCGGACAGACCGACATCCTGATCTCGATGGTCTACAAGGTCGCCTTCGTGGGCGCCGATCGCGACTACGGCCTGGCGAGTGCGTTCTCGATCATCATCTTCGTGCTGGTCGCCCTCATCTCGTACCTGAGCTTCCGCCAGACCAAGACGCTCGAGGAGCTGAACTGACATGGCCACCGACACCTCGACGCTGACCGCGGCCGCACCCGCGGCATCCCGCTCCGGCAAGCCCGCCCCCGAGCCCCGGCGTCCCTTCCCGCGCTGGTTCCGCGAGACCGGCTGGCGCCACATCATCGGCATCGTCATGCTCGTGTTCGCGGCGTTCCCGCTCGTGTACGTGCTGTCGGCGTCGCTGAACCCCGGTGGGACGCTGCTGACGGCGAACGGCCTGTTCAGCACCATCGACATCGGCAGCTACATCGCGCTGTTCCAGGACCCGACGCGCCCCTACGGCGCCTGGTTCCTCAACACGATCGTCATCGGGCTGTGCACCGCGGTCGGTACCGTGATCCTCTGTGCGCTGGCGGCATATGCGTTCTCGCGCATGCGCTTCACCGGGCGTCGCTTCGGCCTGCTGACCCTGTTGCTGGTGCAGATGTTCCCGCAGCTCCTCGCGTTCGTCGCGATCTTCCTGCTCATGTCGGCGATCGGCGACATCTTCCCGGTGCTGGGGCTGAACTCGCAGATCGGCCTGATCATGGTGTACCTGGGCGGCGCGCTCGGCGTGAACACCTTCCTCATGTACGGGTTCTTCAACACCGTGCCCGCCTCCATCGACGAGGCCGCGAAGATCGACGGCGCCGGTCACGCGCGCATCTTCTTCACGATCATCCTGCGCCTGGTCGCGCCGATCCTCGCGGTGATCGGGCTCCTGAGCTTCATCGGCACCACGAGCGATTTCGTCATCGCGTCGGTGATCCTCGTCGATCCCGAGAAGCAGACGCTGGCCGTGGGCCTGTACCAGTTCGTCTCGCAGGAGACCGCGCGAAACTGGAGCGTGTTCGCCGCGGGCGCGGTGCTGGCGGCGATCCTGCCGATGGCGCTGTTCCTCTCGCTGCAGAAGTACATCGTCGGGGGTCTCACCGCCGGCAGCGTCAAATAAGCGTCGTCCTCGAGGAGTCCCATGCTCACGCCGCACCACGACGGCTCGCCCCTGCACGTCTCGACTCAGGACGCCGCGCTCGGCGACGAGGTGATCGTGCGCCTGCGCGTGCCCCGGGGCACCCGGGCCGTCGCCCGAGCGTTCGTGAGGTCGAATCCCGACCATGAGCCGGTGTGGGTCGAGGCGTCCCGCGACGGCGAAGCCCACGGATGGGAGTGGTGGTCGGCGCGCATCACGGTCGCCAACCCGCGGCACGGCTACCGCTGGGCGCTCGTGCACGACGACGGTACGTCGTCATCGCTGAGCCAGGGCGGACACACCGCGCTCGAGGCGCTCGACGGGGTCGACTTCGCGCTCGTCGCCGGCAACACACCGCCGGAGTGGCTGGCCGACACCGTGCTGTACCAGGTGTTCCCGGACCGGTTCGCGCGCTCGGCGGCGGCCGATGACCGTGAGCTGCCCGACTGGGCGATCCCGGCCGAGTGGGGCGACCCGGTCGACCCCGAGCAGCCGGGTCGCGGGCATCAGGTGTACGGCGGCGATCTCGACGGCATCGTCGAGCATCTCGACCACATCCAGGGCCTGGGCGCGACGCTCGTCTATCACACGCCGATCTTCCCGGGCCGGTCGAACCATCGCTACGACGCGTCGCGGTTCGACGCGGTCGACCCGCTGCTGGGCGGCGACGAGGCGTATCTGCGTCTGATCGAGGCGGTGCACGCGCGCGGCCTGCGCATCATGGGCGACCTCACGAGCAACCACTCCGGCGATGCGCACGAGTGGTTCGTCGCCGCGCATGGTCATCCGGGTGCCCCCGAGAGCGCCTTCTACTACTTCCGCAACGCCGAGCAGACTGAGTACGAGTCGTGGCTGGGCGTGCCGAGCCTGCCCAAGTTCAACTGGAACTCGCCCGAGCTGCGCCGCCGGTTCATCGAGGGCGGCGACTCGATCGTGGCGAAGTGGCTGGATGCCCCGTATCGCACCGACGGCTGGCGCATCGATGTGGCCAACATGACCGGGCGGCTGGGCGCCGAAGACCTCAACAGCGAGGTGCGTGGCATCCTGCGCCGCACCATGGTCGAGGTGAACCCCGACACGCTGCTGCTCGGCGAGTCGACGAACGACGCCGCCAGCGACCTGCAGGGCGATGCCTGGCACGGGGCCATGACCTACCCGGCGTTCACGCGCGGTGTATGGGCGTGGCTGGCGGGACCGAACGAGGACGCGTGGTTCTTCGGCATCCCGACCGGGCTGCCCGTCTACACGGCGCGGCAGTTCGTCGATCAGCTGCAGCGGTTCACGTCGCAGATCCCGTGGCGCGTGCGGCTGGGATGCATGCAGCCGCTCGACACGCACGACACGGCACGGTTCGCGACGTACGCGGCCGAGGACACGGTGCCGCTGGCCGTCGGGCTGTCGATGACGCTGCCGGGGCTGCCCGTCGTGTTCGCGGGCGATGAGTTCGGACTGGTCGGCGTCGACGGCGAGCAGAGTCGCACACCGATCCCGTGGGACCGCGTCGACGAGCCCGAGATCGCCGAGCGAATCGGGCTGTACCGCGACCTCATCGGCCTGCGACGCCGGTACACCGCGCTGCAGACCGGCGGGCTGCGCTGGCTGCACGTCGACGACGACACGATCGTGTTCGTGCGCGAGGGCGCCGACGACGCCGTGCTCGTGCTCGCCTCGCGCGGGCGGGTCGACGTGGCGCTTCCGGCACCGCTGGTGATCGGCGGCATCGGCGCCGAGAAGGTGTTCGGCGAGGCGACGCTCGGGGTGGCCGAAGACGGCTCGGCGGTGCTGACCGCCGAAGGGCCGGTGTTCGCCGCCTGGCTGCTGCCCGGCGTGGTCGCGCCGCCGGCGACGGCCTAAGCCTTTCTAGACTGACGGGATGGATCAGGATGCCGCACCCGTCGTCGTGATCGGCGACGCCCTCATCGACGAGCTGCGCGACGGACGCTCGGTCACCGAGCTCGTCGGCGGCGCCGCGCTGAACGTCGCCGTCGGGCTCGTGCGGCTGGGCGTGCCCGCGACGCTGATCGCGATGGTGGGCGATGACGAGGCCGGCGAGCACATCCGCGCGTACCTGCACGACTACGGCGTGGGGCTGCTGGCCACGCCCGGCCCGCGCGGATCGTCGCGGGCCGTGTCGACGCGCACCGCCGGCGAGCCCGTGTACGAGTTCAACGACGCCGCACAGCACCGCCGGGTGTCGTTCGGTGCCGCCGAGCGGGAGGCGATCGTCGCGGCGCCGTTCACGGTCGTCAGCTGCTTCCCGTTCGACGACGCCGAGCAGACCGCGGCGCTCGCCGAGGCGGTGGGGGAGCGGCCGCTGGCCATCGACCCCAACCCGCGATCGGGCATGCTCCACGACCGGGCGGAGTTCGTGCGCGGCTTCGCGTCGCTCGTGCCGCGCTGCGCGCTCGTGAAGGTGGGCGACGACGACGCGCGGCTGCTGTACGCGAGCGATCTTGACGTCGTGCGGCGTCAGCTCGTCGAGGCCGGCGCCGATGCCGTGGTGGCCACGGCCGGCGCCGAGGGCGCCTCGCTCGAGGCGGCGGGCGTCGAGGTGACGGCGCCGGTGGTGTCGCTGCCGGGACCGGTCGTCGACACGATGGGGGCGGGGGATGCCGTGCTTTCCTCGCTCGTCGCGTCGATGATCCGGGATGCCCCGGCCGACGCCGTCGCATGGGAGGAAGCGCTCGTGCAGGCCATGCGTGTGGCTGCGGCCACCGTGCGTTTTCAGGGGGCGCTGCTGCGGCATCCCGACGCCGTCGCCATGGATCTGGACCGCCTCGGCACGTGACGATCCGCCCGGTTCGCAGCATCCCTCCGGACCGGGTAATATTGTTTCTCGCGCCTCTGGTCGACTGGAAAAGCCGGGCGGGTGCGCACTTGGCAGGTTACCCAAGCGGCCAAAGGGATCTGACTGTAAATCAGCCGTCTTCGACTTCGGGGGTTCGAATCCCTCACCTGCCACCACATGTCCAAGGGCTCCGCATCAGCGGGGCCCTTGAACTCTTTCGGGCCGGACCCGGGCCTCAAACGGTCTGTCCGCCGTCGCTCGTCAGCGTGCGCACCGTTGCGGGGCGGAAGCCGTGGTCGATGCCCCAGAGCACCGCATTCGCGCGGTTGGTGACGCCGATGCGCCGATAACAGGTGCGGATGTGCGTCTTGACCGAGTTGACGGACAGATACATGCGCTCGGCGACCTCGTCGTTGGACAGGCCCTGGGTGATGAGCGCGAGGACCTCGCTCTCGCGCAGCGTCAGTCCCTCCTCGCGGCCCGGCCAGTCGTTCCCGATCGGTGAGGTGAGACGGTGCGAGTGCGTGGCCTCCGGCTGCCGTCCGGCATGAACCGCGATCAGCGCCTCAACGAGCTTCGCTGCGGGCAGCTCCTTGGAGAGATACGCACTCGCACCGTTGTCGAGCGAAGCCTCGATCAGTTCGTGGTCGAGGTTCCAGGTGTACACGGCCACGAGTCTCACGTGGCCGTCGCGAACCAGGCGACGGATGTCGGCCTGGTTGCCGGGCAGGGCGGCGAAGGTGTCGTAGAGGGCGATGTCGACGCGCTCCACCGGGCGCGCGTTGACGTCCAGCTCGACCACGCGCACGAGATCGCTGTAGGAGCGGAGCATCGCGGCCACACCCTCGACGACGACTTGGTAGTCGTTGACGACGGCGACCCGGATCTGTTCGGTGCCCGTCACTGCGCGAGCCGCTCGCGACGCCGTCGCAGCTCCGCCGTGAGCATGCGTTCGCGCGACCTCAATCGCAGGCAGTCCTCGCGCTCGCGATCCTGCTCGACTCTCTCGAGTTCGACCAGCAGCTCGCGGATCGTCGCCGTCTCCAGACCGAACGGGGACTGCCGGTGCTCATCCATGAGGGCCTGCCTCTCGTCACGAGACTCCGGCGGGCCCACAAGGCGGACAGCAGGACGGGCCCGCCGGACGGCATCCGCACCAGGCGGACACCTGTTCATCTCTGGCGATCAGCATGACACCTCGCGGACTCGCCGGGGTCGGAAGACCGGGTTTTCACCCCGAAGGGTGAGTGTCACCCACTCCCGGTCACCCCGCGAAGTACTCCGCACGGTCGAGGTCTTCGAGTAGGCCCGGGCCCTGCGGCATCCACCCCAGCACGTCACGCGTGATGGTGCTGGAGGCCGGTCCGTCGCCGGTCGCGTAGCCGGTGTAGAGGCCGAAATGCCGACGCGCCTCGCGCGCCGAGAGGCTGACCGTGGGCACGCCGAGGCGATGTCCGATGACCTCGGCGATGTCGCGTGCGGGCACGCCCTCTTCGGCGACCGCGTGATAGCGGGAGCCGGCGACGGCCCGCTCCGCGGCGAGCCGGAAGACTCGTGCCGCGTCGACGTTGTGCACGGCGGGCAGCCGGTTGGCGCCGTCGCCGAGGTAGGCCGAGCGGCCGTTCTTGCGCGCCAGCGCGATGAACCGCGGCATGGTGAAGTGGTCGCCGTCGCCGTGCACGACCGGCAGGCGCACGATCGACGCGTTCACGCCGTCGCCCGCGAGCCGCATGATCGTGCGCTCGACGTTGCGCCCGGCGGGGCCCGCCTTCGGCGACGCCGCGTCCGTCTCGACGAAGAGCGGCCCCGTCGCGATCACCGGCGCGAAGCCGCCCGCGGCGATCAGCGGCCGGTCGGTGCCGGCGAAGACCGCGCCGACGGCACGCAGCGCGCGCCGTTCGACACGGCTGCGCAGCGGAAACAGCAGCGCCTTCCCGTTGTCGAAGGCGGTGTGTATGACCGCATCGGCGCGGGCCGCGGCATCCCGGATCGTCTCCGTGTCGGCAAGATCGCCCGCGACCGGCTCGGCACCGGCCGCGTGCAGCCTGTCGGCCGACGACGCGGACCGCGCGAGGGCGGTGACGGTGTGGCCGGCGGCGAGCAGATCGCGCACGACGGCGGCACCGATGAACCCGGTCCCACCGGTGACGAAGACGCGCATGGACGTTCCCCACTCCTTTGATGATCGAATTGAACGAGCTTAGTCGTGCCGGTTCTCCACCGATCCGCGGCATCCCCTCTCATCTTGTCGGCCGCCCGTGTCAGGATGGGACCACGGATGTGCCCCGTCGACGAGAGGACTCTCATGACCATGCCGCAGGTGACACCTCCTGAAGCGGAGACGGCGAACGCGAAGCTGCTGCGCGTCGCGATCTGGGTGGCGATCGGCGCGCTCATCGCGGCCGCCGTCGTATGCGTGATCATGGTGCTGCTCGGGTCGGCCAACGGAATCGTGTGGCGCGCCTTCCTGACGATCCTGCTCATGGTGGCGTTCTCGGGCGTCGCGCTGCTCGACACCCATCTCGCTCCGCGCCGGCCGGTCTGGTTCGCGCTGACGAGCATGGTCGTGTGGGTCGTGACGCTGCTGATCGGCGCGGTCATGATCTGGCTGCCGTTCCGTGAGTTCGGCGGCTACGAGTTCGGCGGGGGAGCGGGCCGGTTCCTCTCCTTCCTGCTCATCGTGCTGATCCTGCAGCTGGGCGTGCTGCACGTGCGCCTGTATGTGAAGGCGTGGGATCGCCACCGCACCACGTTCACGAGCATCGTCGCGTGGGTGACGATCGTGCTGGTCGCCCTGCTGGCACTCGCCCTCGTCTTCCCGCTCATGCTGAGCGAGTGGGTGCATTTCTACGACATCTACTGGCGCCTGACCGTGGCGATCGCGATCCTGGCCGCGGTGGGCACCGCGCTCGTGCCGCTCGTCAATGCTCTGTTCGCGCCGCATCGGGCCGCTGCGCGCCCTGCCGGGGTTCCGCAGGGCTGGCCCACCTACGCCGACGGTGTCACCCCGCTGCCCGTTCTGCCCGACGGGCAGCCCGACTGGAACGCGTATTACACCGGCTACCCGACGCAGGTCTATCCGGCGGTGGATGCTGCGCCCGCCGCACCCGCGCCGGCGCCGGTGCCCGCGCAGGCGTGGCCTGCACCCGAGCCGGCGCCCGCCGTCGCACCCGAGCCGCAGGCCCGGCCGTACGTCGACCCGTATGCGACGCCGGCCGAGCCGGACTGGCCCGCGCCCGCCGCGCAGCCCCCGGCCGCGCAGCCCCCCGCCGCACCGGGATACGGCGACTACCCGCCGCCGCCTCCGTTGCCCGGCCAGCGATGATCGCCGGCGCGATCAGACGTACCGTGGAGGCATGACCGCCTCGCCGACCCCCGCCGACCTCGAGAAGCTCGCCATCGACATCGCCCGCGAGGCGGGCGCACTGGCGCGGCGTCGCCGCGAGGAGGGCGTGCACATCGCCGCCACGAAGTCGGCGCTCGCCGACATCGTCACGGAGGCGGATCGCGAGGTCGAGGCGCTCATCCGCGGGCGTCTCGCGCACGAGCGGCCCGACGACGGGTTCTTCGGCGAGGAGTCCGGAGCCGAACCGGGCACCTCGCGCGTCACCTGGGTCGTCGATCCGATCGACGGAACCGTGAACTACGCCTACGGCATCCCCTCGTACGCCGTCAGCGTCGCGGCGGTCGAGGGCGAACCCGATCCGACGCGCTGGCGCGCACTCGCGGGTGCCGTGTACGCGCCGGCGCTCGGCGAGCTGTTCCATGCCTCGCTCGGAGGGGGAGCCTGGCTGCGCGCCGGCGACGCCGAGCCGCGCAGGCTCGCCGTGGCGGCGCACGCCCCCGATGCCGGCGCGCTGCTGGCGACGGGTTTCGGCTACGACCCCGCCACGCACGCCGGCGACCTCGCCCGTGTCGAGCGCGTCATGCCGCTCGCGCGCGACATCCGGCGCATCGGCTCGGCGGCGCTCGACCTCAGCTATGTCGCGGCGGGCCGGCTCGACGGCTATTTCGAACGGGGCCTGAACCCCTGGGATCACGCCGCCGGCGCCCTCATTGTCGAAGAGGCAGGAGGGCGCGTGGGAGGTCTCCCGGGCGGCCGACCGGGCACGGCGCTCACGATCGCCGCCGGCGCCGAGCTGTTCGGCAGGCTCGACGAAGCCATCGACGGCCGCTGACGATATATCAGGGCGCGTGCATGGCATTTTCAGTTTCGTCGGGGTAGTGTTTACCCATTCGTTATCTTCGCGTCCCCCGAACGGCGGAGATGATTACAGTTCGACGCCCGTCTGTTGCCCCCAGCGACCTGACCCGAGAGATCGCCTCCCCCTTGTCTTCTGACGCCCCTATGGCTGAGCCCGCGCGCACGCGACGCTCCGCCCGTACCGCCACGACGCCTGAGCAGACGTCGGCGGATGCGCAGATCAGCAGAGCTGAACTGCGCCGTCGGTCGACCGGACCGGTGGAGCGTCCCGCGATCATCTGGGGACAGGCGAAGGATGCTGCGGCTCCGGTCGCTGCACCTGCTCCCGCCACTGCGCCGGCTGCTTCCGTTGAGCCCGAACCCGAGCCCATGCCTGTGGTGGAGGCGCCCGCATCGACGTCGACGCCGCTCACCCGACGCGCGCGCCGTCTGGCCACCGGACAGACTCCCATCATCCCGGCTGCTCCGGTCGACAAGACATCGGCTCCGCTCGAGCCCGTGTCGACGGCGTCGATCTCTCTGCCGTCGACGGCATCCTTCTCTCTCTCGACGCCGAAGCCGGCGACGGCGCCCACGCCCCAGCCTGAGCCCACGCCCGAGCCTCAGCCGGTCCCCGAGCCCGCGGCATCCGCTCCCGCTCCCGAGCCGGAGCCCGCGGCATCCACTTCTCACTCCACCGTCGACGAGTTCGAGGCCGCCGCCCGGCTGTTCTCCTTCACGGGTGAGACGCCTGTGCAGCGCGACGAGCAGGAACTCACCGCCGAGCGCGTCGTCGAGGACGAGCCCGCGCAGCCGGCGCCCGCAGCGAAGAAGAAGCACAAGGCTCCGCGCAAGCGGGCCACGACGCGTGTCTCTCTCAAGCGGATGGCGACGACCTCGGCGACGCTCGGCGCGATCGTCGCGGTGGGCCTGCTCGCCGTCGGCACCACGACTCCCGCGGAGGCGGTCGCGGCCGTCGACCAGCAGCTCACCGGCGTCGCCGCCAACCAGCAGGCCGGGGACGTCATGGCTTCCGGCGACGACGAGATCCAGGCGTACGTCGCTCCCGGCGACAGCCAGCCGGTTGCGGACCAGCTCGACCGGAGCAACAGCTACGGCACGGCGACGCTCGTCGAGATGGCGGGGACGACCGGCATCTCGAACGCGTCCAGCGCGGTGTTCACCAATAACCCGCTGTGCGCCGTGCAGTGGCCGTTCGCGGTGGGCGTGTCGATCTCGTACGGGTTCGGTCAGCGTCCGGGCGAGTTCCACGAGGGCGTCGACTTCACGCCCGGCAACGGAGCACACGTGCAGGCGATCGCCGACGGCACCGTCCGCGTGGCTCAGGAGGGCTACCAGGGCTACGGCGTCGCGGTCATCATCGACCATGTCATCGACGGACAGCACGTCGCCAGCCTCTACGGCCACATGCAGTACGGGTCGCTCCAGGTGCACGCCGGTGAGAAGGTAAAGGTCGGCCAGTACATCGGCCGCACCGGAAACACCGGCTACTCGTTCGGCGCGCACACGCACGTCGAGATCCGTCAGAACGGCGTGACGCCGATCGACCCGCTGCCGTGGCTGCGGGCGCACAACAAGTGCTGACGGTATCGCGTCATCAAGGCGCCGCTCGGTTCGGTATTCGCGCGCGGCTCTGATATTCTTTTCTGGTTGCCCACAGTGTGGGAAACGCCCCGATAGCTCAGTGGCAGAGCACTTCCATGGTAAGGAAGGGGTCGTCAGTTCAATCCTGACTCGGGGCTCGCATGCATCACGATCTCGGTCGCGGTGCCTCGCGGCAGGGTAGCTCAGTTGGTGAGAGCGCACGACTCATAATCGTGAGGTCGCGGGTTCAAGCCCCGCTCCTGCTACAGAAGAAAAGCGCCTCCTCTCGAGGGGGCGCTTTTCGTGTGCCGTGCGGCTTACTCCGTCGCGCTGAGGGCGATGGTGCCGATGCCGAGCGCGGCGAGGATGCTCGCCGACACCCGCTCGAACGTCTTCGCGACGCGCGGCCGCTTCAGCCACGCGACCGCGCGGGCCGCGACCAGGGCGACGACCGCGAGGTAGACGCCGCCCACGACGGCATCCACCGCTCCCAGCAGCATCGTGTTGCCGAGCGCGCCGGCCCCGCGGGGGATGAACTGCGGCGCGATCGCCAGGAAGAAGAGCCCGACCTTCGGGTTGAGCATGGTCGACAGCATCCCCGCCACGAAGCCGGACGGCAGGCTCGTGCGCCGTGCCCCGGTCTCGAACGACGACCCGTGGCGGCGGCTCGCGATCAGCGCGGTGACGCCGAGATAGATGAGGTACAGGCCGCCGACGATCTTGAGGATGCGGTACGCCTCGGCCGATTGCTGCAGCAGTGCGGCCAGCCCGAGCGCGACGGCGAGGGCCCAGACCATCGAGCCGAGTGCGGACCCGGCGGATGCCGCGAGCCCCGCACCCTGGCGGGCGAGGCTGAAGCGCAGCACGAGGAAGGTGTCGGGTCCGGGCGTCAGTGCGAGCACGACGCACAGGCCCGCGAACGCCAGGATCGCAGTCGGTGTCATGAACATAGCGTAGAGGTGTCGGGGGCTCGCAGTAATCTCCATGTCAGAGCAGATTTCGCGGCGTGACGTGCGGAGTGATCGAGTGGATGCCGCAACCTCGGCAGGCTCGTATTCATTCCCTATTCAAGATGAGAGAAGTCTCTCGTAAGAATCGTAGATATATGCTAATCTTGATGTATGGACGAAGAGGCGGTGTTCCCGGGGGAGCCGGTCGAGCGTGTCGATGACCTCTTTGTGCTGCGCACGATGTTCGCGTCGGCGGAGGCTGACCAGTATGAGGCGAATCGGGCGGCGGCGCGGCGTGCGGAGCAGCTGGCCGACATCCTCGAGTTCGCCGCGTCCAACCCTGACCTGTATGTGGAGCGGCCGATGAAGGCCGGCGCAGCGGGGTCTCCCGAAGAGTGGGCGCAGCGGTGCGCGGCGA